>JAZNDK010000028.1:0-25405 GCA_045588005.1 Alistipes sp. | reverse complement strand
CCGAGTCAATATCTTAATCGAACTCAAATCTAACCCCTTCTAACAACAAAGGTGCCTACCGCTGATTGAGGTGTTCTTTGATGTGATAAGGGGTCATCTGCAGCGTCTGCCTCGTCTGAAAAATGCTCATTTACGTCAAAGTAAACTCCGCTTTTTCATACTTCGAGCATCCACCACAGCTAACCCCTTCTAACAACAAAGGGGCCTACCGCTTAACAACAAAGCGGGCCTGTCACTGATGGAGGTAGTAACCTTCTGCTAACAAATTATCTCAGCATAGAGGGCCGGCTAATCACTTTTAGCCGACCCTCCCTATCGAAGCATACGTGGCATAAGCAGCTATGCTACCACCTCGTTTGTCGTCACAATGCTTGTCTCGTGCGAGAGAGGTGCTACGCGACGCATCATCTGCACAAGGCCGCAGTACTTGTCGTGGGCGAGGTTTATCGCACGGCTTACCACCATCTGCTCTTTGAGCGTGTTGCACTCGGCGCGATAGATGATGTTGAGGTGCGTAAATTGGCTCTCGGCAACGAGCGAAGGTGTCGATAGACGCCCCTCGACCTCGACCTCCAAGAGCGATAGTGCCGCAACATTATCTTTGAGTAGCGATACAATGGTGCGACCTGCGCAGTCGGCCGTGGCGTAGAGCATCAGAGCCTTGGGGTTGAGCGTCGTAGGCGAGCTGCCGTCGGTAGCCGTGAAGGTGTGGTCGCCGTTCATTTGCAGTGTAATTTTTATTGTCATATGTGAAAGATTTGGTTTATATGCTCTTTTTATGACAATAATCGTTCCTTTGTGTGGATATATTCGCGGAAAAAGTGTATCTTTGCCCTATATTATGTGTACGCGTATGAGAAACCGAATTATAGAAATAGCAGTTGCTCTTGCCGCCTTTGTTGGCTCGAGCATGATGAGTACTCCTGTCACAGCTCAGGTTGTAGAGCTGCACGACAATATGGAACGTATCGAGGATATGTTGTTCAGAGGGCGTTGGTCGGATGCTCTCCTCGACTTGGACAACTTTGTCGATGAATTAGATTCTACCCGAAACCACTTCGAGCAGGAGTGGGCCGACTACCAAAGGGTGCGTTGCGCCATAGGTCTTGGCGATAAGGATGCCGAGAGCATGATGATTGACTACATCGATAAGTATCCCGCGAGCCCCTATACCAACGCCATGCGCTATCTGCTTGGCACTTTCTATGCCGATAGACGCCAGCCCGAGAAGGCACGCGAGGTCTTGGAGCAGGTAAACTACAACGCTCTGGATAAGCAACAGAAGGCGCGTTACGATATTCGTATGGGATATATCCTCTTTATGGAGAACCGCCACGACGAGGCTCTTGCCTGTTTTGAGCGTATCTCGAATAGAAGCCTCTACAGACCCCATGCCCAATACTTTATCTCCTATTTGGACTATATCGAGGGTCGCAATCAGGAGGCGCGTGAGGGCTTTGCATCGTTGCGCAGCCACGACTCATATCGACGACTTATCCCCTTCTACATGATGCAGATAGACTACCGCGAGGGTAAATATAAGAACGTCATTTCGGGAGGCGAGAAGCTCCTCGAAACGGTGTCGTTGGATGTGCGCGACGATTTGGTGCGTATCATTGCCGAGTCGTACTTCGTTATGGAGGATTATGCTCAGGCTTTGAGATATATCGGAGAGTATCCGGCCGAGAAGTATGGCCGTCAGGAGCACTATATTCGAGGTTACTCGCTCTATCGTCTTGGCCGCTATAACGATGCTGTCGAGCCGTTGAAGCGTGTCTGCGGTGCTGCCGATAAGCTCACGCAGAATGCATCGTACCATCTGGGCGACTGCTACCTGCGCAGTGGCGATAAGAGTCATGCCGCCGATGCTTTTGCCATGGCTTCGGGCGAGGGCTTCGACGATAATATCGCTCGTGAGGCTCTGCTAAACTATGGCCGATTGAAGTATGAGCTTGGCGGTGGCCGTTTCAACGAGGCTGTAAATATCCTCAACGACTATCTCTCGCGCTATCCTGGTTCGGAGCACGAGACCGAGGTTAAGCAGATGCTTATCGCCTCGTACTACAATTCGAAGAACTATATTGCTGCCTATGTAGCACTTAGCGAGTTTTCCAACCCCGACCGCGAGTTGCGTGCTGCACATCAGAAGGTCGCGCTCTTCTGTGCTGTCGAGGCTGTGAAGCTTGGCTATCTGGATAAGGCCGAGGAGCTCCTTGACGTAGCTGCCGAGATAGGTCTTACGCCCAAGTATAACGCACTCACGCTCTATTGGCAGGGCGAGGTTGCGGCGGCTAAGGGCGAGATGCGTCGCGCAGGACAGTACTACGAGGCCTACCTGCGTCGCGCTCCCAAGAGTGAGGCGGAATATGCCTTTGCAAACTATGGTATGGGCTATGTGGCATTCAGCGAGGGCGATATGGCTAAGGCTGCAAAATCGTTCGATATCTTCTCACGCTCGTATAACTCGCGCGACAGCTATCTTTACGACGCTCTCAGCCGTTTGGGCGATGCGCACTACGCTATGCGCGACTTTAAGCAGGCCCGCAAGGCCTACAATGTGGTGGCTAAGGCGACCAGCGTCGAGCGCAACTATGCCGACTATCAGTTAGCGATAATGGATGGTATCGAGGGTCGTACGACAAGCAAGATAGAGCGTCTTACGGCTATTGTAGGCCGCAACGATAGCGACTATACCGACGATGCGTGGTACGAGCTCGGACACACCTATATCACCTCGGAGCGTTTTGCCGAGGGTGCAGAGTCGTTGCAGCAGTTTGTCGATGAGAATCCCTCGTCGCCCTACTATATCACGGCTCTCTCGGAGTTGGGCTTGGCCTACTACAACCTCGAACGCCCCTCGGATGCTCGTCGTTGCTACGAGGAGGTCGTAGCCTACGACCCTCTCTCGTCGGCCGCCATGGAGGCTATGCGAGGTATCCGCGAGATATATGTTGCCGAGGGTAATGTCGATGCCTACTTCAACTATGCCGAGCGCAGTGGCGTGCAGAGCGATATGGGTGTCGCTGTGCGTGACTCGCTCACCTTTGCTGTGGCGCGAACGGCATTCTTGGAGGGTAACTACGATAGTGCTCGCGAGAAGTTGGATAGCTATCTTCAAAACTTCGAGAGCGGCTTCAATCGCAGCGAGGCACTCTTCTACCTTATCGACTGCCGTATTCAGGCGGGCGAGAATGGGGCAGCTATCGAGGCTATGGAGGAGCTCTTGGGTCATGGCTCTACGCAGTATCGCGAGCGAGTGTTGAAGGTTATGGCTCCTATGGCTTGCGACGAGGGCGACTATCGTCGCTCGGCCGAGGCCTACCGCCTGTTGTGTGGCGAGGCTACCGACGCGGCGGTGCGTCGTGATGCTTCGGAGGGCTATGTCGATGCAGCGTTGCTCAGCGAGGATAACACCGTTGTCGAGCCTATGTGCGACTATATCGTAGCTATGGCCGACGCTACGCCGTGGGCCAAGCGTCAGGCGAAGCTGCACAAGGCGCGTATCTTGGTGTCGCGAGGCATAAGTGGCGAGGCTGCGGAGTTATATGCCGACTTGGCCACGGATAGAACAACCGAGGAGGGAGCCGAGGCATACTACCACCTCCTTGCCGCGAAGTACGACGAGGGCGACTACGCCTCTGTCGAGCAGATGGTGTACGATATGGGTGAGTGTGGCTCGATGTATTGGCAGGCTAAGGCCTTCCTATTGCTCGGCGATATCCTTGTGAAGAGGGATAACATCTTCCAGGCACGAGCAACCTATCAGAGTATCGTCGATGGCTACTCGTTGAAGAGTGACGGCATCGTCGAGGAGGCACGCAAGCGCATTGCCGAGTTGTAGGCCTGTTGAAATATACCTAACCTTAAAGATTTGAAAAACGAGATAAATATGAAATATCTGCAAAGAATAACTCTGCTGGCCCTCGTGGCTCTCCTTCTCCCCGCAGCTACAACTGTTGCGCAGGAGAGCAAGCGTGTCGAGGTTACGTCGATCTACCGCCCCGAGGTTACTCCCGCGCGTAAGCTGCTCGCGCCTACCACGATGCACGACACTCCGACAATGGATGTCGATATAGAGTACGATGTGAAGCCCGAGACGTGGGGCATAAAGCTCGAATCGCACAACTTCGACCCCGTGTCGGCGACCTATTGGGACTATAACCGAGCACGTCGTGGTTACTTGCGTATAGGTGCTGGTGCTCCGCTCGGCAGCGACTTACAGCTGCGCTATGCAACGCAGAATAGCCGAGTGGGCTACTTTGGTATAGGCCTTAATCACGATGGAAGCTACTCGCCGAAGCAGAGTGCCGAGGGTGTTACGCGCCTTGTTTCCGAGAGCTACGATATACGAAACGGGGTAATGCTCTATGGAGGTGCTTTTGCCGGTCGCAAGCTCTTCGAGTTTAAGCTTGGTGGCAACTACGACATATACAACCGTTATGCCGAGCTTGGCGACACCGCTTTTCGTCATCACTTTGGCAATGGAGGCCTATCGTTGCGCTTTGGCGACGACTTCTCGGATCTCAGCCGCCTGAACTTCTCGTTGGAGGTGCATGGTGACTATTGGGCACATATGCCTATGGCTATCGACGAGCAGACCAAGCATGTGGGCGAGTATAACTGCGGTGGTGCTGTGGAGTTGGGTCGCGACTTTGGCAAGAATGCCATTCGTTTGGCTGCTCACTACGATATGTGGGGTGGCAATGTATCGCTCGACTATAGCAATGTGCGTTTTGGCGCAGATTTGGGTTATGCCCGTAAGATAGGTATCGTCGATTTGGAGCTCGGCTTAGGTTACCTCTACGACAAGGTGCGTGGCAGGGAGTTCGCCTCGCATATCTTCACTCCTAAGGCTAAGGTAGTTATAGATATACGCAAGGCTGCCCTCACACCATATATCTCGTTCGATACCGAGGTTAGTCAGAATGGCGTAGCGGCACTCTATGCGATAAATCCATATATGGACTTCCGACACATGGAGCAGACTCTGAGCACTATGCCCAATACGCGTAGCTACAACCTCACGGCGGGCTTTATGGGTGTTGTCGGAGCTTCTCGCTTCGCTTATCGGGCCTATGTCGGAGGCAGCTTTATGCGCGATGCGCTCTTCTGGTATATCCCCACGCCGGGTATCTTTGGTGTCGAGGCTGCTGCCAATAACCGCCTTGTTGCTGGTGCAGAGTTGGAGTGCCGACCTGTGGGTAACCTACTCATTGGTGTAGGTTTCCACTATCGCAGCGACAAGCACGACGTGGCCTATGTGGCGAGTGACCCCCGCTTTATGGTCGATGCTATCATTGAGTATAAGCTCAACCGCTGGAAGATATATGTCGAGAGTGATGTTATCGGTCGCAGAGAGTGGCGCGACCTCAGCAGCGTGGATGGTCGCTTTGTTGCACCTGTCAATGTCGATTTGCGTGCCGGTACAAGCCTTATCATCACCGAGGGCTTGGAGATATATGCCGATGGCTATAACCTTCTCAATCGCAAGGGCCTATCGGCAATCTACGACTATGCCTACTACTACCGCAATGGTATCGGCTTTATGGCCGGCTTGAAGATGACCTTCTAAGGAGCTAATACGTATCGAAATATGAGTGTGGAAGAACGAGGCGTTAAGGGTAAGGGTCGGGTACGACGCGGTGTTGTAGCTCCGCACCGTATCTCGCCAAGCAATGCCCTTATGTGGGGTGTGGCGTGGCTTATTGTGGCAGCAATAGTAGGGTGGTACTACCGCCTTATGCCTGTTACTATTTTGGGCTACGATATTGTTGCATATAAGCCTCTGTGGCAGCATGTTGCGATAAATGCTGCGATCTGGGTTGTAGCTACCTTGCCGCTATATGTCGTATCGCTTCTCTGTCGAAGGGATACACCTCTTGTCGAGCTCTTTGGGCGTATGCTCTATGCCCATTGGCCTTCGACACTGCTCCTCTTGCCGGCACTATTTGACCATCGCTTGGACTATGCTCTATATATGAATGATATAGCTTCGGCTTTCGAGCGCGAGATGGCCTACTCGGTTGTTGTTACGCTGCTTATAGCCATCGTCACGGTGTGGTACTTGTGGTGGGGCTACAAGGTGTTTAGCAGCCTTGTGCAGCGCACGGGAGGTAGGGTAGTTGCAGCCTATGGCGTTGGTATGATATTATCGGCAGTGGCTGGTTATCTGTTGATTTGTGGGCTGAGGTAGGGCGTTTGAGGTAATCGTACTGCCCATTGCTGAGATAATTCGTTAGCGGCCGTAGATGCACCGCTATCACATTAAAAAAAAATAGGGTAAGCTACTTATATCGCACCGCTACAACCACATACCCTTGCTCGATTCCTCGCCTGGGGGAGTTCTGTAGGAGCTGGTCGTATAAGACTTACCCGGGTGCAAAAGTACAAAAAAAATGTATCTTTGCAAAAAAAATGGAGTAAATGCGTAAGAAAATTATTTATATATGCTCGTTAGGTGCTCTGCTCGTGATAGTTGCGGGCGTGTGGCTCTATGTGGCGTTCTATGGCTCGGCGGTCGATGAGCGATGCAGTGTGACCCTCTTGGCCGAGGATGGCTACGAAGAGCATATGTCGAGTGTCAAGGAGCTTATCTCGCACGATATAGCCTTCTCTCTTTATGCTCGCCGCATCAACCTCGTGCGCGGTATCGATGCCGGTAACTACACCTTCGAGAAGGGTATGTCGGTTATCGATGTTGCCCGTAGCTTGAAGTTCGGTAACAACGGCACGGTGCGCCTTACGATAAATAGGGCGCGTACCCCCGAGATTTTGGCGGGTAAGGTGGCAGCGCAGGTCGATGCCGACTCAGTGGCAATACTTGCGGCACTTCGCAGCGAGGAGCTTATCGCAAAGCTCGGCTTTGATAGTGCCGAGGCTATGTTCTCGATATTTCTGCCCAACACCTACGAGGTATATTCCGATATCAGTGGCGAGGAGCTTGTCTTGCGCATGAAGAGGGAGAGCGATGCCTTTTGGCGTAATGAGGCGCGTAAGGCACAACTCGAGAGGGCGGGTCTAAGCCCCTATGAGGTTATGACGCTCGCCTCAATCGTACACGAGGAGACTGCCTATAAGGCTGAGATGCCGCGTATTGCGGGCGTCTATATCAACCGTTTGCGCCGAGGTATGCCTCTGCAAGCCGACCCTACGGTGAAGTATGCTGTTGGCGACCCCTCGCTCAAACGTATCCTCTATCGCCATTTGGAGGTGGATTCGCCATACAACACCTACCTCTATGCGGGTCTGCCGCCCACGCCTATCGCAATGCCCGATATGGCAGCAATAGATGCGGTATTAGGCTTCGAGGAGCACGACTACTACTATTTCTGTGCTCGCCCCGAGATGGATGGACAACATAACTTTGCGCGAACACACCGCGAGCACGAGCGTAATGCTGCGGCCTACCACCGAGCTCTTGCACGATGGGGCGTGAGGTAGATAACTATAAACGAAAACAAAGTATAAGGTATGAATAATAGTGGATTTTGGCAGGATGTGCTTCGTTCGGGAGCTCTGCTCGGCTTGGTGATGTCGCTCTCGATGGTCGCCGAGCAGTATATTATGGGTTGTAGCTCTATGGCTCTGCCCACGGCGTCGGTGGTCTATTTTGTGGAGTGGTGTGCCGTGGCTGTACTCTTTGTCGTCTCGCTCTACCGCATGGCTAAGCGTCGTGCTGCGGCAACCGATCCGGCCGAGGGCTTTGGCTTCTCGCAGGCGTTTGCCTATATGCTTCTGGTGTCGTTGCTCACGGGTGTTGTCGTGGGCGTTGCCAACATGCTCTTTATCTCGGCTGTTGGCTACGAGAGCTATGTTGCGGGTATCATCGGCCGTATCGACGAGATGCGTAGTATGGTCTCATCGGCGGGTATGGCTGCAGGGTATAACTCGATGTTCGAGCAGATGGTGTCGTCGTTGCGCTCTGCCGAGCAGCCCACGATTATCGACTATGTACTCTCGGCAACGAATAACTATATAATATTTGGTGGCATTGTGGCTCTTCTCACCGCATCGATGGTGCGTCGCGAGCCCACCCACCGTATCAACGATGAGGAGTAATGGATAAGATTGTGGATATATCGGTCGTCGTACCACTATATAACGAGGCGGAGTCGCTCCCCGAGTTGGTGGCGTGGATCGACCGTGTGGCCTGCGATAATAGGCTTAGCTACGAGGTTATAATGGTCGATGATGGCTCTACCGATGGGTCGTGGAGCGTTGTGTGCGAGCTAAAAAAGAGATATGCGGCAATACGCGCTCTAAGCTTTGTGCGCAACTATGGTAAGTCGGCAGCTCTATATGCCGGTTTCGATATGGCGCGTGGCGAGGTGGTCTTTACCATGGATGCAGACCTTCAAGACTCGCCCGACGAGATTCCCGCGATGCTACGCATGATTTTGGAGGATGGCTTCGATATGGTCTCGGGCTGGAAGCGTAAGCGTCACGACCCCATAGGCAAGAGGTGGCCGAGTAAGTTCTTCAACTTCACAGTGCGCCTCGCTTCGGGTATTTGTCTGCACGATTTCAATTGCGGCCTTAAAGCCTATCGCCGTCGTGTGGTTAAGTCTATCGAGGTCTATGGCGAGATGCACCGCTACATTCCGTTGTTGGCTAAGCATGCGGGTTTCAAGCGTATCGGCGAGAAGGTTGTCGAGCATCACGAACGTAAGTATGGAGTCTCGAAGTTTGGCTGGGAGCGCATGCTCAAAGGGTATATCGACCTTATCACCGTATCGTTCATGTCGAGGTTTGGTCGCTCGCCCATGTATCTCTTTGGCGGGCTTGGTACGCTGATGTTCCTCGCGGGATTTATTGCCGTAGTGTGGATTATTGTCGAGAAGTTCACGCTCGGAGCTCCGCTCACCAACCAGCCGCTCTTCTACCTCGCACTTACGGCCATTGTCTGCGGTGTGCAGCTCTTCATGGCAGGATTCCTCGGTGAGATGATTAACCGTCGCTCGGCCGAGCGCAACCTCTACCTTGTGGATAGTCGTATTGACGAATAATATATTGAAAAACCAATGAATTAAACCATAAAAGTTATGATACAGCGAATACAAACACTCTATCTCTTGTGCGTTGTGGCACTTATGGCCGTTACACTTTTTGCGCCTATTGCAATCTTTACTGTTGGCGATACCGACTTCACTCTCACGGCATTCACTCTTGCGGGTGGTGGCGAGAGCCAGACGACAATGTGGATGGGTATAATCCTTGCTGCGGCTACTCTTTTGCCGTTTGTTACCATCTTCCTCTTTAAGCGACGTCTTGCGCAGATGCGCCTATGTGCTGCCGAGATGGTGCTTCTTGTCGGCTCGTTGTCCTTCATCGCAATATACTATTGGCTCACGGTAGCCAATGCCTTCGATGGTGTCGAGATTGGCCACCGTCAGTTCGGCTGGGGTGCTCCCATGCCTATCGTGGCTATGCTCTTCACCTATTTGGCTGCGCGTGCAATATTCAAGGATGAGAAGCTTGTGCGCTCGCTTGACCGCATACGTTAATTTTGTGATGCTATGAAGAGTTTCGATGCACAGATTCGTGTGGAGTATCACCACACCGATCAGATGGGTATTGTCCATCACTCGAACTATATCAAGTTCTTCGAGGTTGCTCGTACCGAGTGGTTGCGTGCGGCGGGTCTTACCTATGCCGAGATGGAGCGTCGTGGCGTTATGATGCCTATTGTCGATGTACAGGTACACTATAAGATGCCTGCCTACTATGACGAGCTTATCACTGTGCGTGCCATTGTCGAGGATATGCCTATGGCGCGTATGACCTTCAAGTATGAGATTCGTGGCGAGGATGGCCGCGATATAGCTACGGGCTCTACGACACTCGGCTTTATCGATAAGCAGACACGTCGCCCCCAGCGCGTTCCTTCGTGGCTTGTCGAGGTGCTCGAGAGGGAATTTAATAAGTAATACATAGGTGCTATGAGCCGTATCTCCGACTATCTACGCATGGTGAAGTTCTCGCATACGATCTTCGCTATGCCTTTTGCTCTATTGTCGTTCTGCTACGCCGTGGTTAATAACCCTGTGGAGGGCGGCTTGTGGCTGCTACTACTGCAGGTTGTAGCCTGTATGGTCTTTGCCCGTAATGTGGCTATGGGCTTCAATCGTTGGGCCGATAGGGATATCGATGCTGCCAATCCGCGCACCGCAGGGCGCGAGATACCCTCGGGTGTTGTCTCGCCGCGCGGTGCTATAACCTTTGTCGTTGTCAATGCCCTGATGTTTATAGCTGTTGCGGCTACGATTAACCCTCTGTGTGGTTGGCTCTCCCCTGTGGCACTCTTTATAGTCTGCTTTTATAGCTATTGCAAGCGTTTCACAGCCCTTGCACATATCGTGCTCGGTATCTCGCTCGGCATAGCTCCTGTCGGCGCATTTATGGCCGTTACGGGAAGGGCCGATGTGGAGTGCTGGCTATTGGCTTTGGTGGTTATGACATGGTGTAGCGGCTTCGATATCATCTACGCCTTGCAGGATGCCTCGTTCGACAGAGAGCGTGGCCTGCACTCTGTGCCGTCGCACTTCTCGGCGCGAACATCGCTTCTTATAAGTGCGCTCCTGCACCTCGCAAGTGTCGGTCTGCTGATACTTTTTGCCTCGTATCAGCCCCAATCGTGGTTGCTATATCTCGGCGTGGTGCTCTTCGGGGCTATCCTTGCATTGGAGCATATCCTCGTGACACCTACGCGCCAGCGAAATATCGGCATAGCCTTCGGCACGCTTAACGCCTTGGCAAGCATGTCGTTGGCTGTATCTCTTATTGCTAACCTCCTTATCTACTAACACCGACTATGTGGGTAGGTGCGGCATTCCTCTCGGCTCTGCTTCTCGGCCTCTACGATGTGGCTAAGAAGAGGTCGTTGGCCGGCAATGCCGTGGTTGTGGTGTTGTGGCTCAATACGCTCTTTGCAACGCTCCTCTTCCTTCCTCTAATCCTCGATGCGGAGCTCTCGTTGGGTCTCATCGACGAAGGGATAACCGAGGGTATGTGTCGCCCGCTTGGCGACCATCTGTTGGTAGCCACCAAGGCCGCCATAACCCTCTCGTCGTGGCTCTTTGGCTATTACGCCATTAAACATCTGCCGCTGACTATTGTCGGGCCGGTCAATGCAACGCGCCCCGTTGTGGTGCTTCTGGGTGCTATGCTCCTCTTTGGTGAGCGACTGAATCTGTGGCAGTGGGGTGGCGTGGCACTTACCGTCGTGTCGCTCTATCTGCTCAGCCGTGCCGGGCGACGCGAGAGCATCGATTTTGTGCGTAACCGTCATGTGTGGGCTCTCTTTGCCGCCATGCTGCTCGGCGCAGTGAGCGGTTTGTACGATAAGTTTATCATCTCGTCGTGCGGTCTTTCACCCCTCTTTGTGCAGAGCTGGTTCGGAGTATATCAGCTCGCTATGATGACCCTTATAGCTGCTGTCGTGTGGTTTCCGAAGCGTGCTGCTGAGCACTTCGAGTGGCGGTGGAGCATACCTCTTATCACGCTCTTTGTCGCTGCTGCCGACCTATGCTACTATCATGCTTTGGATGCCGAGGGCTCGATGATTGCTGTGGTGGCTATGATACGTCGTTCGTCGGTTGTCGTTTCGTTCCTCTGTGGTGCGCTACTCTTTGGCGAGAAGAATCTTCGCGCCAAGTTTGTAGATATGCTACTAATACTTATAGGTATGATATTATTAGCCGTCGGCAGCATGTAATTTGTTGTGAAAAGGCAGCATCTGCTGCACCTCAATCGTTGGGCTGAATGGGAAATACGCATAGTATGTCCCATCCAACCCAACTTCTTTATCGGTGCAGCATCTACTACCTTTTGACACCAAATTTGGAGTGAAAAAGGGTCATTCTCAGCCTCTCTATCATTTATAGGTCAGGTGGGTCAGATGGGTCAGATAGGTCAGATAGGTCAGATAGGTCAGATGGGTCAGGTGGGTCAAATAGGTCAGATAGGCATACTCCCATGTAACCCATGTAACCCATGTAACCCACAAAACCCATCAAGGTCGCAGGCCGTACCGACAACTACCCCCAAATACCCAATAAGCGAAGCTATACCAACAAATACACAAAAACTACCCACCCATACCATGAACAGGCATAGGTGGGTATTATCTATCAATAATCTCCCTATCTAATCTATCGGCTAATTATATCTCTCTTCCCTTCTTCCTCGCTTGCTTGGTTTACCCCTCCCTATCTCTAAGCTACTTGGCGACAAATACTTGGAAGAGTAGTGGGGCGTAGGCTCCGACCTCGGTCGAGGTGGTTACAACGGTCTCGGTCTCCTCGTTGCTACCTAAGTTTGCTCCGTAGTAGTAGGGGTTGAAGCCGTAGTAGCCGCTATTATACATGTTACCATATCCATAACCGTAGTAGTTATTCATATATTGCATGTAGTTGTAGTAGTTGAGGTAGTCGTAGTAGCTGTCGCTTACCGACGATGACGATGTGTGCGAGCCTATGACACCGCTAATGCCATAGCCGTAGGTCGATACTGTAAGTATTGCGGCCCACTGTCCGCGACGCAGTGTCGGCATAGAGAAGTTCCACGCCATGATATAGTCGTTATCCTCGGGCTTGGCGGTATCGAAACTTAGAGCCGAGCCCTTGCTCTCCACCTTGCCGTAGATTATCTCCTTGACCTCGTCGATATTGGTGTCGAAGATGAAGCCATCCAAGAAACGACCAATATACCAAATATTGGCGGTGCTCTTCGCGTCGAGCGAGTCTGCGGTAAGCACCTCATCGATGGTTATGCCCTCGCCAAAACGCTCCAAGAGAGCCTCGTTTATACGGCGGTCGATGTCGGCAATACTCTGCGAGCCATATATAGGACCTTTGTGATAGGCATTCTGTCCGGGGTACATAAGCGTATCCTGACCTATGGCGTTGAAGTCGAGTTGCTGCTTAGGTGTATAAGCATAGTTCACATAGAGCTGAGCCAAAGTATCGACGGGCTGATGCCAGCGACCATCGAAGAACTCCAAAGGACGCTTATCGATGCTATCGGTGGGCTGGTCGCCATCTTCGTCGCCGCGTGTGGTGCGACGTAGGCGTAGGGCACTCTTCTCGGCATCCTCCTCGCTATCCTCGATGATTGTGCGGTGCTCGGTGCAGAGACCTCCGTTAATCTTGGCAAACGAATCTACGCGGTTGCCCTCGTAGGCTACGGGGTTGGTAACATGGCCGTAGAGCGTCATATCTACAATCATAGGTTTGTTGCCATCGAGGGTGAAAGCACCCTCATAACCGCCATCGGCCGTCACACCCTGATCTGCCGAGACTATCGACGAGGGGAGGTATAGACGTAGCTTCGTGCCGTAGCGTGCCGAGAACTTCTCGCCTCCGATATTTAGCTCGTTGAAGGTGGCAAGGTGCGTGCCTTCGAGTTGAGTGAAGACCTCCTCGCCACTGAAACGGTATATCGGCGAGTAGTAGGTATGCTCGTTGAATGTGCCCTGCTGGTAGGCTGTCAGCCAGTCGCGTGTCTCGCAGACGTTGCCATGTAGGTCGCGACCCGTAAACTCCATCCACAACCATACATCCTTGCCGGCAATAGGTAACGAGTCCAAGCAACCCTCGTCGAGTACCTCGACATAGTAGCCGCCATCCTCCTGATAGTTATCTTTGAGCTCGGGGTGGTGCTGCTCGATCCACGCTTTGAGGGAGCGTTGCTCCAACTCGTTGAACTCGGGTGTGGGCTCCTCGATACAAGCCACCGAGGCGAGCATTGTAGCGATTATCAGAGCTATATAACTTGTAAAATATCTCATGTAGTTACGTTTTACTATTCTGCACTAACAATATCTATGAACCATACTACGGCCGACTTAGCGGGTACTTTGCCGATATAGTTGTTGCCATAAGCGTTCTCGAAGGTAAGATATACCTCCACGCTGTCGCCCTCTTTGCACCCCTCTAAGGCTACCTCCAATGCGCCGAGTATCTCGCCCTCGCCGAGTGTGAAGCTCATAGGCTCGCTCGACCACTCGTACTCGGTGTTGAGACCCGACTCTTCGAGCTTGGCTATCGACTCGGGGTCGTTTGTGGCGTACATCGCATCTACCGTAGGACTACCGCCCGAGAAGATGTAGGCCGTATAGGTGATACTGAGCTTATTGCCCTTAACTACGGTATGCTTCGAGTCGCGACCCTCGGCGTACATCGTCGAGATGTAACGGAAGAGGTCCAACCCCCACTGCGAGTAGTATGCCGGCTCCTCGTCGAGCGTCGTGCCGAGCTCTGCCTCGGCGATGAGGCGGGGTTGGTGCGAGCCTGTAAGGTAGCGCACGATAGACTCCTGCTGCGATGTTAGTGTGGGGTCGGTCTCGTTGCTACACGACACGGCGATTAACATCGTAGCGACAAAGCTAAATAGACGAAGTGTATGGTTCAAAGCCTTCATATATATATAATCGTGCAAATTTAATAAATATTTTGCAACCGAGAGCTTTTTTTCGAGAAGAATGTTGCTACAAACGTTTCAGGGCTGTGCGTATCGCCTCCTCGACACTTATAGCGGGGTTCTCCTTGAATACTGCTGTGAGTACCTTCTCTGAGGCTGCCTTTTGGAAGCCGAGCATCGATAATGCCGCCAAAGCCTCGTCGTAGCTGCGATTGTCGGCGCGCGCTCCGAACGAGGGGTGCATCATCTCTGATGCGCCGAGCTCTATCATCTTTCCCGAGAGCTCGACGATAATCTTTTGAGCTGTCTTCAAGCCGAGGCCCTTGACATTTTTCAGCAGCACGGCATTCTCCGTAGCTATGATGTTTTGCAGCTCGTTGGGCGAGTAGGTCGATAGTATCATGCGTGCTGTGTTTCCTCCCACGCCCGATACGCTGATTAGCTGGCGGAAGAGCTCTCGCTCGATCTTGGTGCTGAAGCCGAAGAGTGTCTGTTGGTCTTCGCGCACAACGAAGTGAACATAGAGCTTAGCCTCCTTGTTATGCTCGATGTCGGAGTAGGTTTTGAGCGATATATTGAGCATGTAGCCAACGCCCGCAGCCTCGATTACGGCGTATGTGGGTGTCGCCTCGGCTATTGCGCCTGAAATATATTCGTACATAATATTATTCTCTATTAAAGTGACTCTGTCTAAAATTATCCTAAAATTTTTACAAAAGTAAATAAATTTTCTTACCTTTGTATTCTGATTTTGAAAATTAACTAAAACTGAGAATAAAAATTATGAAAAAGTCGGTTCTTTTGCTCTTGGCGGCATCGCTCTTTACGGCGTGTGCAACTACCGAGAGTGGTGAGCAGCAGGTGGCAGCCGAGGGTGGCGAGGCTACTGAGGTAGCTGCTGTTGAGTGCGTTGCAAGTGGTGATGTGGTATTTGTCGATTTGGACTATGTTATGGCTTCGAGCAAGCTCTATGCTGCCGAGGGTAAGCTTCTCGAGGAGAAGATGCAGGCCTTCCAGCAGAAGATGGTTACTGCGCAGGAGGCGTGGGCCAAGAAGGAGCAGGGTCTTGCTGCCGAGTACAACAAGTTGCAGAACGATGCAGCCAAGCTTCAGGAGGATTATAGCAAGGGTCTGATTACCACGCTCAACGCTCAGCAGAAGCAGGAGGAGATTCAGCGTAAGGGCGAGTCTATACAGTCGCGCATGACAGCCTTCCAGAGCAGCGTGCAGACCGAGACAGCCACGCTACAAGCCGAGGAGCAGCAGCTCGCCGAGGAGCAGATGGTCATCATGAATAGATTTACCGACTTGTCGCGTCGTGCTCTTAACGAGATTAACGCTGATAAGCGTTACAAGATGGTGCTCAACGCCGTGTCGGTCGTAGATGCTGATCCTACGCTCAACATCTCGGATCTTCTGCTCGAGAAGGTCGATGAGCTCTACGCGGCTCAGGCCGAGGAGTAATCTCAGAGAATAGGGCGGCGTCACTTGTGATAGTTGCTTGACGCTGATAGTCACGAAGGTAGCTGCCCAATGTAAAATATTGCCGAAATGCTCTTGCAAGTCGGCAATATTTTTTATATTTTCGCACCGTAAATGAGTGCATAACACCTTAAACCTAAGCTAAGCATGGGATTTATACCTTTTACCTTTGTCGATTGGATTGATATATTCCTCGTAGCCACGCTCTTCTATGGCCTCTATCGTGCCATGAAGGGTACGAGTGCTCCCTATATCATCACAGGTATCTTTGTCATCTATCTGCTTTGGATATTGGTGCGCACATTCAACCTTGTGCTTCTTTCGACCATTCTCGGACAGATAATCTCGGTCGGTGTTATCGCAATACTCATTATCTTCCAGCCCGAGATTCGTAAGTTCCTGCAAGCTATTGGTCATCAGCAGGGTCGTTTCGAGTTCTTGACACGCATCTTCAATTTCCGACAGCGTTC
Organism: Alistipes sp.; assembly: GCA_045588005.1. GTDB lineage: Bacteria > Bacteroidota > Bacteroidia > Bacteroidales > Rikenellaceae > Alistipes. The sequence continues at coordinate 9,035 of JAZNDK010000028.1, read as the reverse complement.
AAACGAGAAGGATATCGACCTGCAACCTATCGTTCAGGCGTGTCAGGAGATGGGTGAGCAGAAGGTTGGTGCCCTCATCATCATCAAGCAGACTAACGACCTCGGTGTCGTAGTCGAGAGCGGTATCACCATCGATGCTAAGGTATCTACCGCACTTCTCGAAAATATATTCTTCAAGAATGCCCCGTTGCACGATGGCGGTGTGGTTATCGACGGACATAGGGTTGTAGCAGCCAAGTGTGTGCTCCCCTCGACGCAGCAGGCAGTCCCCAAGAGCTACGGTATGCGTCACCGCGCAGCTCTCGGCATGAGCGAGGTGTCCGACGCTATAATCATCGCCGTATCGGAGGAGACGGGAGCTATATCGATAGCTCACAACTCGGTTATCAAGCGTAATATCGACCCCAAACATCTGACTCAGTCGATACGCCAGCTAATGAGAATCAACACCCAGAGAGCGTCAGGCGAGGTTAAGGAGTAGGTCTTGTTGTTAAACAAAGCCATAAAACACTCGGTATTTGCCTCTGCACTCACTATTTTTAGGGATTGACCGAAAAGATTATTTTCAGTACCTTTGTGCCCTGAATACCATATTTTAGTATAGATGAGATTAAGCGAGTTAAAGACGGGTGAGAGTGCTACTGTGGTCAAGGTGCTTGGCTATGGCGGCTTTCGCCGTCGTATAATGGAGATGGGCTTTGTGCGCGGACAGGAGGTGACTGTCATTTTGGATGCACCGCTCAAAGACCCTATCGAATATCATATAATGGGCTACGACATCTCGCTTCGACGCAAGGAGGCCGAGATGATTGTTGTCATGACACGCGACGAGGCCGAGCGTATGTCGGCCAACGACAATAGAGTAGATACCGAGCATGACGACGTATCGCTCTTCGATAGCGAGGATGTTGTCGAGCGAGCCTTAGACCGCAGCCATAAGCGCGTAAGTGTCGCTTTGGTGGGTAACCCCAACTCGGGCAAAACCTCGCTGTTCAATACGCTGTGTGGGCGTAGCGAGCATGTGGGAAATTATAGCGGTGTGACGGTCGATGCCAAGCGTGGCACGCTCCGCTACAAGGACTATACACTCGAAATTATCGACCTGCCCGGAACATACGCCCTATCGGCATACTCTCCCGAGGAGCTCTACGTACGTCGTACGCTTATCGACCATACCCCCGATATTGTTGTAAATACGGTTGTTGCCTCGAACCTCGAGCGCAACCTATACCTCACTACCGAACTTATCGACATAAGTCCTAAGATGGTGGTGGCTCTCAATATGTACGACGAATTGAAAAATAGTGGTGCTAAGTTCGACCACGAGGCTTTGGGTGGTATGATAGGTGTTCCGTTTGTTCCGGTTGTTGCACCCTCGGGCGAGGGTATCGATAAGTTGCTCGATACGATTATCGCTGTGCATGAGAACCGCGACAAGCGAGTGCGACATATCCACATCGGCTATGGAGCTATAATCGAGGAGCATATCGAGGAGCTACATAACGACATGCGTACCCACCGCGACGAGCTAACGGCGCACTTCCCGCCGCGATACTACGCCTTGAAGATGTTGGAGGGCGACAAGGAGGTCGCCTCGCTGCTTGAAGGAGCTCCGCACTACGATAGGTGGCAGCGTATGGCCGAGCGAGCGCGTATAGAGGTTGAGGAGGCCCTGAACGAGGATATCGAGACGGCTATGGCTAACCAGAAGTATGGCTTCATCTCGGGAGCGTTGAGGGAGACCTACGAGGCTGCCGAGGATAGGCGCGATACGCTGAGCGATAAGCTCGACGCTCTTGTTACGCACCGCATATGGGGTTATCCTATATTCATAGGTGTCATGTGGCTTATGTTCTACGCTACGTTTACCCTCGGAGCATACCCTCAGGCGTGGATCGAGAGCGGTGTCGATTGGCTCTACAACGCTGTTCATGGAGCTATGGGCGAAGGCCCGCTCCGCGATATGCTTGCCGATGGTGTGATAAGTGGTGTCGGCAGCGTCTTGGTCTTCCTACCCAATATCATGATTCTATACCTCTTTATCTCCTTCTTGGAGGATTCGGGATACTTGGCGCGTGCCGCCTTTATCATGGATAGGGTGATGCACCTTATGGGCGTGCATGGCAAGTCGTTTATCCCGCTTGTTATGGGCTTCGGATGCAACGTGCCTGCCGTCATGGCCTGTCGCACGATTGAGTGTCGCACCTCGCGACTGATAACCATTATGGTTGTGCCATTCATGTCGTGCAGTGCGCGTCTGCCGATATTTTTGATGATTGCAGCAACCTTCTTTCCCGACCATGCCGGTACGGTGCTGCTACTGCTCTATCTGCTTAGTATCATCATTGCCTTTATTACGGCGCGTGTCATGCGTTTTACGATGTTTCGCGAGCAGGAGGCTCCCTTTGTTATGGAGCTCTCGCCATACCGTATGCCCACGGCTAAGACAACGCTCAGACATATGTGGAGCAAGTGTGCTCAATACCTGCGCAAGATGGGAGGTCTTATCCTCATAGCCTCGATTGTGGTGTGGCTGCTTAGCTACTATCCTCGCCCCGAGTACCACAATGGCGAGCCCGATGCACCCAACTACGAACTTTCGTACATGGGTCAAATAGGTGAGTTTGCAGCACCCCTCTTCGAGCCTATGGATTTCGGCTGGCGTGCGTCGGTGGCGATAATATCGGGACTTCCGGCGAAGGAGATTGTCGTAAGCACGATGAATGTGCTCTATGCTCAGGCGGGCGATTCTGCTCCAGAGGATGACGAGAGCCTAAGCCCCGAGGTTAGCTCGCGCATAGCCGGCGGTATGAGCGTAGCTTCGGCTGTAGCCTTCCTTATCTTCTCGCTGCTCTATATGCCGTGTATTGCTACGATTATGGCTATCGGCTCGGAACTTAATTGGAAGTGGGCTGTGGGCTCGGCACTCCTAAATACGGGCATTGCTTGGGTTATGGCCTTTATCGCTTATCACATAACACTATGGATACTATGATGGGCGTAGGGTGGCAGGATGTTGCCGTTGCGGTTATAGCCGTAGTCGTTATCATCGCCTTGGTATGGCGTGTATGGAGGTTTTTTAGCTGCGGCAAGGCTTCACAGTGCGATGGCTGCTCGAAGGAGTGCTCGCACCGAAGATAACATGTACGGTGCGATATAATTATAAGAAATAGCCCTGCGTCTAATATATAAAAATAACCCCGCGTGCTAATCGAACGCGGGGTTTCTCTTTGTGCCTTAAAGCACCTGCACAGGCCGATTATTTCTTAGCCTCCTCAACAGATACCTTACGGAACTCCTTGAGTAGCTTTGTGAGCTCCAAAGCGGCCTTGCGAGCGCGTGTGCCGGCTGCCTTGTTGTTCTTCTCTACCTGCAAAGCTGCGTTTGTTGCAAATGCCTCATACTGAGCGGTGATGTTTTCTACCAAAGTTTTCATATCAATAAATTTTAATTTAGGTTTTATCTGCATGCAAAGTTATAAAAATATTTTTATATTGCAAGAAAATTTTCTAAAAAATAATCCAAAACGACAATTTATCAATCATTTAGCTATGATTTATCTTTGCTAAACAGAAAAATTGTCTATTTCGATGATTGTGCATATCTATCCACAACGGCTGCACATGCAGCATCACCCGTAATATTGAGCGTGGTGCGTATCATATCGAAGATACGATCCAAGGCGTAGAGTAGAGGTAGTCCTTCGATAGGAATGCCCGCAGCAACCAAGACGGCAACAACAAGGAATGTAGGGCCGGGAACTCCCGCCTGACCGATAGCTCCGAGAGTACAGACAATAGCTATGCTTACATACTCGGCTATGCCGAGCTCAATACCGTAGAACTGAGCGAAGAAGATGGCTACAAGGCCGTAATATATGGCGTTACCCGACATGTTGATAGTAGCTCCCAAAGGAAGCACAAATCCCGATGTCTGCTTCGATATGCCCATCTGGTCGCAGGCCTCCATATTGACCGGAAGTGTCGCCAGCGATGAGGCTGTCGAAAAGGATATAATCTGCGGTTTGAGCATTGCGCGGAAGAACTCCTTGATAGGCACGCGCGCGAAGAGAACAATGGTGAGCGGATATAGACCTAAACCGATGATTAACACCGCGATAATGTCTATCCATAGGATGTTTGCAATCTGCATCAATATATCGAAACCAAAAGTTCCTGTGGCGTCGGCTATAAGACCAAAAACGCCTAATGGAGCGACATACATAACCTTGTTGATGCACCAAATGAGCGCGTCGAGGATGATGTTCAGACCATTTACTACCTTAGTGCGCTTGTCGGCCTCCAAGGCGGCGATCCCAAGACCGAGGAAGAGACCGAAGATGATAATTTGTAGAATGTCGCCCGAAGCCATGGCGCGGATGGGATTGTCGGGAATCATGCCTATAACCGTATCCCAGAAGCCCATGGCTGGGGCTTCGCCCGCTGTTGTCGAGGCCTCGGCAGCCGAGGCTATGGCAGCCACGCTATCTGCCGAGAGCGAAGCTCCAGGCTGGAAGAACTCGGCAAGGAGGATGGCTACGATAACCGATATTGCCGTTGTGACAAGCATATAACCAATGCTGAGTCCACCGACCAATCCTGCCGACTTTGTCTCGCCGAGGGTTGCTGCGCCGCTGATGATAGATACCACCACAAGGGGTACGACCAGCATCTTGATAAGCTGTATGAAGAGATCGCCGAGGGGCTTAAACATCGATGCCTCGGGACCCATTGCCGCACCAACGGCAATACCTATGGCCATGGCGATAATGATCCATGCGCCAACATTTTTCAGAATACGTTTCATTGTGTCAATAGTTTATATATAGATACAAAGGTAGCATATTGTAGCTTAACTACAAAACATAGTCAAGCAAAAATCTCGCTTTATAGCCGTGTTTCGCCAATTTTTCGTATCTTTACTGAAAATTTGGAGCTTATGAAACCAAGAATCGTTGTATTTACAGGAGCAGGTGTGAGTGCCGATAGCGGTATCGCCACCTTCCGCGACTCCGACGGCCTGTGGGCCAACTACCGTATCGAGGAGGTCTGTACCCCTGAGGCGTTGCAGCGCGATAGGTCAAAGGTCGTTGAGTTCTATAATATGCGTAGGCGTGAGTCCCTGACTAAAGAGCCCAATGCCGGACACTTGGCTATTGCCTCGATGGAGGAGTGGGCCGATGTCGATGTGATCACCCAAAATGTAGATAACCTCCATGAGAGGGCGGGGTCGCGACGTGTGCTACATCTCCACGGCGAGTTGATGAAGCTACGCTCGGAGCGTAACCCCAACCTTATATATCCTATCGAGGGGTGGGAGCAGAGTCTCGATGCCCGCGCCGAGGATGGAGCTTACCTACGCCCCTATATCGTCTTCTTTGGCGAGTCTGTACCGATGTTCGAGCCGGCGTGTGAGATTGTCGCCGAGGCCGATGTTTTGGTTGTTGTGGGCACGTCGTTGGCGGTATATCCGGCTGCCTCGTTGGTACACTACGTACGCGATAGACAAGTGCCTATTTACCTTGTTGATCCCGGCTCGCCCGATACTGCGCTTATACGTAATCCGCTGACCCACATCAAGGAGCGCGGAGCTGTGGGCGTTCCACAACTTGTTGAACGTCTGCGTGATGAGTTTACAAAGTAGAGTAGCGGAGCGTGCTGTGCGCCTGCTCGAATATTGTCGCACGGAGGGCTACAATACGAGGATAGCCCTCTTTGTCGATTTGTCGCGCCACTCGGGGCGTAGGCGATTTGTCGTCTGGGACTTCGAGTGCGTAAGGCCTATCTTCACCTGCCCCGTAAGCCATGGCAGCGGCTCTGCGAGGAGTCGTGTGCGCTCGGCCTACGCCCGCACTTCGAATGAGGATGGCTCGCACCTCTCCTCTGTTGGTCGTGCTCTTGTTGCCGAGCGTTACGAGGGTCGCTACGGCAGGGCCTATCGGCTCGATGGTTTGGATTCGACAAACTCTAACCTTCGCCCGCGTTGCGTTGTGCTTCACGGCTGGGAGCATACCACCTCCTATCCGATATGGCCACTCGCCACCACGGGGAGCTTCGGTTGCCCTGTGCTCTCGCGCCGCAATATGTCGCGCTTAGACGCGATAATCAAAAACGAGAGCAGGGTAGTTCTCGATGTGTTTGTATAGCTAATACGTTGTATAATCGCAGAATAGGCGACAGCTTTCACAGCTGTCGCCTATTCTACCTAATACTTTATTAAACAATCTAATGACAACTATTATAGAATTTTATTCTGCTTGAAAATATGTGTGATTATTATTGCGGTCAAATCGAGGGAATCATCTTTAATCCCCGCATTATGAAACGTGATTTTGTATGCATTAGTGATATAAGTAGAAACTCTATTTTACCAATTCTGTGATTATAGACCACTCTTTCAATTTATCTTCAAACCTTCTTGCCGCAGCTGACGAAGTGGATATAAGTCTAATAGTTGCGCACTCGATACCACTACAATACGTGTGATAAAACTTTTCGGCCTTGCCGCCATTGAATATAATTGTTTGTATTGTTGGGTGTTCCAATAAAAGGGCTTTAATGTCGTTGGCGACAACCGAACTATTCACAATAGCAGAGTCTAGACTTCCTTTCCTTTCGGCCGAATGTGCACAATCCCATAGTGCAATACCACAAGAGGTGATAAACTTTTTATTGTCTGACTCCATATTGGTGTTGAAAAGTTCTCGCATAATTTTCCAAAACGAGTTTAGATTATTAGCGTAATAGGCCTGCTGTTTCAGAGATTCATCACCGGGCAATGAGCCTAAGATGAGAACTTTGGGATTCTCTCCTATCCAAGGGGCAAGGCCTATTTTGACATCTTCGCTTTTAGCATCACTCGCTGCTACTTTACTCTTTACCTTACTATTCGCAAGATGCTCAACTTGTTTGCTGCTTGTAGGTTGTAGCCTTCGGCAATTAGGAGACTTATATATTTTCCATCGGCCATTTGCATCTTGTTGAGCATTGAACATACGTGCATTAGTTCTCAACTTTCCTCTTATGTTTTTCCCAGTCTTATTCAATCTTGCAGCCAACTCGTCGGGCGTGCAATAATCTCTGTTAGTCTCAGTTAGATACCTGTCCTTGAAATCTATTATTTCCTGTGGTGTCATAATGTGTGTTACCATAATGCAATAAATATTAGTTAGTTTTATAAAATCACCCAATTGAACGATGTCTCGCAATACTTCTCGTGGAAATCAAAGGCATCGAATATATCCATCACTTTGGCTCGCCGCGCAACCAATATAATGGTGCGATAGCCTCGTTGTGTGGCGCGAGATATTTGCTGCTGCATATACTCCTCGTTGTGCGTATGCTCCTCGATGAGGCTGATGACGGCCGCCTGCTCGCCCTCTCTCTTTGCCTCCATGATAAACGAGGGGGTGCCAATCCCATCTATGACCATTGTGGAGTTGTAGCCCATGGTCACTAAGGCGTCGATTGTCTGTTGCTGAATGGTTGTCATGTTAATCGTGTTAATTGTGGTAATTTAATCGTGATAATACTCATACAAATCGTAGTAGTCCGACAGGTCGTACCAATCCGTGAAATCGGGCTCTGCCGATGGGGCGGCATCCTCTTTCAGGCCCTCGTATCGGCCCTCGGGGCGATAGATAATCAATCGTCGGTCGTAGTCCAGATACTTGATGTCGGTGACACTTCGGCTCTCGTCGGCATTTATCCAATAGGACTCATACACCTTCGGCTCCTCGCGTTTGAAGTATCTATCATAGATGCTTATCGCGGCAGTTATTATTGCGGCAGACCAAAATATTGGTCTGGTATAGTGCCATGTTATGCGGATTAACTCCTTTATCTGTTCGTGGTGATACATAGACTATCTCTCTGTTGTGTTACGCTCCAATGCCTCTCTATATATGCTCTCGACCCTTTGTCGTAGCGATAGGGGTGCGATGACCTCCATTGAACGACTGCGGGCAAGTAGTGCCATAACGAAATCGTTGGTTATCCTCAGCCGTAGGCCTATGGTTAGCGAGTTCGCGTCGCTGTCGATAATGCGTTGTGAGGGGTGCAGAGGCATGCTCTTTACAAACTCGCCATCCAATTTGTCGTATCTGATAACAATCTCTTCAACCTCGATAGAGTCATCGACCCATATCCCGAAGCTATCCTCAAATAGCTTGATTGTCTCCCTTATATCTTTGCGCTTGAACTTCGAGTGGTGGAGAGTGCCGACACGCGAAATTCGCTCCAAGGCATATACCCTCAATCGCCCGTCAATGTTGTAGCCTATCAGATACCAGCGTTGTTGCGACTCCTTCAAGAAGTGGGGTTGGATAGTGTGCTTTGATACGCGACAGCTGTCGCGAAAGTGCTCGTAGCAAATCTCTATCGTCTCGCAATTGCGAATAGCATCCAATATCTCCTCAAAGCAACCACCTAACGGAGGTCTTCTGTGCTCGGAGATGACGCAATCCATAAGTACCGCGTCGTTGTCTATGCGACTTAACAGCTCGAAATTCTGTAACAAAGCCTCATACTCAGGTGCTCTCTTGCCGCGCTCTTTAACTATATATCCTTCCAAGCTGCGATCATAGCCAACGCGGATGTTAAACAGCTGATTTATATAGTCTAAATCTCTTTGCAGTGTTCGCGGAGTAATCTCTTTGCCGTTGTCGCTAAGGTTGCTGCTCGCGCAGCGAATAAGTTCCTCTTGCGATGTTACGTTCGAGAGGCTCACCCTGTTGGCTATTCGTACTAATCTGCGTATCTGGTCTATGATATTCATGCTGCTGGATGTTTGATACTACAAAGGTAAGTAATCTCGGCGACAAAAGATGTCGCCGAGAGAAAAATGTGTAATATTATGTAATAAATAAAAGAGAGGAGGCTGAATAAAAAGTGTATTTTGTCGTTACGCTCGCCCTCAAAATGCTCATTTACGCTTAGTAAACTCCGCTTTTTCGGGCTTCGCAAGCCTAAAACTACATCTTTTTATTCAACCTCCTGATAAAATGGGGATGACAAATTTACTTTTTAGTCATCCCC
>JAZNDK010000027.1:0-29254 GCA_045588005.1 Alistipes sp. | reverse complement strand
GACCGCTTGGCCTCCGACTTCTTCGACTCCGCTTCGCTCCGCTCAGGATGACAACGATAGGTCGGCCGCGACGTTGCAATGGTCTTAGGCCGTAGGCGCAGTGATTTTTTACGCTCCATTAGCGGTTAGACCAAATTTGTTGTCAAAAGTCGTGAGATGTGGTGCGAAATGAAAGAACTCCGGATGGGACATACTAAGCGTATTTCCCGTTCGGAGTTCTAAGTTTCGTGCCGCAGATTGCGGCTTTTCACAACAAATTATGCGTTGGTGACGCGCTCCAGCCACTTAACCATACCCAGCATAATACCCATCGAAATCAAGCATACTGCGAGGAATACTGTCCAGCATATCCAGATAGGTACTGCGTTGTACATAAGAGGACCAATCCAGAGTAGGAGGTTACCCACCGCCGTAGCACCAAGCCACAAGCCCTGGCAGAGGCCGAGCATGTGCTTGGGAGCGACCTTCGATACGAACGAAAGACCGAGCGGCGAGATAAAGAGCTCGGCAACCGTAAGGAAGAAGTAGAGCACGAAGAGTACCCATGGGCCAGAGAGCACTACGCCCTCGGCACGAGCCTCGGTTGCTGAGGGATAACCCATGATGTATGAATAGACAGCAAGGAACACATAGGCTGCACCTGCGATAGCCATACCGATAGCAATCTTGCGAGGTGTCGAGATATACTTGCCACGACGACCAAGAGCACCAAATACCCACATTACGATAGGTGTGAGAACGATTACGTAGAAGGGGTTGAGTGCCTGCCATACCTCGGGAGCCACGCTATCCGACTTCACGAAATCACGAGCAAACATCGAGAGCGACGTGCCGTTTTGGTGGAATGCAAACCAGAAGAAGATAGCGATAGCGAGCACTGCGAAGAGGGCGTACATACGCTGCTTAATCTCCTTGGCTGCTGCCTTACGCTCCTCGGGAGTATAATCAACCGAAGCGACCTGTGCCTTCTTCGCGGGAGTCGGGAAACGCTTGCGAGTGAGGACAAAGATTGTAAGCGAGATAAGCATAGCGGCTACCGACGCGATGAACGAGTAGTGAATACCCTCGTTGAAGATTTGGAGATAGTCGCCACAGAACGTAGCCATGTCGGTTACAGGCTCCATGCTCGCCTTCTCGGCAAGAGCTGTGAGGTTCTCCGACACCACGCCTGTCTCCTGATATTGGTGGCAGAGAGCAGGAAGCTGTGCCTCGTAGAACATGTTGTGAGCCTTCAACCACCACTCGCGGAGCAAGGGTGCTACGAATGGGGCGATAACACCACCAATGTTGATGAAGACATAGAATATCTGGAAACCTGAGTCACGCTTATCCTTAGCGGCCTTCAATGCCTCCTCGCCATTTTTTGCAGCCTCGGCTTCGAGGTTGTCATACATCTGGCCTACGATAGCCTGCAAGTTACCCTTGAACAGACCGTTACCGAAGGCGATGACGAAGAGAGCCAAGCAGGTAAGGGGTAACAACCAACTGATGTTTGTAGATGTGGCAAGGATAGGGATAGAGAGCAACACATAACCCGATGCCATGACCATCAAACCTGCCATAATGGTACCCTTGTAGTTCTGTGTCTTATCGGCAATGTAACCACCGACAAGCGCCAAGATGTAGATACCTGCATAGAAGAACGAGTAGATCAACGAACTTGTCTCCTCGCTCAAACCAAACTTCGAGCAGAGGAACAAGACGAGTACCGCGTTCATAATGTAGTAGCCGAAACGCTCGCCCATGTTACTGAGCGCCGCAGCTAAAAGACCTTTGGGATGTCCTTTGAACATAGTAATTAGTTTTAGATGTTATAAAATTAGTATAAAAAATTAGTCTTGTTAGTCATATTATACTCCTACATTGGACAAATATACGAATATTTTTGTATCTTTGCTACAAACCAACGCAAAAAAGTATGAAAAAAGCGAATGAAAGATTAGCAATGGTGGTTGCAGACGAGTGGTTGCACCCTGTTGAGGAGGAGATAAATCGCCGACACTCTATGTATGAGAGTCGCCTTGCAGATATCGAGAGGGCAGCGGGCTCTATTACCGATTATGCCAATGGCTATCGCTACTACGGATGGCAGCGCGACGAGGCGATGCAGGGTTGGTGGTTCCGAGAGTGGCTGCCTGCGGCTAAGGATGTATATATCTTTGGTGACTTCAACTCGTGGCAGCGCACCGAGCTGCGTTTACAGCGTAATAGGGATGGTGTATGGAGTATCTTCCTCCCCGATGCTATGTACGCCCACAGACTTACCGACGGCTCGCTATACAAGCTTCATATTCACGGAGATAATGGCTGGAGAGATCGTATTCCGGCATATGCCAAGCGGGTGGTGCAGGATGATGTGACAAAGAACTTCACGGCACAATTTACAATCGATAGGCCCTTTGCGTGGAAACACGATGACTTCCGTGCTCCGAAGGTCGGCGAGTTGCTGATCTACGAGGCACATGTCGGCATGGCTCAGGAGAGAGAGGGTGTCGGTACATATGTAGAGTTCCGTGACGAGATACTGCCTCGTATCAAGGCTGCGGGATATAACGCCGTGCAGCTTATGGCTATTGCCGAGCATCCATACTATGGCTCGTTTGGCTACCACGTGTCGAGTCTCTTTGCCCCGTCGTCACGCTTCGGTACAGCCGAGGAGCTTCGTTCGCTGATTGACCGAGCCCACGCGCTTGGCATTGCCGTAATCATGGACCTTGTTCACGCCCACTACGTCAAGAATTACGACGAGGGTATCAACGCTTTGGATGGCTCGGATCACCACTATTCTAAGGCGGGTGATGCCGGTTACCAGAAGTATTGGGACTCGATGATTTTCGATTATGGCAAGCGTGAGGTTGAGCACTTCCTGCTCTCGAACGTGAAGTATTGGTTGGAGGAGTTCCACTTCGACGGCTACCGTTTCGATGGCGTTACCTCGATGTTGTACCACCACCACGGCTACGTTGATTTCGACTGTCGCGAGCGTTTCTTCGACGAGGGTGTCAATCGCGATGCAATAGTATATCTCACATTGGCAAATAAGCTTATACACGACTTGCGCCCCGATGCAATATCTATTGCCGAGGATGTCAGCGGCATGCCCGGATCGTGCGTTAAGCCCGAGGAGGGTGGTATGGGCTTCGATTACCGCTTGGGTATGGCTATCCCCGACTATTGGATTAAGCTCCTCAAAGAGCAGCGAGACGAGGATTGGAACATCTGGGAGATGTGGTCGGTGATGACTAATCGCCTACCCTCGGTGCGTACGGTGGCCTATGCCGAGTCGCACGACCAGGCCCTTGTGGGTGATAAGACTATCGCCTTCCGTCTGATGGATAAGGAGATGTACTTCGCTATGGATCGTGCCTCGGAGAACCTCATGGTCGAGCGAGGCATGGCACTGCACAAGATGATACGTCTGATGACAATCACCACGGGTGGCGAGGCCTACCTCAACTTTATGGGCAACGAGTTTGGTCATCCCGAGTGGATAGACTTCCCGCGCGAGGGTAATGGCTGGTCATATAAGCACGCCCGTCGTCAGTGGTCGCTTGCCGAGAATGGATTTTTGCGTTACTCCTTCCTCGCCGATTTCGACAAGGCTATGGTCGAGGTGGTTAAAAGCTATGGCGTTTTGGGCGATGGCTACCCCTACAACCATATGATGGATGAGCACAACAAGACGATGGTCTATTCGCATCGAGGAGTGCTCTTTGTGCTTAATTGGCATCCTACGGCCTCTATCCCCGACTATGAGCTCTGCGTGCCCTGGGCAGGTAAATATACCATGCTCTTTAACTCCGACGAACGTCGTTTTGGTGGTACGGAGCGTGCCATGGCGGGGTCGAGCCACTTTACTACGACGCACAAGCGAGATGATGGCACGGAGTACTACACGATAAACATATACAACACCTCGCGTACGGGCTTCGTCTTTAAGTGGGAGGAGTAACACCACAACGCCGAGATTTATTAACCGAAGAACTATTAAAACCGCAAACTTATGAAGAGGTATCTTTTTGTATTGCTGCTGATTGCTATGGTTGGTTGCAATGCTGCAAATAACAGAGTATCGTCGCCCGATGGCCGCCTTGAAGCCACTTTCAGCCTCAACGAGGCCGGCGAGCCGCACTATACACTCTCGCTTGATGGTGTCGAGGTTGTAGCCCCCTCGCCACTTGGTATTACAACCGATAGAGTAGATTATCGCTCGGCACTGAGCCTACGCTCTATCGAGCATAGCTCTTGCGATGAGACATGGGAGACGGTGTGGGGTCAGTTTGCTACGATACGCGATAACTACAATGCTCTGCGTGCCGAACTTGCAACAGCCGAGGGCGATATGCTGCTTATCGATATGCGTCTCTACAACGATGGTCTTGCCCTGCGCTACACTATCGAGGGCGAGGGCGAGGCTAATATCCTCGACGAGACGACCACCTTTGCTATGGCTGCCGACTACGATGCACATTGGGTTGCAGGAAGCTACGACGACGATGAGTATGGCTATATGCACACGCCGCTGAGCGGTATTACCACCGAGGCAATGGCTCTCTCGGGAGATGTCTCGCGTCAGCGACCATATCCCGCGGTAAATATCCCCGTAACTATGGTTGCCGAGGATGATACCCATATTGCCATTCACGAGGCTGCCTTGTGGCGTTATCCCGCCATGTCGCTACGCTACGATGCTGCCAAGAATGCGTTTGTTAGCGATTTGGCCTCGGTGGGCGAGGTTAAGAGCTGTGTCGAGCTCCCCTTTGCAACGCCGTGGCGTACAATTATCGTAGGCGATAGGGCGGGTAAGCTTATCGAATCGACCATGATACTCAACCTCAACGAGCCCTGTCGTTTGGAGGATACATCGTGGATACGACCGATGAAGTATGTCGGCGTATGGTGGGAGATGCACCTCAAAAACTCGACTTGGGATATGGATGGTGCAGCACCGCACTGCGCAACTACCGAGAATGTTAAGCGTTATATCGACTTTGCTGCCGAGGCGGGCTTTGGCGGTGTCTTGGTTGAGGGTTGGAATGTAGGCTGGGGTCGTGGCGAGAGATTCGACTATACACAGCCCTATCCCGACTTCGATATCGACGAGATTGTGGCCTATGGCCGCGAGCGTGGTGTGATGCTTATTGGTCACCACGAGACCTATGCCAATGTCGAGAACTACGAGGCTCAGATGAGCGACTCGTATCGCTACTACGCTGAGAAGGGCGTAGGCTCGGTTAAGACGGGCTATGTGGGTCGTATCCCGGGCCGTCTGCACAATAGCCGCGAGATGGTCGATCACTACAACACGACGGTTACCGAGGCTGCCGAGTACGGTATCACGGTAGATATACACGAGCCGGTGCACCCCACGGGCATATGTCGCACATATCCCAACTTGGTGAGTGCCGAGGGTATGCGTGGTCAGGAGTGGCAGGCGTGGAACTCGGGTAATAGCATCGACCACAACCCGACACTGCCCTTTACGCGAAATGTGGCGGGAGCTATGGACTTTACTCCGGGTATATTCGATGTTCGCTACCACAACTCGGTAAACCGTGCTGCGGCAAACGAGGAGTATCGTGTCGATGCGGAGCACGACTATCGCTACTTTGTAAACTCAACCTTGGCGCATCAGCTCGCTCTCTATGTAGTATTTTACAGCCCGATACAGATGGTTGCTGACCTTCCGGAGAATTACAGGGAGCACCCCGAGGCCTTCCGTTTTATCCGCAATGTGCCTGTCGATTGGGCCGAGACACGCGGCTTGGAGGCTGTCGTGGGCGATTACGCCGTTGTTGCACGTAGGGATAGAGCATCGCACAGATGGTATGTCGGAGGCATTACCGATGCTACGGCGCGTGAGGTTAGCGTCGAGCTTGACTTCTTGGAGGAGGATCGTTGCTATACTGCGACGATATATCGCGATGGCGAGCGTGCAGGTTGGGATAGCTATCCTGTCGATTATCGCATTGAGCAGCGCGAGGTGCGCCGTGGCGATGTTATCGACGTTAGAATGGCTTCGGGCGGTGGCTTTGCTATTGAGATAGAGTAGATATTGACAACCTAATAACAAAAATAGATGGAGGTGACTAAAAAGTAATTAGTCGCCTCCATCTATTTTTTTGCGGTTACTCCGCGACCATTATCAGAGTGTCTGCGGGGCTCTCCTCTTCTATCGGCTGAGCCTCCTCTTCGAGGGTCGTAGTCTGCTCCGATATATTGCTATCTGTGGCCGTGACCTCCGTCGATGCAGCCTCATTATCGGCTTGCGTCTCGAAATTGAAGATCATCGAACGGTAGTTTCCGCGGTTGAGCACCGCAAAGGCTATAATAGCTAATGTGGCAAGCGTAAAGAGCCAGCCTAACAGACGGTTAATCATACTATTTATTCTTTTTAAGCTCCTCGACAGCTCGTCGCAGGGCATTGTCTATCGGGTAAATATTGTAGTAGAAGCCCGACTCGTCTTCCATTGCGTTTCGGCCTATGTAGGCGCGTATCTGCGCCTCGATGATGTGGCGCGACTCGGCAAGACCATCATTGTCGCGCTTTACGCCGTGACGCTCGGCGTAGCTCACAAAATCCTCCACGAGGTTCACTGTTGCAAGCAGGCTGTCGAGTTGCGCAAGACTCTTGATACGTTCCATATCGGCGCGATGACGATCCGTAAAGTCGAGCGTATAGCGATAGAGCGTATTACCATTCCACACCTCCTTGTAGTAGCTACTCTGTCCGAGGGTGTCGAGCGGTATGAAGATGTCGGGCATTATACCTCCGCCACCATAGACCGTGCGACCTGCGGGTGTGGTAAACTTCATCGAGTCGTCGAAATGTATCGAGTCGGCCGAGAAGAGTTCATGGTGGTTGTAACGGTTGAGGATGTCGAGGTGGTACGACAACTCGTCGCCACTTGTATAGGGCTTCTGAATCGAGCGACCCGTCGGGGTGTAGTAACGTGCTACGGTGAGGCGTATCGCCGAGCCATCGTTGAAGGGTATCTGCGACTGCACCAAGCCCTTGCCAAAGGTGCGTCGGCCGATAATCAGACCTCGGTCGTTGTCCTGAATAGCTCCTGCCAATATCTCGCTCGACGAGGCACTTGTCTCATCGACCAATATGGCTATCGGCAGTGTTGTGGCCCTGCCTTTGCCGTCGCTATACTGTCTCTGCTGACGACCGTTACGATCTTCGGTATAGACAATCAGCTTATCCTCTCCGAGGAACTCATTGGCAAGAAGTATTGCCTGATCGAGAAAACCTCCCGAGTTGCCACGAAGGTCGAGAATAAGAGATTGCATGCCCTCGCCCTGCAATCTTTCAAGCGCGTCGTTAAGCTCCTTGTGTGTAGTGCGGGCAAACTGCGATAGGCGCACATAGCCTATGCCGTTTTTGTTATCGATAATAAAGGCGGTCTCGATGCTGTGTAGCTCTATGGCGTCGCGTATAACATCAATAGCGACCTCCTTATCGTGCCCTACGCGCTCGATATGGAGTTTGACGCTGGTTCCACGCGGTCCACGCATCAGACGCATCATCGAGTCCTGAGCGAGGCCTACGCCGGCAACTGTGCGGCCATCGATACGCACTATTCGGTCGCCGGCACGCACACCGGCCTTATCGCTTGGGCCCTGAGGTATGACATTGAGTACGGTGATGGTGTCGGTCATTGCGTTAAATACTATGCCTATGCCATCAAACTCCCCTTCGAGGTTTTCGTTTACCTTGTCGTAGAGTTTTGCGGGGATATACTCCGAGTGGGGGTCGAGTTCCGAGAGTAGGGCGGGGATAGCCTTCTCGTAGATAGTATCTATGGATAGGGGATCGACATAGTGGCTGCGGATGTGGGCTATGGTGAGCATCATCTTATCCTTTCCCGCTATGTAGTTTTCGAGGCTCGCAATCTCCTTGTTAAAGTTCTCGATGTCGTGCTGGCTGCGTATGACATAGTCGGTCAGCCGCTCAATCGTGGCGCGTGCCTCGTTGCGGCCGTTATATCGCCCGATAGCCAACCCCAGCCATAGCGATACGGCTATTATGGCGATGACTATGCCTAACCCCCAAAGTGTAATCTTTTTGTTCCTATCCATAATTGCGTTATTGAGCAAATGCTGTGCACTTTCTGGCAATCGATAAAAGAGAGAAAGAGGGTTCTAAGCGACCCTCCCCTCTCATTCTTCGATTTAGGTGTGCTCGCTACAATAGGCTTTGCTCTACTTATTCTTAAACGTATAGGTCAAACCTACTGACAACATCGACTGCACCTGAAGTTTGTTGATCTCGGCCTTGTTGTAGTAGAGGTGAACGTAAATCTGTGTCGAGAGGTACTTCGAAGCCTTGATGTCGATGGTATTTTCCCAACGAACTGTAGGTACAACATGGCTATACTCGGGAACCTCGGCTGTTGCCACGAACTTCTTCTTTGAAGAGATGTCGGTGATCCAACCGTAGAACGAGTAGGCCGTAGTGCGGTAGCGCAACCATC
This sequence comes from Alistipes sp., assembly GCA_045588005.1. Classification (GTDB taxonomy): domain Bacteria; phylum Bacteroidota; class Bacteroidia; order Bacteroidales; family Rikenellaceae; genus Alistipes. Next base: position 20,774 of record JAZNDK010000027.1, on the reverse strand, counting down.
CATCCTTACCCCACGTGCGGTCGAAATCGAGCTGAATAGAGAGACCGCCCTCATACTTCGAGCGACCTTTGACCACACCATAATCCTTCGATGTTGATAGGTCGTTGCGATATGTGGCACTCATAGCGATAGGCGCAAGGTTAATCTTCAACGGGAACTTCTCAAAGGGGAGCTTATAGGTAAAACCGACCGATGCATCGAAGTAACCCGGGGTCATAAAGTTCGAGATACGTGTTTCGCCGTTATACTTCGAGGTACGTGTCTCGTAGCCCGGTGCAAACTGAGTACGGAATTTGATGTTGGCACCATAGGTCCAATCCTTGGCCATCTCCCACTGTGGAGCTGTCGAGATAGCTATTTCATCGACATTTTTGAACCATAAGCCCTTCTCCTTGTCTTCGCCCACGTCAGTCTTCATGTTGTTGTAGCCGAACTTCGCCGATGCGGTGTTGGTCAATGTGAACTTACCCTTCTTGAAGGTGTGTAGGAAGTTCACGTTAGCAAGGATTGTTATGGCGTTATCGCCCGCCGCCTGCCACGACTTGCTGAATGCCGTGAGTGAGCCGTGGAGGTTTGCCGATAGGTCGATAGTGTTGCGCTCGTTGCGTATTGCGCGACGCTCGGCACGGTATGTTGCCTCAGAGAAGTACTCGGCTTCAACCTCTGCCTCCTTCATTTCGTTTGTGAACTCTCGCTTTTCGGGGTTGGCTGCAACCTCGTCGATAGATACCTGTGCCACAGCCTCGGTAGCAAATAGAAGAGCAGCAAGCAGGGTTAGTGTGTAGAGCTGTTTCATAATTGTTGATAGAACTATTAGTATTATTGATGCACAAATGTACAAATATTTTCTTAAAAATACCTATCTTTGTAGAGCTTAATTACAAATAATATAGATAATAAATAGAATATGAAATATATAGGAGCACATGTGAGCGCATCGGGTGGTGTGGAGAATGCTGTAAAAAATGCCATAGATATCGGGGCTACCGCCTTCGCGCTATTTACTAAAAACCAGCGTCAGTGGCTTGCGCCACAGCTTACCTCGGCACAGATCGGTAGCTTCCGTCGTGCTATGAGCGATGCAGGCTTCGTGGCGGCGCAGATACTGCCCCACGACAGCTACCTTATCAATCTCGGTCATCCAGATAGCGATGGCCTTCAGAAGTCGCGCGACTCCTTCTTTGAGGAGATGCGTCGATGCGAACTTCTCGGTCTTGATCGCCTCAACTTCCATCCAGGTAGTCACCTCAACCGTATATCTGTCGAGGGGTCGCTCGACCGCATTGCCGAGTCGATAAACATGGCTTTGGAGCGTAGCTCGGGTGTTACTGCTGTGATTGAGAATACAGCAGGTCAGGGCTCTAACCTCGGCTTCGACTTTGCCCACTTGGCCTATATTATCGAACGTGTCGAGGATAAGAGTCGTGTCGGAGTATGCCTTGATACGTGTCATGCGTTTGCTGCGGGCTATGACCTGCGCACCAAGGAGGCATGCGACAGCAGCTTTGCGGAATTCGACCGTATCGTCGGCTTTAACTACCTGAGAGGCATGCATCTAAACGACGCTATGCGACCTCTGGGCAGTCGTATCGATCGCCACTCTCCGTTAGGTGCTGGCGAGATTGGTTGGGAGTGCTTCCGATATATCGCTTCGGATAGCCGTTTTGACAATATCCCTCTTATCTTGGAGACTCCGAACGAGGATCTATGGCCCGAGGAGATTGCAAAACTTAAAGCCTTTGCACAAGTATAACACAACATAAACACACCTTTGAGTACTCTATGAAAAAGACTCTTTTAACGCTATGTTCGCTACTTACAGTCGTTGCTCTAATGGCTCAGGTAAGTATCGAGAAGCCCTACGCTACGGGCGCAGATATTTCGTGGTTGCAGTCGCAGGAGGCGCGTGGAGTGCGCTTCTCGGATGGCGGTGTCGAGGGCGATGCTCTGGCTATACTTCGCGATAACGGATTTAACTATATCCGTCTGCGAATCTTTGTCAATCCCCGTTCCGAGCTTGGCTACTCGCAACGCGATGGCTACTGCGATTTGGAGCATACCTTGCAGATGGCCAAGCGTATCAAGGAGGCAGGTATGTACTTCCTGCTCGACTTCCACTACTCGGATAATTGGGCCGACCCTCAGAAACAGATTATGCCTCAGTCATGGCAGACCTACTCCTACGACGAGGTATGCGTAGCCCTCTACGAGCATACGCGCGATGTTCTTGTTGCTCTTAACGAGCAGGGCACAGCTCCGGATATGGTGCAGGTGGGCAACGAGGTAAGTAATGGCATGTTATGGCCCTATGGTTCGGTGCGACACTCCTTTGAGGGTCTTTGTGGCCTGCTGAAAGAGGGCGTACGCGCTACAAGAGAGTATGCCCCAAATGCCGAGATTATGATTCATGTGGCTCTCGGTGGTCAGGCCGAAGAGTCGGAGCGTTTCTTCGACGCCATGGCTGAGTATGGTGTAGAGTACGACCTTATAGGTCAGTCGTACTACCCCGAGTGGCACGGCACGTTGGAGGAGTTGGAGGCAAATGCAAACGCATTGGTACGAAGATATGCCAAGCCTCTAATTGTCGTTGAGTATCGCGACCACTATACCGATATCGAGCGCATCGTGAGAGCCTTGCCCGACGGTATGGGTCGAGGAACGTTTATTTGGGAGGCTACCTCGCCGCAGTGGGGTAAGCTCTTCGACGAGTCGGGTGCTGCGACACCCGCCCTTGACGACTATAATAAGTAGCAGAATAATGGGGGTAGTTGAGATTTTACTTATCGCCATAGGCTTAGCAATGGATGCCTTTGCGGTCTCTGTGGGCAAGGGTATTGCTGTTGCTCAGGTAAGGCCGCGCCATGCCCTTAGTGCCGGGTTGTGGTTTGGTGGCTTTCAGGCTCTTATGCCTATAATAGGATACTTTCTCGGATTTAGCTTTGCCGATGTAGTTGGTAGCATAGATCATTGGATAGCCTTTGCTCTTCTGCTATTTATCGGTTTGAAGATGATTTACGATACGCTTCGTGGTGAGGCTGAGGAGGGAAATAACGACTTCTCGGCGCGTAAGATGTTCGTTATGGCAGTGGCTACGAGTATCGATGCGTTGGCTGTAGGCATCTCTTTGGCCTTTGTAGGAGCGAACATATGGGTTGCAGCAGCCGTTATAGGTGTAGTCACGGCTCTGCTATCGGCCTCGGGTATATACGTAGGTAGAATCTTCGGTTCGAAACTTGGCTCGAGAGCAGGTTTTGTAGGTGGCGTAGTGCTCGTAGCAATAGGTATCAAGATTTTAGTCGAGCATCTGCAGCTCTAAGCTATTTCACTTATGTAGTAAAAGAGGGTGGTTCTCGGAACCACCCTCTTTTTACGCGAACTTTCTTCAAGCCTACTTCTTAGACTTGGGAGCAAGAATCATATTCATCTTCTTGCCATCGAGCTTGGGCATAAGCTCCACGCGGCCAAACTCCTCCAAGTCGTTGGCGAAGCGCAGAAGCAAGATTTCGCCCTGCTCCTTAAATACGATAGAGCGACCACGGAAGAAGACATATGCCTTAACCTTAGCTCCCTCTTTGAGGAAGTTCTCGGCATGCTTAAGCTTGAAGTTGTAGTCGTGGTCGTCGGTCTGCGGACCAAAACGAATCTCCTTGATTACAACCTTCACCTGCTTGGCCTTAATCTCCTTAGCCTTCTTCTTCTGCTGGTAGAGGAACTTCTGATAGTCGGCAATGCGGCATACGGGAGGCTCGGCCTTTGGCGAAATCTCGATAAGGTCGAGCTCCATCTCATCGGCCAAGCGTATAGCCTCCTTGATAGGTAGCACAAGGTTGGGCTCTACGTTCTCGCCTACGACGCGCACAGTTGGAGCTGTAATCTCGTCGTTTATGCGATTAGGGTTCTCCTGTACGGGGCGACGGCCACGAGGGTCGCGCTGCTGTTGCTGCTGCTGTTGCTGCTGCTGATTATTCCCCTGCACCTGCGGGCGCGGGCGGAATGGATATTGTCCTGCCAAATTAGTTAGTTGTTAGTTAGACTTAATGTTTATCTGTTTGCTTCGATCTCCTTAGCTACCATATCCTGCATAAAGGCTGCGAACTCCTCGATAGTCATCTGACCCTTGTCGCCCTCGCCCTGAGCACGTACCGACACCTTACGCTCGGCAGCCTCCTTCTCACCTACGATAAGCAGGTAGGGGATACGCTTAAGCTCGTTATCGCGAATCTTACGGCCGATCTTCTCGTTGCGGTCGTCAATCTGTGTGCGTACGTCGCGAAGGTTAAGTGTGCGTGCTACCTCCTCGGCATAGTCGTTATACTTTTCCGAGATGGGGAGTACGACAACCTGATCGGGGGTGAGCCACAATGGGAACTTACCTCCTGTGTGCTCCAACAATACGGCTACGAAACGCTCCATAGAGCCAAAGGGTGCACGGTGAATCATAATCGGGCGGTGTAGCTTATCATCTGAGCCCTTGTATGTTAGGTCGAAACGCTCGGGTAGGTTGTAGTCCACCTGAATTGTTCCGAGCTGCCAGCTGCGACCCAAGGCATCCTTAACCATGAAGTCGAGCTTAGGACCATAGAACGCAGCCTCGCCAAGCTCCACCGTAGTTTTAAGACCCTTATCTTCGCAAGCCTTGATAATCGCTGCCTCGGCCTTCTCCCAATTCTCATCCGAGCCGATATACTTCTCCTTGTTGTTGGGGTCGCGGAGCGAAATCTGAGCTGTATAGTTGTCGAACTTCAATGTGCGGAAGATGTAGAGCACGATATCCATAACCTTCTCGAACTCCTCCAAGAGCTGGTCGGGGCGTACGAAGAGGTGAGCGTCATCCTGAGTGAACGAGCGCACGCGTGTCAAGCCGTGCAACTCACCCGACTGCTCGTAGCGATATACCGTACCAAACTCGGCCAAGCGTACAGGAAGATCCTTGTACGAACGGGGTTTCGAGCGGTAAATCTCGCAGTGGTGCGGGCAGTTCATGGGTTTAAGCAGATACTCCTCGCCCTCGAAAGGTGTGTGGATAGGCTGGAACGAGTCCTTGCCATACTTAGCGTAGTGTCCCGAGGTGACATACAAATCCTTGTTGCCAATATGGGGTGTGATAACCTGCTGGTAGCCATACTCTTTCTGTATCTGGCGCAAGAAACGCTCCAAACGGTCGCGAAGCTCTGCGCCCTTGGGCAACCACATGGGAAGGCCCTGACCTACGCGCTGCGAGAACATGAACAACTCGAGCTCCTTGCCAAGCTTACGGTGGTCACGCTTCTTAGCCTCCTCCAAGAGTGCGAGGTGCTCGTCGAGCATCGACTTCTTTGGGAACGATACGCCGTAGATACGTGTAAGCATCTTGTTCTTCTCGTTACCGCGCCAATATGCGCCGGCTACCGATGTAAGCTTGATAGCCTTGATATAACCTGTATTGGGGATGTGCGGACCGCGACAGAGGTCGGTGAAAGCACCATTCGTGTAGAACGAGATAGTACCATCCTCGAGGTCGGTGATTAGCTCCACCTTGTACTGGTCGCCCTTCTCGGTGAAGGTTTTAAGAGCCTCGGCCTTAGATACCTCGGTGCGCACGAGCTGCTCCTTGTTGCGCGAGAGCTCTACCATCTTCTGCTCGATAGTCTCAAGATCGGCCTCGGTGATAGCTACGGGCGAGTCCACATCGTAGTAAAAACCGTTGTCAATAGCGGGACCGATACCAAACTTGATGCCCGGATAGAGAGCCTCCAAAGCCTCGGCCAAGAGGTGTGAAGAGGTGTGCCAGAAGGCGTGCTTACCCTCGGCGTCGTCCCACTTGAAGAATTTAATCGTACAGTCACTGTCGATAGGGCGCATCATATCTACCGTTGCGCCGTTTACCTCGGCTGCAAGTGAGTCAGCAGCTAAACGAGGGCTGATGCTCTCTGCCACCTGAAAGGCAGTTATCCCTTTGGCATACTCTCTTACCGAGCCATCGGGAAAGGTTACTTTAACCATAATAATTTGAGTTTTTTTAAGTGTTTATAGTTTGAGTGCCTTCGTAGCTCCACAATGACGAGACGGATTACTACTCAGCTGCACTCCTTGTATTCTTTGTTACTCTTTATCCTTATCGCCCAAAAGCTTTGCTAACGATGCTATGCGGAGTATTGCAATTACGCCTACTGCCACCAAAGCACCCCACAATATCCATTCGTTAGGCTCCGTGGGCATCCACTCCTTGATGCAGGTTGCCACAACAAGACCCAAAAGCACAGCACTTAGAACTATGCTGAATACAACTTTTACTCTCCCTGCTTCCATCGTTCTGCGTCAAATAATCAAATAAAACCTAAAATAGATTAGTCGTTATGCTCTGTCTCGGGCAGATCCTTAATCGAGATGTCGCGACCCTTCTCTCGCTCGAAGTGCTGCAACGGGTTCTCGTTCCACTTTGTCCACTCTCTGCGGCGACGCACGATGTCTATGGCGTCATATATGGCGTTGCGCATAGACTCCTCGTTGGCGATACCCTTGCCCGCAATGTCGTAGGCTACGCCGTGGTCGGGCGATGTGCGTACTTCCGAGAGCGAGGCTGTGAAGTTCACGCCGTTGGGCGTTAGTGATTTGAAGGGGGCAAGACCCTGATCGTGGTACATCGCTAACACTGCGTCGTAGTTCTTATACTGCCCCGAGGCGAAGAAGCCGTCGGCAGCAAAAGGACCAAAGGCGAGGATACCGCTCTCGTAGCTCTCCACAATCGCAGGCTTAATAAACTCGTTCTCCTCGTGGCCTAACAGACCGCCATCGCCGGCGTGAGGATTAAGGGCCATAACGGCGATACGGGGGCGCACAACGCCGAAATCTTGACGCATCGACTCGTTAATCTGTCCTATTCGCTTCACGATAAGCTCCTTGCTTAGCGATGTTGCTACCTGCGCTACCGGAAGATGTATCGTTGTCAGACCTACGCGCATAAGCTCCGAGACCATAATCATCAGAGGCTCGCCATCGAGCTCCTTAGCCAAGAACTCGGTGTGTCCCGTGTAAGGGAACTCCTCGCTCTGAATCATCTCTTTGTCGATAGGTGCGGTAACCATAGCATCTATCACACCCTCTTTCAGGTCGTCAATGGCAGCACGAAGTGCCGCAGCTGCTGCTATGCCTCCCTCCTTTGAGGGCTTGCCTGCACTGATGTACAGCTCCTTAGGGCCGCACTCCACCATGTTTATCTTGCCAGTCTGTGCTCGTTCTGCGCTATCTATAAGGTTGAAACGGACAACCTCATAATCCTTCAGCGAACGCTGATAGAACGATGCTGCGACCGACGAACCATAGATTACCGGTGTAAAGAGTTCGGTGATACGGCTGTCGGAAAATATTTTGAGTATGACCTCCCAGCCGACACCATTAGTGTCACCCTGAGTGATACCAATCTTTATCTTGTTGCTCATAGTTACAATATTTCAACCTACAAATATACAAAAAGTTGAGCAATATGCAACCAATATGCCGATAAAATAATATGTGAGAGTGGAATTTACCCCTATTTTCGTGCTAATTGTTATAGAAAATCTCCTCGAAGGTATCTCTTGCCACTATTTGCGGCGGCGAAATTCCGATAGGATAATACCTGTTGCCATAGCCACATTGAGCGACTCCGAGGTTGGGCTATCGGCCGGATAGGGTGGAATGAATAGTTTGTGTGTCAGGCTTTTGCGGCAAGCTTCGCTTAGACCGCGACCCTCGTTGCCCATAACGATAATGCCTCGTTGGTCAAGCTCCTGAGAGTAGATATTATCGCCATCGAGGAGCGTTCCATAGATGGCAACACCACGTTTTGAGGCGTCGTCTAAGAGCTCGGCGAGGTTAGATGTGTAGTGAAGGCGCACGCGGAGTATCGCCCCCATGGTTGCCTGAACGACCTTCGGATTGTAGCAGTCGGCGCACTCCTTTGAGCATACGATATCCTCGATACCAAACCAATCGGCAAGACGTACTATTGTGCCGAGGTTACCCGGGTTCTGTACTCCGTCAAGGGCGAGAGTAAGCCCCTTGCCAAGGCTCTTGACGTTGAGCTTGTGTTGTGGCTGCTCAACAATGGCGAGAGTGTCGTTTGCACTTTTAAGCTGCGAGATGCGCTCCATCTCCTGCGGAGAGATAACCTCGACGTTTGCCCCCTTCATGTCACGCCTTGTCGTATAGATGCGACGCACCGTGAGGCCCGATGCCATGATTTCCTCAACGAGTTTATTACCCTCGGCAATAAAGAGCTGCTCCATGTCGCGGTTACGCTTGTCGCCAAGCGAGCGAACAAATTGTATCTCGGCGCGTGTCATCTTCTCTCTTCGATAATAAATGTCTCGCCCTCAGCGGCAAGCATTGTGTTAGGAAATATTGTTTGGCACTCCTCAACAAGGGCTTCGGGATTCTTGTAGCGCGACGAGAAGTGTCCGATAATCAGACGCTCAACCTCTCCCTTTTGGGCAATCTTTGCTGCCTCGATAGTCGTTGAGTGTCCTCGGCCGCGTGCCCACATCTCCTCGCTATGGGCGTATGTTGTCTCGTGGTAGAGTAAGTCTGCCCCCTTTACGCGCTCGGCGGCGCGTGGCGAGTAGGCCGTATCCGATAGGTAGGCGTACGATCGAGCCTTGTAGGGGCGGTAGGTAAGTTCAGCGTTGGGAATGGTCGTTCCATCCTCCAGGGTGATATCCTCGCCTCGTTTTGCGGCAACAATCTGCGCAATACCTAAGCCGTAACGCTCGATCTTCCACTTATCGACATTCAGCTGCGGCTCCTTCTCGCGGAAGTGAAAGCCCGCAGTTGGAACTCTATGGCGCAGAGGTATGCTCCACACCTCCAACGTGTTGTTCTCCATGATTACGCGGTGCTCTGTGGTGTGTACCTCTACCCATTTTACCTCGTAGGGTAGCTCCGTGTCGAAGTAGTGTAGGTGGTGCTCCAGAAGTTCGCCCATAGGAGCTGGCGCATAGACCTCCAAGGGTGTGCGTCGGCCCATAAGTCCGAGTGTCGATATCAGGGGGAATAGTCCGTAGCAGTGGTCACCGTGCAGGTGTGAAATAAAGACAGCCCTAAGGCGCAGCGGGTTTATGCCGCGCCTTATGAGCTGTTGTTGAACACCTTCGCCGGCATCAACGAGGTAGTACTGTTCGTTGAGGTTTACAACCTGCGCCGAGGGGTGTGCCGAGGGCGTAGGCTTTGCCGACGAGTTGCCAAGTATGGTGACGCTGAATCCCATCTGCTACTGAGCCAAGAGCCAACGCTCGCAGTCGAGAGCTGCGATACAGCCCGAGCCGGCAGCCGTAATTGCCTGACGGTAGTGAGGATCCTTAACGTCGCCCGCAGCAAATACACCCTCTACCGAGGTCTTCGATGTGCCGGGAACAACCTTGATATAACCCTGCTCGTCGAGCTCCAACTGACCCTTGAATACCTCGACGTTGGGGTGGTGACCAATAGCGAGGAAGAAGCCCATGATGTCGAGCGTACGCTCTTCACCGGCAGTGCTTACCACGCGAACGCCTGTTACGCCATTCTCGTCGCCAAGAACCTCCTTGGTGTTGTGCTCGAAGAGAACCTCGATATTAGGCGTGTTGAATACTCGCTCCTGCATAGCCTTAGAGGCACGCAAGTAGTTCTTTCTAACGATAAGATATACCTTGCGGCAGATAGATGCGAGGTATGTTGCCTCCTCACATGCAGTATCGCCACCGCCAACAACGGCGACATCCTGCTTGCGGTAGAAGAAGCCGACGCACGTAGCGCATGCGCTGACACCCATACCGCGATACTTAGCCTCAGACTCCAAGCCCAAGTACTTTGCAGATGCACCTGTGCTCACGATAACTGCCTCGGCCTCAATCTCGTGCTCGTGATCCACTTTAACACGGAAAGGTCGCTGCGAGAGGTCGATATCGGTGATGATACCGCGACGAACATCTGCACCAAAGCGCAGAGCCTGCTTCTTCAAATCCTCCATCATAGCTGTACCTGTGATACCCTCGGGGTAGCCGGGGAAGTTCTCAATCTCGGTGGTTGTCGTAAGCTGACCTCCGGGCTCGATACCCTCATAGAGTACAGGCGAGAGGTTGGCGCGTGATGTGTAGATAGCTGCTGTAAAGCCCGCAGGGCCGCTACCAATAATCAAAACTTTTACTTTCTCCATGGTTGTAGTTGTTTTTAAGTTATTATTGTGTTGTAAAAAATATTTCAAACTATCGTGTTGCTCTGAAATCGGCCTTACGCTCCTCCTCGTCGCGGAAGTCGTAGCCGTAGCCCACCATCATATCGAGACTCTCGTCACGCAGCCTGTCTGCCTCGGTAGTCTCGCGCATGCGGGCTATAATTTTCTCAGTGGAGTCGATTATCTCCTGAATCTCCTCCTCTGTTGGTGCGTGACACATCATCTCGGCAAGCACATCGTAGGCATAAGCCGCAGCCATATCATCGTAGCTCGCCGCAGCCTCGCCGAAGAGCTTCGATATATCATCCAACGAGGCGTTATTGTCAGTTATAGCCTTCATAATCTGCTCGACACGACCGAGCGATATGTATTGACCTGCTGCATCTATCCACTCCGTGCCATCCGAAGCATTGGCTCGGTAGTTACCCTCGCGGAGCATTACGCCGAGAGATGCTGCAATGGCACTATTATATAGCTTAATGCCTCGTGTGAGCATGGTGCTGCGTATCGTCGTACGGTTATAGACATAGCTCTTGGCCTCGGGGTCCGACTCGTAGAGGCGGTTGAGCGTATCTACGCCGCGTAGCATCTTACCCGTAATGAAGGGATTAAACTCCTCGAAGTTGATGATATCGCGTCGCACAACGCGTTTGTCACGCGCTTTCCACTTCTTAATATCTCGCACCGTACCGTAGCTTTTGAGCGATAGTGCCGGCATAAGCAGTGTCTCGCCACTATTCTCGATAAGATAGGAGTAGGGCATATCCTGCGTGTCGTGGTGTCGCGTGTGGCGACCGAGTACCACGGTAAATGCTCCCTCGATTGAGGGGGCCATAACGTAGGCACTGCTGCCGAACTTCGTGCCTCGCTGGTGTACCGCCTGATGTACAGCTCCACTCTTGAAGAGGTGGTTCGATTGGTTAGTGCCGCTACCTGCGTTGAAGAACGAGAAGATACCTGCGATCAGTAGCGACGACTTATGGTGCGACACGGTAAAAGGGCCGGCAAAGACCGATGCAGCCTCGCCATTCTCGCAGTGACAGTTGGCAAAAAACAGGGTATCTACCGCCGTAAAGCTATTGGCTATGGTGGTGTTCTCGCCTACAAAGCAACGCTCGATGCTCGCTGCCGAGTCGATGCGTGAGCGGTCGTCGAAGATAAAGTTTTCGGCACGCACGTCGATACCAACATAGGCATTGTGTCCAACAGTACCATTCTCGAGTAGCGATGCACCCTCGATACGGGCTCCGCTCTCGACGCGTACCTCGCGAAGGAAGCGCACTCCGAGGATTGATACTCCATCCTCGACGATGCCGACCTTCGATCGATGCTCGTTTGCTCTCGCCGTAATAAGCCCCTTGATGCGCTCTACAACCTCGGGGCGGTTACGCATCATCGTCATCAGGTAGGCTGTCTGGGCGGTAAGCTCTCTATATATTGTTGCCGCACGGCCGCCATTCTCGTTTACGGCCGCCACCTCAGTACCCTCACCAAAGGTGGTCGCCGAACGACACTCCATGCGAAGTACCGAGTCTATAAGACAGTCGTTGCCGATATGGTAGTTGATGAGCGTAGAGTCTATTATTTGGCTGCGTGAGCCGATGCGTATATCGCCCTCCAAGCGGACATGGCGGAGCTGCTCGGGGGTGAAATCCTCTGCTACAAGCACTCGCTCCCAATCCTCTGCCTGGCAGCCTCGCTGTTCAAGCAGGACTCGCTCCTCGGCACTCAGTTTGCGTACTACTGACTCCATGACTTACATCTTTTTTGTATATACAACGCGTTTGGTCTCGAAGAACTCGTCGTCGAACCATCGGCCGATATCGTATATATCCCACCTTAGGCGTGTGGCTGCAAGCTCCTCGGCAAGCTCTCCACCTTTGAGGTAGAGAATGCCGTTAGGCAGCGTGCCTCGCTGACCGCGACGTAGTAGCGGCCATGCCCACGGCATAAACTTAGCCATCTCCGTAACAGCACGCGACACGACATAGTCGAATCTTTCGTCAAGCTGCTCGGCACGACAGTTTATGGCTCGCAGATTGTTGATGCTCGCACCACAAGTGACACCATCGACAACGCGTATCTTCTTGCCTATCGAATCTACCGCAGTAAACTCCACCTCAGGGAAAAGGATGGCAAGGGGTACCGAGGGGAAACCTCCTCCACAGCCGATATCCAAGACCTTGGCACCCGCCTCGAAGCTACACGCCTTGGCAATAGCCAACGAGTGTAGAATATGGCGCGTGTAGAGGTGCTCCATATCCTTTCGCGAGATTACGTTGATGCGCTCGTTCCACTCGGCATAAAGCTCTCCGAGCGTGTCGAACTGCTCCCTCTGCTTTGGTGTAATCTCGGGAAAGTATCGTGCTATAAGTTCACTCTTCATCCTATCTGCTCCTTTTCGAGTATCATTTTGCATACGGCGGCCTTGGCGCGGCGTATCTGCGTCTTAACTGTATTTATCGGTCTGTCGAGTCGCTCGGCAATCTCCTCGTAGGAGTACTCGTCGATGAAGCGTAGCTCGATGATGCGTCGGTAATCCTCGGTAAGCTCGGCTAACGAGTCCTCAAAGTGTGCTCTGCGCTGACTCTGTATCACACTCTCCTCGGGTGTGGGTGTCGTGGCTATGGGGGCCTTGACCGTTGCCCGATCTATCGAGATGTCGTCGGTGCGTCGCCGGAGATAATCGACCAGCGTGTTGCGGGCAATGGTATATACCCACTGTCCAAAGGTAAACTCATCGGAGTAACTCTCCAAATGGAGATATACCTTGATGAAGGTCTCCTGCACAAGGTCGGCAACAGCCTCATTATCTCCGCCAAGGCGTATCTCGAAGAGGCGTGCTATGGCCTCATGATAGCGGGTGTAGAGGTGCTCGAAAGCCTGCTGGTCGCCCTTCGCTGCAAGGGTTATCAGTCGGCTGTCGGTGGCTACGATGTAGTCATCTATCTCCATACCTTTGCATTTTTTGTGCTACTATGGTTATCTATCATATACTCCAACACGGGGCCTATGAGATCGTATATCCAATATCTCCACGCTATTCCCTTCTCGCCGAGTTTACGGGCTGTGCGGCGTGACGACCACACAACTACGCCGTAACGAATGAGCAATACCAGTGCAGTAAATAGCACAAGTTCGAGCGGTAACACCAAAAAGGCTGCTATGGCCGTAAGGAAGAGTAGGATACGACTGCCTCGTTCCCTGCGTCGCATGACCTTTGCTCCGGCAGGATAGAGCTCCTTGGTGGAGTTGTTGTAACGCATATATTCGAGCCATTCGCTCCACTTGCGGCCGCGCTCCTCGACCACCGTCGAGTGGGGCGAGAGCACCATAGCTACACGCTTGGGGCTCGCTATACTCTGAACATAGAGGTCGTTCTCGCCACAGTCAATGCCTAAATGGTTGTAGCCGCGTGTCGAGTTGTAGAGCTGGCGTGTGAAGCCGAAGTTGCTGCGCGGAGCAGTATAGAGCCTGCCTCGTACTGCCGAGGCAAAGGAGTTACGCCACTCGTGAAGCTCGGCAAGACGCATAAGGTAGGTGCGCAACGAGCTCTTGCCCTCGAAGTGGGGTACTATGGGGGCTGCTACAACAGCTCCTCGCTCGAAGCCCTTAGCCATGTAGCTAATCCAGTCGTTACTACGAGGTTGTGCTCCTGTGGTGGTGAATAACAGTTTGTCGTAGTTGGCCGATTTGATGCCTATGTTGAGAGCCTGCTTTGTCGAGATGCGTATGCGCTCGTTATGCTCCAAGCGTGTTAGGCGCATATGGGCGTTACACTCTTTGAACCGCTGCAACTCGCCTAAGTAGTCTATGTCGTTGCCGATATAAATCACAACAATCTCGAATGTGTGATACTCCTGCGCAAGCAGCGCGGGTAGTTCGCTCTGGATGAAACTCTCAATCTCGCCACGCACAACTACAATAACCGATACGGGAGGATTTTCGCAACTCCTCTTTCGGCGCATCAGTCGATAGCTAAAGATGCGGTTGTAGGCTATGCCATAGTAGTATATCTGCACGAAGAAGAGCACTACAACGAGCGAGACAAGGGCTATGCCCTGCCAGCCGTAGTGAGCCAATATGTCGTTGAAAAAAGTCATTTCTTAAAATATCGATACAATCGCACAAAGATAGGAAATAATTTGGGAAAATGAAAGCGGTTTGCTCAAAACTAACAAATAAAAGACTCTTCCGTGGCAAAGGATATATTTATTGGGTGTCGGAGCGTTGTGTTTTATGATTTTTTCGTATCTTTGTGCGTTATATATAGAGATGATAAGTATAGCGATGAAGTTTACATTACAACATACCGCCCTCGATAGCAAGGCTCGTGCCGCACTTATCGAGACCGACCACGGCTCGATTCAGACCCCGATATTTATGCCTGTGGGTACTGCAGCTGCAATGAAGGGTATCTTTCACCGTGATATCGAGCATGAGGCTAAGGCTCAGATAATCTTGGCTAATACCTACCACCTCTATCTCCGCCCGGGTATGGAGATTTTGGAGCAGGCGGGGGGTGTGCATCGCTTCTCGTCGTGGGATAAGCCCATGCTTACCGACAGCGGAGGTTTTCAGGTATTCTCGTTGGCGGCATGCCGTAAACTCAAAGAGGATGGCTGTCACTTTCAGTCGCATATCGACGGCTCGCGCCACATATTCACGCCAGAGAGTGTAATCGACACGGAGCGCACCATCGGTGCGGATATCATGATGGCCTTTGACGAGTGTCCCCCTGGTGATGCCCCCTATGAATATGCCTCGAAGTCGCTTGCGCTGACCGAGAGGTGGTTGGATCGCTGCTTCAATCGCTATCATCAGACCTCGCCAAAGTGGGGTCACTACCAATCGCTATTCCCTATTGTGCAGGGTGCGGGCTATGCCGATCTACGAGAGCGTGCCGCTCGCAATGTGTTGCAGTACAACGCCGATGGTTACGCTATCGGTGGCTTGGCCGTTGGCGAGCCTACCGATGTGATGTACTCGATGATCGAGGTCGTAAACGAGGTGTTGCCGACTGACCGACCGCGCTATCTTATGGGTGTGGGTACGCCGATAAACATTTTGGAGGGTATCGACCGCGGTGTTGATATGTTCGATTGTGTGATGCCTACGCGCAACGGTCGTAACGGTCAGCTCTTTACCTCGGAGGGTATCATCAACATCCGCAACAAGAAGTGGGAGAATGACTTCTCACCCATCGATCCTAATGGTGTGCCCTTTGTCGATAAGGTATATACGAAGGCCTATCTGCACCATCTTGTCGTATGCAAGGAGATGCTTGCCGCTCAGATAGCCTCGCTGCACAATACAGCTTTCTACCTATGGTTGGTAGGCGAGGCACGCCGACATATCATCGAGGGCGACTTCCGTGTGTGGAAGGAGCAGATGGTGCAAAAACTTGGTCGTCGTCTATAATTTTGCTCTTGGGTGTGTATGAAACATAGACTCTTCCCCTCGATTCCCGGATTTAGAACGTTGGATAGATATATCCTCGGCAAGTTTTTGCGTACATATGTCTTTGGTCTGCTGATGATGATTGTTATCGTCGTGGTCTTCGACTATGTCGAGAAGGTCGATGACTTTACCGAGCTTAAAGCTCCGTGGAGTGCCATTATTCGCGATTACTATCTCAACTTCATCCCCTACTTTGTCAATCAGTTTAGCGCGCTGTTTACCTTTATTGCCGTTATATTCTTTACCTCGAAGATGGCCTCGCAGACCGAGATTGTGGCTATGCTCTCGGGAGGTGTGAGCTTCCGTCGTCTGATGTGGCCCTATATGGTGGGTGCTTCGATTATCGCCTTTACGAGTATCGCACTCAACTTGTGGGTTAT
Organism: Alistipes sp.; assembly: GCA_045588005.1. Lineage (GTDB taxonomy): Bacteria > Bacteroidota > Bacteroidia > Bacteroidales > Rikenellaceae > Alistipes. The sequence goes on along the minus strand of JAZNDK010000027.1, from coordinate 4,766 downwards.
ACCTGTGGCACAGCGCGACAGTATAGCCTTTCAGAGCCAATACCTGAAGAAGAATCAGGTTATCATGTACGACCGCCATGCCTACCGACAAATCGATCCCAATACCTACGTTTATGTGCGCGGTTTCTCGCCCTCGTCGGCGCGTGTGCCCTTCTTTGCTTTGGAGCGTTTCAATGGCTCGGAGATGGTCGAGACGCTGAATGCTGCGAGTGCCTCGTATGATGCCGAGACGGGGCGATGGACAGCACCTCGATATGTCATCTATTCGCGTACGGAAGATGGCTCGCTCGGCTATAAGCAGTATCGTAATTTGGATACGCTCATCAATCTCGATGCCCGCGAGCTTAGCGATATAGAGTCGTTGTCGCAGACACTGACCATCGAGGAGCTCAACGACTTTCTGGCCCAACAGCGACGCAAGGGCTCCGACGATGTCTTTATCATCGAGGTAGAGCGACACATACGCTTCTCGTATCCCTTCTCGACCTTTATCCTCACGATTATCGCCGTGTCGCTGTCGTCGCGTAAGGTGCGTGGCGGTATGGGTATGCAGCTTGGTGTGGGTATCACGCTCTGTTTCAGCTATATTATGTTGGGTCGAGTCTTCGAGCAGATAGCCGTGAGCGGCTCTATGGAGCCGTGGATATGTGTATGGCTGCCAAATATGATATTTACGCTTATAGCAATCTTTGTCTATATAAAAGCACCTAAGTAGTATGCATAGTATTAACGATATAGCCGAGAGTGTTCGTCGTGGCGAGCGTATCACGCCGAGTGATGCTCTTTCGCTGTGGCGCGAGGCCCCGCTGTGGCTTCTTGGCGAGTTGGCCACCGAGCGCAAGCGTAAGGCGAGCGGAAACAAGGTCTATTACAACCGTAATGTACATATCGAGCCATCGAATATATGTCTGTTCAACTGTGAGTTCTGCTCGTTCCGTCGTCGTGAGGGCGACCCCGATGCTTGGTATATGAGCTTAGACGAGATTGAGGCTCGTGCTCGTGAGTTGCAGGGTAGCGATATTACCGAGGTGCATATCGTTGGTGGAGTACATCCGAAACACGATTTGGATAGCTACTGTGCGATGATACGTCGTGTTAAGCGTGTGCTCCCCGATGTGGCGGTCAAGGCCTATACCGCAGTTGAGATATTCTACATGATTCGTAAGGAGGGTATCTCGTTGGTCGAGGGTATGCGTCGCTTGGTTGATGCCGGCATGGAGGCTATTCCGGGTGGCGGAGCCGAGATTTTCGATGCGCAGCTACGCTCGAAGATATGCCCCGATAAGTGCTCGGCTGAGGAGTGGCTTGCGGTTCACCGTGCAGCTCACAATATGGGTATCTCGACGAACTGTACCATGCTCTATGGCCATGTCGAGACTCTGGAGCAGCGTATCGACCACTTGGAGCGTCTGCGCTCGTTGCAGGATGAAGCCCCGGGCTTCGACGCCTTCATCCCGTTGAAATATCGTAGCCGCAATAACCGTATGTCGGCCGTTGGCGAGTGCTCGGTCGAGGAGGATTTGCGCCTTATGGCTATGAGCCGAATATATCTCGACAACATCCCACATATCAAGGCCTATTGGGTGGCCTACGGTCGCTCGACAACCGAGATGGCTTTAGCTTTTGGTGCTGACGATATAGATGGTACGATCGAGGACTCTACGAAGATATACTCAATGGCCGGTGCCGATGCCTCACCGCGTATGAGTGTTGCCGAGTTGGAGGCGTTGGTCTATGCCGCAGGCTTCGAGCCGGTAGAGCGCGATACCCACTACAACGAGGTTAAGCGCGATAGGGTAGGAGTGGTTGCGCAAACTACGAAGCAAAACCCGCCGAAGGAGAGCGTTGTTGAGTCGAGAAAACCAAATGAGCAGATGAGAGATAGAGCTAAGCAAGATGTAGAGCCTAAGAGTAGGCGAGAGAAGAGCCCTTCGTCGGGCGATAGCCATAGGGCAAAGCCTAAGAGCAGTAGTGTGGTTAAGCCTAAGAGCTTAGCGGCAAGGGTGTCGCGTCATCCCTTGCTTCTGAATATCATGCTTATAGGCATAGTTGTATTAGTGCTCCTTGCTTTGCTCTACTTCGGTTTGCTTAGCGGAACACGTCATGGCAAGAGTATCGCCGTGCCCGATTTTCGAGGTATGAATGTCGTCGAGGCTATGAGTGTTGCCGAGGCTTCGGAACTTAACATTATTGTTCGTGACTCGATATTTGATGTAGATCTTCCGGGTGGCACGGTTGTCGATCAGCTGCCGCGCACCTCGGATATACACGATGTTGCGGTGAAGCCGGGTCGTAAGGTCTATCTCACGATAAATGCATATAGCCGCCGTATGGTCGATGTCCCCTATGTCGCCAAGCAGACGTTGCGTCAGGCCCTCAACCAGCTCGAAAGAGTGGGCCTTACAATCGATAAGATTATCTACGAGCCCGATTTAACCTCTACGGACTATGTTCTCAGACAGCAGGTCGATAGTCGCGAGGTGCAACCCGATTCGAAGATGCGAGTTGCGGTAGGTACGGGTGTGACCCTCTATGTAAGCTTTCGTAGCGAGGAGCAGACAACCTCTGTACCCCGACTTGTCGGTCTTTCGTTTGCGCAGGCCAAGAGTGCTGTGTGGGATAACGGTCTCAATTTGGGCAAGGTGGTCTATGATGATAGCGTCGAGGATATCGTGATGCGACGCGATGCGAGGGTTTATCGTCAGTCGTTGCAGCAGAGTAGCACGGTAAGCCGAGGCAGTCAGCTGTCGCTCTACCTCTCATGCGACGAGGCTATGGTCGATTCGTTGCGTCGTGTAGCCGAGGTTGAGGCCAAGCTTATCGAGGAGGAGCGTCGTAAGGCCGAGTCTGAGAGCGAGTAACGAAGAATAGTATCAAACTTAGGATGAATAACAGGGAAGAATATATCGACGAAGAGCTTTTGCAATCTATTGACGGCTCGGATATGGAGCTTACTGACGAGAGTGACGAGATGTATGAGCACTTCTCGGTGGTTGTGGATAAGGGTCAGTCGCTGATGCGCCTCGACAAGTTTCTCACAGCCCGCATGGAGCACACCTCGCGAAATCGCATACAGACAGCTGCCGATAGCCGAAATATATTGGTTAATGGCGTGCCCCAGAAGTCGAGCTACAAGGTAAAACCCTTGGATAAAATATCTATCGTGATGCCCTACCCGCGCAGGGAGTCTGAGATTGTCCCCGAGAATATACCGCTCGACATTGTCTATGAGGATGACGATATTATCGTTGTAAACAAGGCTGCGGGCATGGTTGTCCACCCGGGCGTAGGCAATCATAGCGGCACATTGGTACACGCTCTGTCGTACCATCTGAGCGACTTGGAGATGTTTAGCGAGGGTAATGCCCGCGCCGGTCTTGTACACCGCATCGATAAGGATACCTCGGGACTACTTGTAGTAGCTAAAAACGAGAGGGCTCACGCCTCGCTCGCCAAGCAGTTCTTCGACCATACGATTTATCGCCGCTATGTAGCCTTAGTGTGGGGTAACTTTACCGAGGATGAGGGCACAATAATAGGCCACATAGGTCGCAATCCGAAGGATAGGTTGCAGATGTTTGTATTCCCGAATGGCGAGGATGGCAAGCATGCTGTTACGCACTACAAGGTGTTGCGTCGCTATGGCTATGTTACACTTGTAGAGTGCCGTTTGGAGACGGGCCGCACGCATCAGATACGAGTACACATGTCGTGGCAGGGCCATCCACTCTTCAACGACGAGAGGTATGGTGGCGACCGTATTCTCAAAGGCACAACCTTTATGAAGTATAAGCAGTTTATCGAGAACTGTTTCAAGATAATTCCGCGTCAATCGCTCCATGCTCGCGCTTTGGGTTTCATACACCCCTCTACGGGCGAGTATGTGCAGTTCGAGTCGGAGCTCCCCGATGATCTAAGGTCGGTATTGCAGAAGTGGGACAACTATACCGATGCTGTAGGTATCGATTTAGACGAGGTTTAACCTTAAAGATAGTGTAGCGTATGTTTCTGCCAACAACAGTTAAGGAGGTTGAGGCTCGTGGCTGGTACGAGCTCGATGTTATAATCTTCTCGGGCGATGCCTATATCGATCACCCCGCCTTCGGAGCCTCGGTCATAGGCCGATTGCTCGAGGCTGAGGGCTACCGTGTAGCTATTGTGCCGCAGCCCAATTGGAGAGATGACCTTCGCGACTTCAAGAAGTTGGGTAAGCCGAGACTCTTCTTTGCTGTGTCGGCCGGAGCTATGGACTCTATGGTGAACCACTATACGGCCAACCTGCGCCTACGCTCGAACGACGCCTACACACCGGGTGGCAAGGCAGGTTTCCGCCCCGACCGTACGGTTGATACATATACCCAGATACTCAAAAAGCTATATCCTCATACACCTGTTGTTATCGGTGGTATCGAGGCCTCGCTGCGTCGCCTCACGCACTACGACTATTGGAGCAATAAGTTGCAACGCTCGATACTGCTTACGAGCGGTGCCGACCTGCTAGTCTATGGTATGGGCGATAAGGCTATTGTCGAGGTAGCTCGTGCTATGCGTAATGGCTTCAATATGAAGCTGCTGCGCGGCCTTCGACAGGTTGGCTTCAAAGCTGATGAGAGCTATGTCGAGAAGTTGTATCATGGGCGTACTATTCTGCTGCACTCGTTCGAGGAGTGCGAGGGCGACAGTATGCACTTTTGCCATAATTTCACGCGTATCGAGCAGCTGAGCAATACGATGGAGTGTGTTACTACTCTTGTCGAGCGTTCGGG
>JAZNDK010000026.1:0-16948 GCA_045588005.1 Alistipes sp. | reverse complement strand
GCCCTGATTTATGGGGTACTGAACGACTACGGGCTTAACCGATGAGTTGGCACGAATGCCCTCCACCGTGGCATCGAAGTTGGCCTTGTCGCCGTCGAGCTGGTTTACAACGCCGATAAGGGGCTTGTTGAGGATGCGGGCATAGCGTGACTGAAGCTCAGAGCCTACCTCCCAACCGTTCTGTGCGTTGAGCACCATAACACCCACGTCACCTACCTTGAAGGCCGAGAAGAGTGAACCGCAGAAGTCGTCTGAACCGGGGCAGTCGATGATGTTGAGCTTACGGTCCATGAACTCCGTGAAGAGGGTTGTTGCGTATATCGAACGCTTATATTCATGCTCGATGTCGGTATTATCCGAGAGCGTGTTGTTATTCTCTATACTACCCCTGCGGTCAATAACCTTACCCTCGAAAGCCATTGCCTCTGCAAGGGTAGTTTTTCCGGCGCCGGGAGCACCAATAAGAACGATGTTCTTAATCTCTTTTGCTGAATAGTTTTTCATACTTATATTAGTTTTTTAGGTTTTTTTATCCTTCAAGTATCGACGTGCGGCCACCCTTGGGAAGACCCTCTTTGCGGCTTAACGTGCTTTGCGGATTATAAAGTTATAGACTTTTTTCGAAACTGCAAAATATTATTTCAAAAATTTCAAAAATCGAGTCATTTCGGGCCTCTTTTACCACTTTTTAGTGGTCGGGTAACCTCTCCTCTATCAGGTGTCAGTAGCCCTGAACAATGCCGCGAGTGGTGTGAATAGGAGAAGTGTCTCGATGTATAAATATCGCTTTTTATGGCTATAACATGGTTCTAAACGCCTAATACTTCGATACAAAATGTAAGCTGTGGGATAAAAATCGAGCCGTACGGCATATTTATATATGAAAAATAGTTACCTTTGTTATATGAAACCCACTCGTAATACTCCTCTGATAACTATTTGCTACGCACTCCTTGTCGTGCTCATGCTCTGCATCCCGACAAGGCTTAGTGCTCAGGAGTGGGATGAGTTTGACTACCGTAATTATAAGTTCTACGAGGAGACCGAGCCTACACCGTGGTATCTATTGGCCGATACAGTTCTATATCAGAGCCCCTCTCTGGGCTTTATCGGCGAGCCTCTTACCGAGGTGCGCTACGCTTTATCGGCTGTCGATAATCCGCGCAGGGGCTTCGGCTACGAGGAGGAGCGTTACATGGTCGATATGTTGAGCGTAGATCGAGCCACCTCGCGACTTCTCTCGGCTATGGGCTTTCGTGGTGAGGTTGGAGCTGGGCTTATACACGCTCCCTTCACAGGAGGTGTAACGCTCGGAACACAACACTCCCTTAGCGAGACTATCGCTCGAAGCTACGAGCACCACTACCTGCGCGGCGAGCTCTCGGGGCGTAGCTATATAGGCGGATTGAGCTACTCGACAACACTCATCCCCGTTAAGGATAGACCTGCTTTGAAAGATGATTGGGTGGTGAGGCTCTTTGCGCGTGCGCGTGCGGGTCGCGATATATATGTAGAGGGTGTATATACTGAGTCAGCCGAGTTAGCTGCCTCAATAGGGCGTAGCCGACGTAATGACTCCTTCGTGCTCCTTTGTTTGCTCCCCTTCTCGGAGCGGGGTCTGCGTCGCGCCTCGACCGAGGAGGCATATACACTCACAGGCAATCCGCTCTACAACCCGTCGTGGGGTATGCAGGATGGGCGTGTGCGTAATTCGCGTGTTGCAACAACGCTTCGCCCCGAGGTTATAGCCGCATGGCAGCGCAGGCTGACCGTCACAACAAAACTTAATCTTGCGGCCGACATAAGCTTCGAGCGTGGCGGCTATAGCACCTTGGCGTGGTTCGATGCTATGACCCCCGAGCCTGACAACTATCGTTATATGCCCTCGTACCAACGTGACGAGTCGTCGCGTCGTGAGGTGGAGGATGCATGGCGAGGTAACGATTTGTGCTACACGCAGATAGATTGGGCCTCGATGTTTCATACCAACGCTCTGCAACGTGATGGCGAGGCGGCGTATATCCTCGAAAATAGGCGCGACAACAACTATCATACGGCCATCAACCTCTCGTTTTGTAGCGAGATGGCCGACCTTGTTCTCCGCTATGGTGCAGACCTCTATTGGCATGGCGAGCACCGTTTCAAGGTCGCCGAGGATATGCTCGGAGCCGACCATATTGTCGATATGGACTACTTCCTTATCGACGATGCCACCTACTCGAACTCTCTGCGCAACAATACGAGGGATGATAACCCGCGCGTTGAGGAGGGCGAGCGTTTCGGCTATAACTATCTGCTCTCGCGTCACGGCTTGGCTTTACACGCGATTGTCGAGTGGCGCAGGGAGTATATGTCGCTGGTTGCAGCCCTTCGCTTTGGTGGCGAGCAGAGCCTACGCTATGGCTACTACGAGAAGGAATTATTCTCTGGCGACGGCTCTTATGGCCGCTCCAAAGTTGTTTCGTTCGCACCGTATCGCCTTAACGTGCAGTGGAGCACGCTGCTTGGGCAACACTCGTTGCGGGCAGCCTTAATGCTTCGTGGCGAGAGCCCGTCTATCGATAATCTCTATCTGCAAACTCAGTATAACAACCGCGTAGTAGATAACCCGAGACTCAGACATACCCTCGCCTCGGAGTTTTGCTACGGCTATAGTGCCGACCCTCTCTCGCTATCGACAACGCTTTTCCTAAACTATGGCTTCGATGACTCTCGCGTATTGCACTACTACGACGACTTGGCAAGGCTCTACTCCGATGTTGTAGTCAGTGCTATCGATAGACTCGGCCTCGGTGTGGAGGCCTCGATGAAGGTGCAATATATACGTCAGCTAAGCTCTACCTTTGCACTTACTGCTGCTCTGTACCAATATGCCGACGATGCCGAGGTAAGCCACTATGCCGATGCGGATAATCATCTGGTGGCGAGAACAAAGTCCCTTCTTCGAGGATGTCACGATTCGACACCTGCTATTACTGCTTATGGCGATGTAGCCTATAAGAACGATTATGGTTGGTCCGTAACGCTTTCGGCCGAGTATTGGGGTGTGCGATATGTCGAACTCTCGGCGGTACGTCGTACCGTGCGAGTGCTAAGTTATAGCTCGTCGGATGAGGAGGCCTTGACCATGGCAAAAGAGCAACGCCTATCCGATGCCGTAACCATTGATTTAAGCGTGGGTAAGCGTTTCAAATTTCACGCGGGTAATGCTCTATATCTCCGTTTTGCAGTGCGCAACTTGTTGGGTAGCACAATCATACAGCGAGGCGCGGAGCAACATCGCATACGTCGCTTTACGGCGGGTGGCGTAGAGCACGTCGAGCCCTTTGACAACCGCCTATCGTATGCCTATCCGCGACAGTTCTATCTGTCGGTAGGTTTTAGCTTCTAACTCGTTGCAAACGCGATACGCGCTATCTGCGGTGCAGCTTGACAACATTCTCCACATGGTGCGTGTGGGGGAACATATCGACAGGCTGCACGGCCAAAATCTCATACATATCGTCGAGCAGGGCGAGGTCGCGGGCCTGCGTTGCGGGGTTGCAGCTCACATATACCATCCTCTCGGGGGCAGCTCGCTTGATGACCTCCAACACCCGCTCATCGACACCTGCACGCGGTGGGTCGAGGATGATAACATCGGGGCGGCCATTGCGCTGCACGAAATCGTCGCTAAGCACATCCTTCATATCTCCCGCATAGAAGGTCGTATTCTCTATGTTGTTGATTGCCGAGTTGATACGTGCATCCTCGATAGCCTCGGGAACATACTCTACGCCGACCACCTTCGATGCGCGACGTGCGCAGAAGTTGGCTATCGTGCCCGTTCCGGTATATAGGTCGTAGAGGATGTCGCTCTTTTTTAGCTCGGCAAAGTCGCGCGTAACCTTGTAGAGCTCGTAGGCCTGCTCCGAGTTAGTCTGATAGAAAGATTTGGGGCCCACCTTGAAGCTAAGACCCTCCATCTGCTCGATGATATGATCCTTGCCGGCATAACATATAGGCTCGCGGTCGCCTAACGAGTCGTTCCACTTGTCGTTAATCATATATACGAGTGACGTAATCTCGGGGAACTCTCTTTTGAGGTGCTCCATAAGAGCCTCGATGCGGGCCTTGTCGTTCTCGTTGAATACCACGATAACCATAACCTCGCCTGTTGAGGCTGTGCGCACAACCATCGTGCGCATCAAGCCCTCATGGGCGCGGGCATTGTGGAACGAGTATCCGTTCTCAATACAGAATGCCTTGATGCTTAGGCGTATGCGGTTCGATAGGTCTATCTGAAGATGACACTTCTCGATGTCGAGCACCTTGTCGAAACAGCCCGGAATATGAAAACCTACGGCGGGGCGAGCCTCGATGTCGCCACCCTCGGCAATCTCCTCGTACGTCAGCCAGCGTCTATCGGCAAAGGTAAATTCGAGCTTATTGCGGTACTCGCGTGTGCGTGCTGAGCCTAAGCAGGGTCGTACCTCGGGGATAGTAAGGTGGCCGATGCGGACAAGTTGATCCTCCACCTGTTTGGTCTTTTGGTTCAGCTGCTCCTCGTAGGGCAGGTTTTGCCACTTGCAGCCTCCACATACGCCAAAATGGTCGCAGAAGGGTTCGGTGCGTAGCTTCGACTTCTCAATGAAGCGCACTACCGTACCCTCCATAAAGCGGCGATGGTGCTTGCGTATCTGCACATCGACAATATCTCCGGGCACGGTCATCGGCACAAATACCACCTGATTATCGACCCTTCCCATGGCCTTGCCCTCGGCGGCTAAGGTCGTTATCTCCAACCCCTCGATAAGAGGGTAATCCTTTCTTCTCTTTGACATGGCTCAAACTTTCCGGTTATTTGTTGCGCTCGGGTTCGGCATCCTTATCCAATATGTCGTCGCCCTCCCAATCGAAGTGCTCGAAATTTTGGCACTTACCAAGGCGGAAGCGTGTATATGTTATCGGTAGGCCCATCGCCACAAACTTACTCTCGTAGGCGGTCTTCACCGATAGCACCTCGTCGGCATATCCCGAACCATAAATATCGTCGTTCTGCACCTCTGCGTCGAGACCGAGCTGAGAGATAACGGCGGCGGTGTAGGCGTATAGGTGCTTCGAGTCGGTTTTGAGGTTGATTACACCGTCGTCTGTAAGCATCTCTTTGTAGTCGGCCAGGAAGAGGGGCGATGTCAGACGCTTCTTCGCGCGGCGACTTTTGAGCTGTGGGTCGGGAAAGGTTATCCATATCTCGGCAACCTCGCCTTTGGCGAAAAACGAGCGGATAAACTCGATGCGCGTGCGCACGAAGCCTACGTTTGCCATCTTACGCTCCGTTGCGGTCTTTGCGCCGCGCCACATGCGAGCACCCTTGATATCGATGCCGATATAGTTCTTGTCGGGGTTACGCTCGGCAAGGGCTACGGTATATTCGCCGCGGCCGCATCCAAGCTCCAAGACTATGGGATTGTTGTTCTTGAAAAACTCCTTGTGCCACCTCCCTTTGAGTGGGTGGTCCTTATGAAATATATCCTCAAATTCGGGCTGTACCAAGCAGCTGAATGTGAGATTCTCGGCAAATTTGCGTAATTTATCCTTTCCCATCGCTATATCTCCTCTCTATTCTTCGTTTTGATTAGTTATGAGCAACCCTACCGAGCCTATCCCTTCGACGCTCTCTTTGGGTGCGATGCGGAAGCGATACTCGCCCCTTTTACCCAAGATGACACTCTTTCGATAGGGAAACGTATGCTCCGCGGGGCGCATATCGCCAAGGCGTGGTATGCGTAGAATCATATCTTCGCTCAGCAGTAGCGAGTCGGGCGATATCGTCATGATGTTTATCGCCACCGAGTCGGCAACCTCACAACGGTTGTACCTCACCACAACAGCTAATTCGCGCATCGATAGCGTGTCGTCGTTCATAAAGGTAAACTCCTCGACCCTATCCCACCCTGTGGCAGGCTGGTCGTGAACCTCGACGCTTTGCTCCGTGTGGCTACATGCTCCGAAGAGGAGTGCCGATGTCAATATGCTGAGTACTAACGCTATACCTCTCATTGTTACTCCTCGCTCTTTGACGCCTGATTCTCGTTGCGTGGTCCGCGCTCTCCGTTTCTACGGCCTCGCTGATTGCGACGCTGACGTTGCTGTCCTCCACGCTCCTTTTGTTCTCTTTGCTCCTTCTGCTCCTTCTGCTCCTTCTGCTCCTTTGCTCCTCCTTGATTATTCTCGGCCTTTACGCTCTGAGGCTCGGGACTTGCCGTAGTAGCCTTCGTCTCCTTTGCTTCGGTGTTCTGTATCGAGGAGTGCTCGGTGCGCTCTTTCGAACGACGTTTATTGCGTTTATTGCGCTTTGACTTGTTATCGAAGCGGGTGATGCTATCCTCCTCATGGCGGTATGTCGGCTCTTCGACACGCTCCTCCATTGCGCTGCCTAATAGTGTCTCGGCCTTCTCGCCGGCACGATTAAGGGCGATAATCTCCTTGACACGCCATATGGGTAGCGTTGTGAGATTTGCCAATGTGCCCTTGCTTGTCGAGAAGGACATGGTCTGTGCTAAGGGATCGACCTTAACAAGGAAGTACTCGCCATCCAAGGTCTGCAACGGCTCTTTTAGGCGTGGTATCGTGCGTCGTGCATCGGCATAGACATCGTACTCGTACATCAGACAGCACTTCAATTTTGAGCACTGTCCTGCCAGCTTCTGCGGATTAAGCGATATCTCCTGCATGCGGGCGGCATTTGTCGTTACGCTCGAGAAGCTCGACATCCACGATGCGCAGCACAGCTCCCTGCCACATGCGCCGATGCCGCCTATGCGACCAGCCTCCTGACGAGCACCAATCTGCTTCATCTCGATACGGATATGGAATCTCTCGGCAAATACCTTAATAAGCTCACGGAAATCTACTCGCTCGTCGGCAATGTAGTAGAATATCGCTTTGATCTTGTCGCCCTGATACTCCACATCGCCAATCTTCATGTTGAGCCCCATATCGGTAGCAATCTGTCGTGAGGCTATCATCGTCTCATGCTCCAAGGCTATTGCCTCCTGCCACTTCTCGATGTCGTAGGGGCGGGCCTTTCGGTATATCTTCTTAAACTCTCCGTTATGGGGGTTGAAGCCTACGCGACGCATCTGCTTGGCAACCATATCGCCTGTGAGCGATACGATACCTATATCGTGGCCCGGAGATGCCTCTACGGCGACAATATCTCCACGCTGTAGCGGAAGGTTATTGACATTCTGGTAGTAGGAGCGTCTTGTGTTTTTGAAGCGCACCTCGAAAATATCCGACGGGATATTGTCGGGATACTCCTCCAACCAATCTGTCTCGTGTAGCTTGAAGCAATCCTCCTTTACATGAGCACTAAGCTCCTCGCCACAGTCACAGAAACAGCAACCTCTCCCTATTTCGCTCTTATGATTTTTATTACAACAACTCATATCTAATAGCGTACTTTACATACATATACATTTTGGCGTGTAAAGATAAGCAAAAAACATGAAATAAAAAATTTTAGAGGTGTGATGATATATAAAAAAAGAAGAGAGCAACGTCTTCACAGATGGCTGCTCTCAATTAGTTAGGTTAATGAGAAAATTTTATTATCAGAGTTTATGAGCTTATTGGTGTGTCCATGAGAATTATTCGAGATGTGCGCTCATAAACTCCTGTTTGCGGTGCAAAGTTACGGAAAAATATTATAACACCAAATTTTTTTCGATTTTTTTTCACTCGCAGTCTATAAATTTGCATAAACAGCCGTTATTTTCGGCATCTTATGCAAAAATATCCCATGTGGCAATTAGGTATGAGCTCGCCGATATTATGGCAAATAGTAGGAGTGATAGGTATGGCGGCAGCTTCAAAAAGAGCAGCGGGAGCATTGGTGCGGAGAGAATTGCTACAACTACAAAGGCAGCCACCGACGTCGAGGGTAGAAGTATATAGACTACCGCCAATAGATAAAACGATATTTGCATGAATTCCCATGCGTTGCGCACCCCTGGACCGAGCGACATCCTATCGGAAGTGTATATCGTAGAACTGCAAATTTGCATAAGAGTCAATAGTGCCAAGAATATCAGTCGTGGTAGTGTAGCGTAACTTTCATAAGAGTAGTTTTCGGGGCGTAATATGCTGTTCCATAGTGCTATATATTGAGCATAGAACTCTCCGCCACAGCACCATTCGATATAACTTACTGCGAACAGTGGAAGTAGAGCACCTGCTATTGCAATAATAGTTTCGCGAACAGAGTGGCGCAGTAGTACAATAAGAGTCAAAATGACTAAAATAGCAATAGTGAGCCTGCCGTCAATGAGCGGCATACAGCCTGCTGCAATCATCGCTGAGAAGAGCCTGTTGGCTTTGGTGCGCGGCCTGAAGCAGCCGATAAGTCGCCCCAAGCATTCGCACGCAAGAGTGGCCACCACAAGTAGCTTGAAGTAGTCTGCGCCTGATGTGGTTGCCATAAGGGTTACCGAGGCGATCGCCATTGTCGCGAAGGTCGAAGTGGGGTATAGTTTTGTGCGTATCGTAGCTCGCGTAAGGCGTAATACGGCGTAGCAGAATAGTGGCATCGAGATTATTGCAGCGAGAATATTGTGCTCTGCGGCAAAGTCGTTAAGCCACATGCCGAGTGGTGCACCCTCGGTTGTTGCGGCCGATAGAGCGGCGTCGGCGGGGGTGTATAGTGCTGCCACAAGCGAGCTTGCGGCAAATATTATAAGCACAAATAGTGCCTCGGTAAACTTATGTCTTACGATGTCGAGTATCATATACCACTGCAAAGATACTCAATTTTTCGGGAAATGCGATATTCTCTATCGTAAACATCCCTCGATCAGTCTGTTCTCGTTCGGTTGGGGGTAATTGTCATCTGTTTTGTGATAAATGCTCTTAAAAATTTACTATTTCGAAAAATTTTATTTAATTTTGTATGATGGCATTAACCCGGTAATAACTCTTTTTTTTGATATTAAACATTTTATAAAAGCGTAATCAGTAATAATAAATAATGCTTATGAGGAGTATTTTGCTTTATCTATTCGCTGCGATTTTATGTGTGGCGTGTGTTCAGGGTGAGGTTGAAGATTATGTCGCGCCGCGAGAGGAGCTGCCCGAGACGATTTTTGTCGGATTCGAGGGGGATGATACGCGTATTCAACTCAGCGAGGGGTTGAAGAGTGTTTGGAACAAGGGCGATTTAGTCTCGGTATTCTATAAGTCGGACAGCAACGACTGTTGGGAGTTTATAGGAGAGACGGGCGATCGTAATGGAGAGTTAAGGCAGGTTGGTATAGGCTCGGTGTCGCGCACAGCCGATAATGTGGTTGTTGTCTATCCCTATGACGAGCGTTACGTTATATCGCTCGCTGCCAATACGGTGGAGCTATCTATTCCTGCGGTTCAGAGCTATACGGCCAATAGCTTTGGAGTTGGATCGTCGCCGATGATCGCTTCGAGCGATTTCAATAAGTTCAAACTAAAAAATGTTTGCGGATGGTTTAAGCTATCGCTAACGGGCAGTGGCGAGCGTGTTACAGCCGTGTCGTTAAGAGGTAATAATGGAGAGCAGGTTGCCGGTCGTCTGCTTGTCAATGCAGATGATGCAAGTTGTGTGCTTGCTATAACAACTCCCGATGTAGAAGAGGGTGAGATTGGCGGTGCTCTGATTGGGGAAGAGTATGTATCTACGCTCGTTAGGTTGGAGTCGCTGGATGGCGTAGTGCTATCCGAGGAGCCGACAGCATTCTATATTGCGGTGGCTCCCCAAAGATTCGATTCGGGTATCACTGTTTGTGTAGAGTGTGCCGATGGGTCGAGGATGGTGCAAAAGTCTGAAAATATAGAGATTAAGGTCGAACGAAATACCATTAAGCCGATGGCTTCATTTGAGTATATTCCGAGCGATGGTGATTTCGATACGGAAGAGGATAGCAATGAGATACCGAACAACGAGATTTGGTACACAACAACTAATGGGGAGGCTATTTCTTTCAATAAAAGTGTATCTGGTGCAACGTTGTTATCAAACACATACGAAAATGGCAAGGGCGTTTTGCGCTTTGATAGCGATATCACAAGACTTGATAGCAATGCATTCAATGGTAACACGAGAATCACAACCATAACTCTGCCGGAGTCTGTTAAAAGCGTGGATTCTCAAGCGTTTAATTCTATGCAAAACTTGGAGCGACTAATCGGCGTGCATGTCTCGGAGGATGGTCTATGCTATATTGTTGATGGTGAGTTGCAAGCATTTATCGGTGTAGAGCTTGAAGAGTATGAAGTTCCGCAAGATGTCGTCTCTATTGGAGATAGTCTATTTTCAAATAATGAGAAGCTAAAATACATTCGTCTTCCCGAAAATTTGCAATATATTGGAGATTATGTACTAAATAATTGCGCTATGTTGCAAGAGATAGAAATCCCCGAAAGTGTTGTGGAGATGGGAGAGTATGTGCTTCTCAATTGTCCGAGCTTGAAACAGTTTAAGGGTGTATATGCCTCTGACGATGGCGCAGCCTTGATATTTAATAATAAACTTAAATGCTATTTGAGTGCGCGTGAAGAGACCGCGTTTAGGGTTCCGCAAGGAGTTACTGTTATATGTCAATATGCATTTAGTGACTGTGTAAATTTAACGACCCTATATATTCCGGAGTCGGTATGCGAGTTTGAGAATTACGCGGTATATGGATGGAATAGCCTAACAGCTATCTATATGGAGTCTCTAACTCCTCCTATATTTGACTACGCCCCATTTGGATATTCAATCAATGATAATTTGAGGATATATGTCTATGAGGAGGCTGTGGATCTGTATAAAACAGAGCTTGGCGGGCTTTCGGATAGGGTTGTTAGCAATGGTGAATCGCCAAGTACAGAGACTACAACTATCCAGTACTTTACGGCGAACAGCACAATACTCGATATTAGTGGATTGCCTATTGTGAGCCATGAGTATAAGAACGCTAAGGAGGGTGCGTTGCTTGTTGTCGCCGGATCGTTAAGATATGTGCCCTCCGGATTGTTTAGCAATCAGGCTGATCTTACATCGATTAAGTTGCCCGATAGCATTTGTCGTATTCAGGATTCAGCATTCGCGGGGTGTTCATCTCTAAACAGAATAGCCATGGGCGCGAATGTTGAGTATATAGGCGCAAGTGCCTTCTCGGGATGTAGCACGTTGGATGTTATTGAGCTTCCGAGTCAGCTGACAACTATTGAGGATTCGACATTTGAGGAGTGTACAGCACTTAAAAGTGTCACTATGGGTAACGATATTAGGTATATTGGTAATCGAGCCTTCTACAATTGTTCGAAAATTGAGGAGATAACTCTCCCCGAGAACTTGAAGTTTATAGGTGACTACGCCTTCTACAAGAGTATGTGGAATGGTGACAGTTACCCTAAAATTACGCTTTCACATAGCGTCGAGCATATTGGTACAGAGGCCTTTGTGGATTGTAACTGCGATATTACAATAAATTGCCCTGTCGGAGATAATTATTTCGTCAAATCCAGATTTAGGTATGTTACCTTAGGCGAAGGAATTACTCATATTGGTAAGGGTGCTTTTGCGGGTGCGTCAATTTCATCACTCACTTTTGCAGATAGTGTAACGCACATCGGAGACAGAGCCTTTGAGGAGGGTCGTGTAAATATATCAAAACAGTCATCAAATATTCAATATGTGGGAGAGCGAACATTCGCTAATAGTACTATTACTCATTTCAGCTTTGCATCGGATGTTTCTTATATCGGTCAGGCAGCATTTCTCGGATGTAATAAGCTCAAAACTATAGATATGCCTGAGCGTGGTATAGAAAAACTTCCGGATAGTGTTTTCGATGGTTGTTCTTCGTTGATTAGTATCGATATTCCTAAGTCTATCAAGCGTTTGGGTAGCTATTCGCTTGCGGGATGTACTTCTTTGACATGTGTAGTAATCCCCGAGGGCGTAACCCATATCGAAGATTATGCATTTGCCAGATCCTTTGGCCCTTATGAGGATAATACCGAGGTTAGGATCCCGGCAAGCGTAATAGAGATTGGTTATGGTGCATTTATGAATTGCAAAGGTTTGGATACGGTCTATTGTTATCGTGCTACTCCTCCAGGGCTTGGTGCACAGGCGTTCCGTTCCTACGATGGGGAGTGGTACTACAATTTGGGTTGCCGAATATATGTGCGCCCCGAGTCGTTGGAGCTCTACCTTAACGCCGGAGGGTGGAAGGCCTATCGCGATGATATTGTTGCCTATGACTTCGAGTAACACGATATGTGTCGGAGAAGGGAGCTACCTCTCTAAATATTTGTAATTTGAGAAATTTGTATTATCTTTGCGCGATTTTACACCTATTTATATAAGTCAAGGTGTTTGAATCATGGCGCGGCAAGTGTCGCATAAGGTTGAGCAAAGACAAAATAAACAATATAGAGTTATGAATATTACAAGAGAACAGCGTGATGGCGGCATTTCGGTATTGAAGGTCGTTGTTGGTGAGGCTGACTACGGTCAGGCCGTTGAGGGTCAGTTGCGTGAGTATAAGCGCAAGGCTAACATTCCGGGCTTCCGCCCCGGCATGGTACCTATGGGTATCGTTAAGAAGATGTATGGCAAGGGTGTGGTTGCCGAGCAGTCATACCGCATTGCTTCTAACTCGGTCTTCGAGTACCTTCAGAAGGAGGGTATCGACTACGTTGGCGATGTTATCCCCTCGGAGGAGCAGGGTGCTTTCGACTTTGACAACAACACCGAGTTTGAGTTTATGTTCGAGATCGGCGAGGCTCCCAAGGTAGAGCTCTCGTTCACCGCCAAGGATAAGGTCACTTACAGCAAGATCAAGGTGGACAAGAAGATGCACAACGATTACCGCTCGAACTATCTCCGCCGCTACGGCCATTTGGTTGATGCCGACAAAGTGGCTAACGACGAGGCTCTCAACGTAACTCTCGACAATGGCGATATGCGCATCGAGGAGGCCTACGTAGGTCTTATCTCTATGTCGGAGGAGGAGCGCAAGGCATTCAAGGGCAAGAAGGTTGGCTACAAGACCAAGGTAAATATCAACGAGCTCTACAAGAAGCCCGAGCAGCGTGCCGCAATCCTCTCTGTTAAGCAGGAGGAGTTGGAGGGTATCAACCCCGAGTTTGAGTTGGAGATTACCAAGATTCGCCGTTTTGCCGATCCCGAGCTCAACGAGGAGTTCTTCAAGATGGCGTTCCCTGCAGGCAACGTAACTTCGGAGGAGGAGCTCGATAAGTTTATCGACGAGGAGATCGAGCGTGAACTTAAGCGTGAGTGCGACTTCATGTTCGTAAACACCATGCGTAACTTCATCGTTGAGAAGGCTGCGTTGAACATGCCCGAGGAGTTCTTGAAGCGTTGGTTGTATGTCATCAACGAGGGTAAGTTCACTCGCGAGGAGATCGAGAAGGACTTCCCTGCATTCGTTAAGATGTTCACCTGGAACTACCTCCAGAAGCACTTCATCACCGAGGGTGACTTGAAGGTGTCGGCCGAGGAGGCTAAGGCTGAGGCTATGTCGTTCGCACAGATGCAGTTTGCTCAGTATGGTATGCCTTCGGCTCCCGCTGATATGCTCGAGAACTTCGCAAAGCAGATTATGGATAATAAGGAGCAGTTGCAGAAGATCTACGAGAAGCTCTACGAGGAGAAGGTTGTGGAGTATCTCCGCACCAAGGTTAAGGTTACCGAGAAGGTAGTGTCGGCTGACGACTTCGCAAAGTTGGCTAACGAGTTGGCCTAACGGCGAGAGTACCGCATAGTCCGGTTATAGACCTTAAAAATTAGAATTCCCGGGCCTCATAGCTCGGGAATTTCTATATAGAGGTGTTCGGTGTGCGGGCATAGGTTTTGCGTAGATTACTACGCTGAGTGAAATAGTATTTAAGGGATTAAGGTTATGAATGAATTTGATAAATTTGCGCGCCTACACTGCGGCATCAACTCGATGACGCTCCACGACTTTAAGGCCGAGGCGCGTGGTTATGTGTCGCCTACGATTATCGAGGAGAGGTCGCTAAATGTGGCTACTATGGATGTATTCTCGCGACTTATGATGGATCGCATCATCTTCCTCGGTGCGCCCATATATGACGATGCAGCCAACATTATTCAGGCGCAACTACTCTTCTTGGAGTCGGTAGATGCCGATAAGGATATTCAACTCTATATCAACTCCCCGGGAGGCTCGGTGTCGGCAGGCTTGGGTATCTACGATACGATGCAACTTGTGTCGTGTGACGTGGCTACGATATGTACAGGTATGGCTGCGTCTATGGGTGCGGTGTTGCTTACGGCAGGTGCTCACGGCAAACGCTCGGCTCTTCCTCATTCGCGAGTGATGATTCATCAGCCTCTTGGAGGTGTGCAGGGTCAGGCCTCGGATATCGAGATTACGGCCCGTGAGATAGCTAAGACCAAGCAGGAGTTGTACGAGATATTGGCTCTCCACTCGGGCGTCTCTATCGATAAGATTGAGACCGATGCTGACCGTGATTATTGGCTCACAGCCTCTGAGGCTCAGGCCTATGGCCTTATTGACAATGTGCTCTCGAAGCGCAAGTAATAATACTGAAACCAACTTTTGTAGATGACACAGAAATCACGAAAAGGCTCGGAGCGTAAGGGTGGTGTATGCTCGTTCTGCGGTGCGCCTGCCGATGAGGCTCCGTTGATGTTTAATGGTGCGGATGGAGCGATGATATGCAGCTCGTGTGTCGAGCAGGGCTATCACCTACTTGTCGAGCACAATATTGTTGCCGGCAGCAGCAAGTCTAAGAGTGGCTCAAAATCGGCGTTTAAGCCCCTTACGCGTGAGGACCTTATGCGCCCCGAGCGAATAAAGAGTTTCTTAGACGACTATGTTATAGGTCAGGATGCCGCCAAGCGATATATGTCGGTAGCGGTCTATAACCACTATAAACGACTTCTATCGAAGGGCCGTAGTGGCGATGTCGAGCTCGATAAGTCGAATATCGTTCTTGTTGGCCCTACGGGTACGGGTAAGACCCTTATGGCGCGTACTATCGCGCGTCTGCTCCATGTCCCCTTCACTATCGTAGATGCCACAGCACTTACCGAGGCAGGTTATGTGGGCGAGGATGTGGAGAGCATCCTCTCGCGTCTGTTGCAGGCTGCTGACTACGATGTCGAGGCTGCCGAGCGCGGTATCATCTTTATCGACGAGATAGATAAAATCGCCCGTAAGAGTGATAATCCCTCGATTACGCGCGATGTCTCGGGCGAGGGTGTGCAGCAGGCTCTCCTTAAAATTTTGGAGGGAGCTGTTGTTAATGTGCCCCCTCAGGGTGGGCGTAAGCATCCCGACCAGAAGTATGTTCAGGTAAACACCTCGAACATTCTGTTTATCTGTGGCGGAGCTTTTGACGGTATCGAGAAGAAGATTGCTAAACGTCTTAATACCAATGCGATAGGTTACGGCTCGACGCTCAAACAGCGTATCGACGAGAAAAATATCATGCAGTATATCCAGCCTCAGGATTTGCGTTCGTATGGCCTTATCCCCGAGCTTATAGGCCGTCTGCCCGTGCTTACGCATATGGAGCCTCTGTCGCGTGAGGCACTGCGCTCGATACTTACCGAGCCCAAGAACTCGATTATCCGGCAGTACGAAACACTTATGGCGTTGGATAACATCAAGCTTGTATGGGATGCAGATGTGCTCGATTATATCGTCGATAAGGCTATCGAGTATAGGCTTGGAGCGCGTGGTCTGAGGTCGGTGTGCGAGGCTATTATGATGGATATAATGTTCGAGTTGCCCGAGAGCGGAGAGCATCGCATCACGCTCGATTATGCTCGACCACGTATCGATAAGATTGCCTAAGCGGCCGACAATTTGAGGACTTGCTAAACTGTTAATGTGGTGGCTAATATAGGTTAGCCACCCATCTTTTTTTTGTGCTTATCAGTTGCCAAAAGCGATTTCCTAAAAAGAGCAAAATTCAACTATTTGTAATATTGAAATTTTTAGCCACTGAAAATTTTGGGTAAAAATTAGCCGAAATTTACAACAAGCAGAAAATCAATGATATATGCATTTTGCCATAAATAAACAATTATAGGTTTGAAAATTCGATAAGAAAATACTATCGATTTTTTGCGACTTTTCAACAATTCTGCACGAAAAAACAGCTCTTATATATTGTATGTCAAAAAAAATGCCTATCTTTGCGGGCAATTTCTCGCAAAAGGGAATTGAAATTATTAACAAAAAATTAAAGGACAAAAACGTTTTAGAAATGCCAACTATTCAGCAGTTAGTAAGAAACGGTCGAGTTAGCATGGTGGAGAAGAGTAAGTCACCAGCACTCGCAGCGTGTCCTCAGCGCCGTGGAGTTTGTACCCGTGTGTACACAACAACTCCCAAGAAGCCTAACTCGGCTATGCGTAAGGTTGCACGTGTCAGATTGACTAATGGCAAGGAGGTCAATGCCTACATTCCGGGCGAGGGCCACAACTTGCAGGAGCACTCAATCGTGCTCGTTCGTGGTGGTCGTGTGAAGGACCTCCCCGGTGTACGTTACCACCTCGTGCGTGGTGCGCTCGATTCAGCAGGTGTTGATGGTCGTCGTCAGCGTCGTTCAAAGTACGGTGCTAAGCGTCCTAAGGCTGCTAAGAAGTAAAATTAGAAATTGTATTTATTTTAATTTAGCAAGTAACAATGAGAAAAGCTAAGCCAAGAAAGCGAATTCTACTTCCGGATCCGAAGTTCAATGACGTGGAGGTTACACGTTTTGTGAACAATCTTATGCTGGATGGTAAGAAGAGTATTGCTTACACCATTTTCTACGATTCGTTGGAGTTGGTGGGCAAGAAGATGAAGGATGCTGATAAATCTCCGCTTGAGATCTGGAAACAGGCTCTTGAGAATATCACACCTCAGGTCGAAGTTAAGTC
>JAZNDK010000025.1:0-29163 GCA_045588005.1 Alistipes sp. | reverse complement strand
TTACCGGCACCTGTCTCACCGGTGATGATGTTCAGGTGCTCATTCCACTCGACCTCCAAGTTGTCGATTAGGGCATAGTTCTCTATCGAGAGCTTCTTCAGCATCGTTTTTTACCTCTTATTTATCGTTTCAATCTTATCGACAATGATTTCGGCAACCCTCTTCTTCGACATTAGCGGGTGCTCCTCACGGCCGTTACGGTCGATAAGCGTAACCTTGTTGTTGTCGCCACGGAAGCCTGCGCCCTCGTCACGCAACGAGTTGAGCACCACAAAGTCGAGATTCTTGCGCTCCAACTTGCCCTCGGCATTTGCCTCCTCGTTGTCGGTCTCAAGCGCAAAGCCAACGAGTGTGCGGTTACCCTTAGTAGCGCCAAGCTCGCGTGCAATATCCTTGGTGCGGCGAAGCTCGATGCACATATCATCATCCGACTTCTTGAGTTTGCGGTCGGCAACAACCTTGGGTGTATAGTCGGCAACGGCAGCGCACATGACAGCGCCATCGGCCTCTGCCCACTCCTTAACGGTGGCATTGTACATATCTTCGGCTGAGAGTGTGTCGATGCGCTCAACGCCCTTAGGCACAGCAAGTGCCGTGCGACCGCTGATAAGCTTAACCTCAGCACCGCGACGCGCCAACTCCTCGGCAATGGCATAGCCCATCTTGCCGGTAGAGTGGTTGGTGATGTAGCGCACAGGGTCGATAGGCTCTATCGTAGCACCTGCTGTTACGATATAGCGCTTACCCTCTAACGACTTTTTTTTTACGCCATCCAAAATCTCGCGTACACGCTCCACAATCTCCTCAGGCTCGGCCATACGACCCTTGCCCACAAGACCGCTTGCCAATTCACCTGCCTGAGGCTCGATAACCTCGACACCACGGTCGGCAAGGGTGCGCAAGTTCTGCTGTGTTGTCGTATGTGCATACATATCGAGATCCATAGCGGGGGCTACGGCGACCACCGAGCGTGCCGAGAGGTAGGTTGTGAGCAGAAGATTGTCGGCAATGCCTGTTGTCATCTTAGCCAAGGTGTTTGCCGTAGCAGGAGCTATAAGCAGCATATCTGCCCACTCGCCAAGCGATACATGCGAATTCCACTCGCCATTTTCGGGGTTGAAGAACTCCACAAGAATGGGGTGCTTCGAGAGGGTAGCCATCGTAAGAGGCGTGATAAACTGCTTGGCAAGAGGTGTCATAATAACTCTTACCTCAGCACCCTCCTTTACCAAAAGACGGCAAAGCATAGCCGCCTTGTATGCTGCTATGCTGCCTGTAATTCCAAGAATAATGTGTTTGCCGTTAAGCATAATCGTAGCTGTTAAGCACTGCCCCGACCATCAGCAAGATGCCGAGGTGGGGTAGTGGCCGAAAAGATAACTACTTCTCTGAGCCGTGGCGGAAGTAAACCTCACCATCGAGGAACTCCTCGGTAGCGATGATTGCGGGCTTGGGAAGACGCTCGTAGAAGCGCGAAATCTCAATCTGCTCACGGTTCTCGAAGGTCTCCTCTACCGAGTTGTCGGTGGGTGACGAGAAGTCGGCGAGCTTGCGGTTAAGCTCGGTCTTAAGCTCCGTAGCAATCTGGTTGGCACGGCGTGCAATGATGTTGATGCTCTCGTAGATGTTGCCTGTGGGAGCATCCAAATCTACCAACTTACGAGTAATCGTGTTGCTGGGAATGTTCTTCTTAATCTCCATAGTTATATCTTGTGTTTCTTTTGCTTCTTAAAGTGTGGTCTCCGTAGAGCGGTTCTTGTCGAGGAAGTTGCGGGCATCCTTTGCCATACGCTCCATCTCTTTTGAGTGCTTCGACTCAGGAAACTCGGCGATAAACGAGTAGTAGTGGTCGAGCATTGCAAGGTAGCGGTCTACCTGCTTCGAGGCTACTGAGTTCTCGGCAAGGCGGTATGCCGAGACTGTGGCGTAGTACATCATCTCCTCGGTGCGCTTCGACTCAGGGTAGCGCTTCATCACATTCTTGAATGCCACGATTGCCGACTTGTAGCGACCAATCTTGTAGTAGGTGTAGGCATTCATATAGCTCTTCTGCTCAAGACGGTCTGTTAGGTCATCGAGCATCTCCTGAAAGCGTGGTATCTGCTCCGACTCAGGATAACGCGACATAAACTCCGTGATGGCGATGATGGCCTGTGTCGTTATTGCCTGGTCGCGCTCATGGCCCGGTGCCATGTAGAAGTTGCAAAGCGCAAACATACCCTCGGCATTCTCGATAAAGGGGCTGCGGGCAAACTTACGGCGATACTCGTCGAGTAGCATCGATGCCTCGTCATACTTGCGATCCTTGAACTTGCAGTGAGCGTTGTAGTACGATAGCGAGTCCTCGCGCGGTGAGCCCATATAGATGTGGCGACACGCCTCGAAGAGGTCTGATGCCTGGCTCCACTTGCCGTTCTCGTAGAGCATCAACGCCTGCTCATAGGCATACTGCGGGTCGCCAGACTTGATTGCCTGATTAACCACGCTGCACGATGCCACTACTACGACGATGGCTACTGCTACGATATATCCAAAAATACGCTTCATTCCTTTCGTTTTCTTGCGCTTATGCGTATAAGCGCACAAAGTTACACAATATTTTTGAATTAACGACCAATATTGAGAAATTATTATATTCTATAATAAAGAAAAGGAGTTGTTAGTTGTTAGTTGTTAGAGATTTTTTAGGACAAGTAAGACGAGTAAGACAAGTAGGACCTTTTTGATACCCGACCTCGTAATGGTCTTAAGGTCCTAAGGTCTTAATGGTCTTAAAAAAACAAAGCAGGCGCTCCATCGGAGCGCTGCATAGAGGTCTTGTGCCTTCTTTACTCCCCCAAAAAGAAATCCCGCAGGATAGTACTTGCGTACTGCCTACGGGATTTGGTTTGCGATGGGCTAAAGATGCCCAATGAAGTCGAAAATTACTCAGCTACAACAGCAAACTTGATAGTAGCCTTAACCTCGCGGTGAAGCTTAGCAACTGCCTCATACTCACCCAAAGTCTTAACTGAGTCAACAACGATGTTCTTACGATCAACCTCGATGCCCTTCTCCTGAAGTGCAGCAGCAAGGTCAGCAGCGGTAACAGCACCGAAAATCTTCTCCTCCTCAGCCTTAGCGGTGATAGTGAGCTTGATGTTTGCGATAGTCTCAGCCAAAGCCTGTGCGTCAGCCAAAATCTTAGCGTCCTTGTGAGCGCGCTGACGAAGGTTCTCTGCGAGTACCTTCTTTGCAGATGCAGTAGCGGCCTTAGCGAAGCCCTGAGGAATCAAGTAGTTGTTGGCATAGCCGGGGCGAACGTTAACGATGTCGTTTGCGTAGCCCAAGTTCTCTACGTCTTTGATAAGAATTACTTCCATAGTCTATCCTCCTCTTTATTATTTCATACAATCTGTTACGAACGGAAGAATTGCAAGGTGACGAGCACGCTTAACGGCCTGAGCAACCTTCTTCTGGAACTTCTGTGAAGTACCTGTGAGACGGCGGGGAAGAATCTTACCCTGCTCATTGAGGAACTTCTTCAAGAACTCTCCGTCCTTATAATCTACGTACTTGATGCCGAGCTTCTTGAAACGGCAGTACTTCTTCTTCTTAACATCTACCGATACGGGGTTGAGATAACGAATCTCAGATGCACCCTGCTGTGTATTCTCTGCCATGATTACTCCTCCTGTGATTTGTTAGCAAGCTTAGCACGACGCTTCTGAGAGTACTCAACAGCGAACTTGTCCTGCTTGAAAGTTAAGAAACGGATAATACGCTCGTCACGACGATACTGTGTCTCGAGTGTGTTGATGATTGAGCCCTCACCGGTGAACTCTACAAGGAAGTAGAAACCGGTAGTCTTCTTCTGAATAGGATATGCAAGCTTCTTCAAGCCCCAGTTCTCCACATTCACAATCTGACCGCCGTTCTCGGTGATTACGCCCTGGAATTTGTCAGCAACCTCCTTTACCTGTGCATCCGAAAGGACAGGAGTGACAATGAAAACGGTTTCGTAATTGTTCATAATTGTTAAATTAAATTAAAGTTTTGTGCATAAAGCGGTGCAAAGGTAGTAATAATTTTTCATTTTGCAACTATTACCACCACTTTTTCTCGCAATATACCATATATTTATATATATAGAGAGTGGATAAAAGATAAACACTTCGATTTGTCGCCTTTTATCCACTTCATAAATAGCAAGATGGTTACTCCTCTACCTCGAATACATCTTTTCCAAGACCACAGAGAGGACAAGCCCAATCTTCGGGAAGCTCCTCGAAGGGTGTGCCCGCAGCGATACCATTCTCAGGGTCGCCTAACTCAGGGTCATAGACGTAGTTACAAGCTGTACATACATACTTTTTCATGGCGTAATATTTTTAGGTTGATAATTCAGTCTAAACACAATAACTATACCTAAAATAAAAGCCCACCTAAGAGGCAGGCCTTTATCGTTGGGTTGTTCGAAGATTACTCTGCTACCTCAGCATTCTCAGCCTCGGCGTCAGCCTCTACGACGATATCCTCTGCAGCTACCTCCTCGGTTGCTGTTGCAGCCTGAGCACCGGCTACTGCCTTGTCGGCACCGCTAACAACAGTGTTAGCCTCGTTTGAGGGGAGTGCGATAACCGAGAGAAGGCTGAAGAACACAACCGCAGCAATCATCGCCCAAGTGAACTTCTCGAGGAAGTCGCTTGTCTGACGAACACCCATAGTCTGGTTTGCAGCACCAAAGTTAGCAGCCATGCCGCTCTTGGGGCTCTGAACCAATACGGCAAGTATCAATAGGATACTTGCGATAACAATCATAATGATGCAAAATGTAAACATATCGTTAAAATTTAATCAATCTTCTACTTGTGTAATATCTTCAATATCTTCTCTTATTTATCCCTATCATCCTCTATCTCGGCAATAAGTCCTGCAAAGTAAATACTTTTTTCTGAATTTAACAAACTTAATTTGCGATAAGTGGCGATTGCCTCGTCATATAACCCTTGTTTTCGGTAAATTTCGGCCAATTCTTCGCTCACCATATCCTCGTCATCCCCATTTTCGAGTGTCGATATATCCTCTGCATCGCCCTCCTCGGCAACTATGCGATAGTCGTTGCGATTGAGAAAACGTTCGATGATGACATCCTCGCTGAGTCGGCACATCCTCTCGATGTCGATGCTCTGCATTGGCATCGCGGCTCGCGGATGGAGCATGGCTACAACTCTATCCTCGTCGTTAATGTTCTCCTTCGTCGGCTCGGTCGCGCTCAATTTTACCAATAGTAGGTGGGGAATGCTCCACCACGGGTAGTGCTCCCTAAGGGCTATGAGCGACTTGTAGTCACACGAGGTATCGCCTAAATATCTATCTTTACCGTTCATTCTATTACCAATTGCCGGCTGCTGCCATGTAAATATCGTTTACCAGCGCCTGTACAATCTCCTCGATAAGCTGGTCCTGAACATCGATAAGGAGCTGTGAGGCATCGTAGTCGGCATACGATGAGAAGCTCTTGTTGTTGAACGAGAGAGTCTGATCCACAGCGTTCTGGAAGTTTACCTTAACCGTGATGGTTAGTCGGTTTTGCAGGGCGTAGTCGCCACTCGACACCGAGGCTGTTGTCGAGGTATAGTTGGTAATTTCGCCCTCGAAGGCGAAATCTCCGCCCTCCTCGACCTGCTCGAGGCGTGTCTGGCGCGAGAACTTATCGCGAAGACCCTCGGTCAGCACATTGCTGAGCGTCGGGGCAACCATCGGAGCGTTGTTCGGGAAGTAGGCTACCGAAAAGGTCTTAGCCTCGGGTGGTATAGAGCCTCCCGAGAGGTTGTAGGTTACCTTATAGCCACAGCTGTTGCATAGCAGGGCGAAGGCCATAGATAGGCCAACCATCAATATTGTCTGAATATAGCGTCTCATAATCACTATTTTGTGTTGTCATCAATACCGAGTGCCTTCATTCGGCGATAAAGCGTGCGCTCCGAGATGAAGAGCTCGCGGGCTGCATCCTTGCGTCGGTAGTTATTGCGGCGCAGGGCGTCGAGAATTTGCTCGCGCTGTACATCCTCCTTGGTTAGCTCGCGCGAGCTGACGTCATCGACAACCTCAACCATGTCGTCGTAGTCGTAACTGTCGCGGATGGTTACAGGCATAGACTTAGGTTCGGGGAGTAGTCCGACAACGTCGCTATGAGTTGCGTGTCGTTGTTGCGTAGGCATAGCACCCTCCATAGCTTCGCGCATCATCAGTTTTAGCTCGTTTATATCGCTACGCATGTCGAAGAGTATCTTATAGAGCAGTTCGCGCTCAGTAGTCATGTCGTTATAACTATCGCCTCGGCCACTATCCGTGAGGCGCATAGAGTAACTCTCCGTAGGGAGATAACGGCGTAGTATATCGGATGTTATGCTGCGGCTCTGCTCGACAGCCGAAATCTGCTCAGCTACATTTTTAAGCTGGCGTATGTTACCTCTCCAATGGTAGCTTTCGAGCAGTGCGCGAGCACTCTCATCAAGGGTTATAGCCGGCATCTTATACTGCGTAGCCACATCGCTGGCAAACTTGCGGAAAAGCAGATATATATCTCCCTTGCGTTCGCGCAGGGGTGGCACAACGATAGGTACGGTATTTAGTCGATAGTACAGATCCTCGCGGAAGTGCCCCTTGGCAATAGCTTGCATAAGGTCGTTGTTTGTCGCAGCCACGACCCTCACATCGGTCTTTTGCACCTTAGCCGAGCCCACACGCATAAACTCTCCCGTTTGAAGAACGCGGAGCAGGCGTACCTGCGTTGATAGGGGAAGCTCGCCAACCTCATCGAGGAAGATAGTGCCTCCGTCAGCCTCCTCAAAGTAGCCCTTACGGCTCTCGATAGCACCCGTAAATGAGCCCTTCTCGTGACCAAATAGCTCGGAATCTATCGTGCCCTCGGGGATAGCTCCACAGTTTACGGCGATATACTTCTTGTGTTTGCGTGCCGAGTAGGCGTGTATGACCTGCGGAAAGAACTCCTTGCCCACACCGCTCTCTCCTGTAACCAACACCGAGAGATCGGTGGCGGCTACACGAATAGCTGTCTCTATGGCTGTGTTCAGAGACTCGGCATTGCCAATGATGCCGAAACGCTGCTTAACCGAGAAAAGGTCGTTTGATATCATAAGCTACTAATTTACTCCATTATCTTCGCCCATAGGCATACTCTCAATTGCAACATGTGTCGTATCGCTTGCAAGAGTGTCGGCACATATCTCTATTCGGTGGCTTGTTGTTGAGTCATACACCGTTGAGCTTTCAATAGGTTGTGCTGCAAGGTGTTGCCACAGTAGCCATCCTCCAACAATGGCAGCCACTAACAATAAGAGCCATAGAACTATGCGAAGACCCTCTCTGCTTCGGCTGCGTGATGTGCCGTGTAGCGACTCTTCGCCATGTTTTTTACTCTTGGTCTTATCGTAGTTCAGTCCGCGGAGGTAGTTGTCTGGCTTAATAAGCGATATATTGACAGACTCAGGCTGTGGTGCTACGCGCTGAGACTTAGGCTTAGTCATTTGTTGTGCAGGCGCAGCCTCCGTGGGCGTGGGGTTATCTCTGCGTAGGCGGCGTTGTGCGACGGATAGTGTTGCGATAGGGGGCTTGATATTGCCGCCAATCTTCAATGGCTCGTGCTCGTGTTGGAAGAGTATGGTATTGTTCTCTCCTGCGCGAAACGTGCCTAAGCCATCGATAGTGTACTCTTCGCCCATGGTTATTGCGTGGCGTATCTCGAATACCATGCGGTCGATCATGCCATTTGCCTCCAACGACTTAACGCCATAGGCCGTGAGTAACGACACAAGAACGCCATCGTCGTTGCGCATAAGCTCCGAGAAACGGACTATCCCCGAGGGTTGCTTGACGATAAACGCACCGAGCTTGGGCACAACCAATCGTTTGTTGTGCTTGAGGTATTCGATGATTATGTTTGTAATAAGCTCCACTACCTATTTATATATAATATGCCGCGCAAAGATACGAAAAAAAGAGAAAAGAGCAAACTTCATTTGGTAGATAAGCTTTTATTGTAGGTCATAATACCTATTCGGTTTTGGGCTTTTGCCCATTATCCATACATAAAGTAAGAGTCGCACCTCAACCGAGGTACGACTCTTAACCATTTGAAGTTTCTCTATGACTACTTCTGCTCGTTTAGGATACGCATTGCAGCGTCGAAGATAGTCGTGTCGTCTAACGTAACAACGCCACCATCGGGGCCCTGCTCAATGTGGATGCCGGCACCAGCCTTAGCGTCAAAATGCTTGCCACCAAAATAGTTACGTACTGTCTCAACATCGATTCCCAACTCATCTGCAATGCGCTGCGAGCTGCCACTTGGCAACTTGTCCTTGATACGGCGCAGTTCGTTAAATGTGATAATCATACTTATTTGCGTATTAAGTTAATATTAGTTTCATTTCGCACTACTAAATTAGTGCTTTTTTTTCAAACATCCAAACTAATTTTAATATTTTTTCAAAATATCGCTCTTTTAGGGCTTTTTCCATAAGTAATGCACTCTTAATGCTCAAATAAAAAAAAGTGGCCATCGCTCTCACGATAGCCACTCACTCTGCAACACTAAGGCTGCAAGCTCAATTATTAGCGTACCTGCTTGATAATCTCGCCACCGTGCTTGATAGCCTCCTCGTTCTGGGGAAGCATCTTCCATGCACGCTCGGGAAGAGTCTTCTTAAGACCCTCCATTACGTTCTCCATCTTAACTACGGGGCGTACCTTAAGATATGCACCCAAAATCATGGTGTTGAACATCTTTGCCTGACCCAAGCGAGCACACTCGGCAGTAGCGTCGATCTGATATACGCTGATGTCGGTACGAGTGGGGTGGTGAGTGATACCGTTGGTGTCATAAATAAGAACGCCACCGGGCTTCACCTGACTCTCAAACTTATCCATCGACTGCTGGTTGAGAACAACTACGCAATCGAACTCGTGAGCGATAGGCGACGAGATAGGCTTATCCGAGAGGATAACGGTAACGTTAGCCGTACCACCACGCATCTCAGGACCGTACGAAGGCATCCATGTTACCTCCATGTCCTGCATAATTCCAGAGTAAGCCAAAATCTTACCCATAGTGAGGACACCCTGTCCTCCAAAACCTGCAATGATTATTGTCTCTTTCATAAATGCTTACTCTTTAGTTGTGTCCTTCAAATCACCGGGCTCGTAGAAGGGCAACATGTTCTTCTCAAGCCACTCGTTTGCAGCAACAGGCGACAACTTCCAACCGCTGTTACATGTTGCAACAATCTCAACAAGGCTGAAGCCCTTACCTGCCATAGCATTCTCGAATGCGTGACGGATAGCCTTCTTTGCCTTACGAACGTTTGCGGGTGTGTGAACAGTCTGACGAGTAACGTAGCATACGCCGTCGAGGTGAGCCAACATCTGAGCAATCTTGTAGGGATAGCCATTGAGCTTAGGATCACGACCATAAGGAGTAGTAGCGGTCTTCATACCCAAAAGGGTAGTAGGAGCCATCTGACCACCTGTCATACCGTAGATAGCGTTGTTGATGTAGATAGCCACGATATTCTCGCCACGAGCCGCAGCGTGGATAGTCTCACCAGTACCAATAGCCGACATATCGCCATCACCCTGATAAGTGAAGACCATCTTCTCGGGATTAACGCGCTTGATAGCCGTAGCCACCGCGCAAGCACGACCGTGAGCAGCCTGTGCCCAGTCGATGTCAATGTAGTTGTATGCAAATACTGAGCAGCCTACGGGCGATACACCGATAGTGTCATGCTCCAAACCCATCTCCTCGATAACCTCGGCAACGAGCTTGTGCACAGTACCGTGGCTACAGCCGGGGCAGTAGTGCATTACGTTAGGCAAGATAAGCTTAGACTTGCCAAATACCAAATTCTATTTTTTGATTTCAACCTCTGCCATAGCCTTCTCCCTTTATAAGTTTCTCTTTAACTGCTTTAAGTACCTCGTCGGGTGAGAACAACATACCACCCATGCGACCGAAGTGCTCAACGGGAGCCTTGCCATTTACTGCAAGACGAACATCCTCGACCATCTGACCTGCGTTAAGCTCAGCTGAAAGGAAGCCCTTTACGCCGCGCTCAGCAAGAGCTGCGATAGCCTTTGTGGGGAATGGGTAGAGGGTGATAGGACGCAACAGACCGAGCTTGATACCCTCAGCACGTGCCATCTCAACCGTAGCAGAGCAGATACGCGATGATGAACCGAAGGCTACGATAACGTAGTCAGCATCGTCGCACTGGATAGCCTCGTAGCGTACCTCGTTCTCTTTGAGAGCGTCGTACTTAGCCTGCAAACGCTGGTTATTAACCTCCATAACCTCACTCTTGAGCTCCAACGAAGTGATAACGTTGCGCTCGCGATCGTCAGTCTTGCCGATAAGAGCCCAGCTCTTGCACTCTGCTGCAATCTCCTCCTTAGTCTTGCGAGGACGCTGCGGAGCAAGAACAACCTTCTCCATCATCTGACCGATACAACCGTCAGCGAGAATCATAGCGGGGTTGCGATACTTGAACGCGAGCTCGAAAGCGTCAGTCACGAAGTCGTGCATCTCCTGAACCGAGTTGGGTGCAAGTACGATAAGGTGGAAGTCACCGTGTGCACCACCCTTACATGCCTGGAAGTAGTCACTCTGTGAGGGCTGGATAGTACCAAGACCCGGACCACCACGCTGGCAGTTTACAATAACGCAAGGAAGCTCAGCACCTGCAAGGTAGCTCAAACCCTCAGACATAAGGCTGACACCGGGGCTTGATGATGATGTCATAACACGCTTACCGGTAGAAGCACCGCCATAAACCATGTTGATAGAAGATACCTCCGACTCGGCCTGAAGAACAACCATACCGGTAGTCTCCCAAGGCTTAAGCTCCATAAGGGTCTCCATAACCTCCGACTGGGGAGTGATGGGGTAACCGAAGTAGCCGTCGCAACCGTAGCGGATTGCTGCGTGGGCAATAACCTCATTGCCCTTCATAAGTTTTACCTCTTTCTCTGCCATAGCTTATTCGAATTTTTGGCGATACACCGTTAGACAACTATCCGGACAGATGATAGCGCATGATGCGCAACCTGTACATGCATCCGGCTGAACCATCATAGCGAAGGGATAACCCTTGCCGTTTACTTCGGCCGACAATCCAAGAGTCTTGGTAGGACACGATGCTACACAAACACCGCAGCCCTTGCAATGCTCTGTATCGACGACAACTTTACCTTTGATTTTTGCCATACGACAGTAGTTTTAGTTTATAATAAATAGATCGGTTTAAGCGAATACTAAATGAATACTCATATTTAACCAAACAAATGTACACAAAATTTTTCAAACAGAGCACACTTTTTCGAAATATTTTTGCAATTATCACTATTTGCTATCCAAAGGGTCGTTTTTAGCAAGGAGTATAGCCTCTAACTTCCATTGTGTCGTAGCTCCGCTTGACGTTGGTAGTTAAAAAGATAGTCATTATTTTGTAATTTGGCGGCATATAATTATCTTTGCTGAGTGTTTGATAACCATAAAATATTGTATAAGTAGATATGAGAAGATTTTTTCAAGGTTTGATTTCGTGTGTGGTGACTTTGTCCTCTTTATCGGCTTGTTCCGACATCTATGTCGAGGAGAACAATCCTACGGGTAACGACTCCGATTATGGAGTAATGAACGTACTCTTCGAGGAGTCCGAGAGCCGCACATACATCGATGAGAATGCGTCGATATATTGGCATAATGGCGACCGTGTGGCTGTCTTCTATGGCGACGATGTAAATGTGGAGTCTGCCTTCGAGGGTAGTACAGGCGATAAGTCGGGTAAGATACGCCCCGTGGAAAGTATCGACGAGATTGAGGCTACGCTCTTCGATGCAATATATGCCCTTTACCCTTATGAGAGTGGGGTAGCTATCTCGAACGAGGGGGTGATATCCTTTGAACTTCCTGCCGAGCAGAGCTATACCGAATCGACATTTGCGCGTGGAGCCAATGCGATGGCAGCCGTGACAGAGTCGATAAACGACCGCACACTATCGTTCCGCAATTTGGGAAGCAGTCTCGTTTTGAGTTTGTGGGGCGATGCAACCATTCGCAGTGTGAGGCTTACAGGTAACCACGGCGAGCTCTTGGCCGGCGAGGCAACGGCAGTTGTCAGCTATGCTGCTGCTCCCGAATTATCGATTGTCGGTGGTGGCTCTACCTCGGTTACGCTCAATTGTAGCGAGGGTGTAGTGCTCGGTAATAGCCAAACTACACCGACCGAGTTCTGGATTGTACTACCCCCTGTGGAGTTTGCCGAGGGCTTCACTATCGAGGTAGAGGATAGTGATGGCCGTATCTTCCGCAAGAGTACAACCAAGAGGATTAACATAGATCGTAACGTGGTTCAGCCCATGGCTGCATTGGAGGTTGTTTTCCCTGATCTTCCTGCATCTAATCAGTTGTGGTACACCACATCGTCGGGCTCGCAGCTCAGTTTTTCGTCGGGAGCATTCAACCATGCGATTAAGTCGCAGACAAAGGTGGATGGCAAGTGGGTTGTTACATTCGACGGTACTCTAACCGAGGTCTGTACCGAGGCCTTCGACTCGATGTCATCGCTTGTAAGTGTTACTCTGCCCGATAGTGTTGAGCGTATTGGCGATTATGCCTTTTATAACTGTACAAGTTTGCAGACGGTGCGCCTCTCTCAGAGTTTGAGTCATATCGGCATGAAGGCTTTCCGCTACTGCGATGCTATTACCGATCTGACTATTCCTCAGTCGCTCGAAAGCTTTGGTAGCCTGCCTTTTGACTACTCAACGATTCGAAATCTTACCATATGCTGTAATTTGGAGGGAACAACACTCGAAAGTGGTGCTTTGGCCTCAGATCCTCTATTCTACGGTGCTGCTATCGAGAATCTAATCATTACATCGGATGTAGATTACGTTGGTGGTTACTCCTTTGTATTCAACTCCTCGTTGGAGAGCGTGGAGATAGCCTATGGCGTAACGAGCATTGGCGATGGCGCATTTATGGAGTGCGACAACCTCACAAGCGTAACATTCCCAGCGAGCATCACCTCAATAGGCGAAAGGGTGCTATCGGGGTGCGGGTCTTTGGTGAGTGTCACCTCGTTGGCGGAGCTGCCACCGACGTTGGGTAGCAACGCCTTCCCGCAGGGGACTCAGGTTAGGGTCTATGATTATGCCGTCACGGCGTATCAGGAGGATGAAGAGTGGGGTAAGTACATATTGAGCAACCTTGCGGGCGAGCGTTATACATCGACCGACTACTCGGAGCATGGCAAGGTGACAACGTTGCAGAGTGCCTCTGAGGGCAATGGCATCGACATAGTATTTATGGGCGACGGCTACTCCGATCGTCAGATTGCCGCCGGCATATACGACGAGCATATCGGTCGTGCCGTGGAGCACTTCTTCTCGGAGGAGCCATACACCACATTCCGCGAGCTCTTTAATATATATAAGGTAAATGTTGTGTCGCGCGAGGAGGGGTATAGCGTGCAGGGTGCCGCCTCGAACACCGCACTACAATGTTATATCGACGACACCGGCTTGGTATGCGGCGAGAACTACTCGGCCTACTGGTTTGCACAAGAGGCAATAGGTGATGACGAGCAGCGTAACGATGAGGTACTTGTGGTGGTAATCATGAACAGCAACGAGTATGGCGGAACATGCTATATGTCGTCGCCATTGATGATGCCCGACGACAAGTTTGCAAACGGCAAGGCTGTTGCCTACTTCCCGCTATGCGGCGACGACACCTATTTCCGTCGTCTGATACTCCACGAGGCCGCAGGTCATGGCTTCGCAAAGCTTGGCGACGAGTATTTCTACTCGGGCAATGGCCATATATCCAGCTACGACTACTATTTGAGCCAAGATCTCGTCGAGAAGTTCGGCTGGTATCGCAATGTCGATTTCGCGTTGGAGGGTGAGCTTACCGCGGAGACGGTGAAGTGGAGACACTTCCTCGCCGACGAGCGTTATGCGTACGATGGTCTTGGAGTATTCGAGGGGGCACTAACCTATAAGAGTGGAGCGTATCGCCCCACCGATTATAGTATCATGCGCAGCAACGAGGGTGGCTTCAACGCCCCTTCGCGCGAGGCAATATACCAGCGTATCCACGCTTTGGCCTACGGCTCGTCGTGGAGCTACGACTACGAGACTTTTGTTGCCTACGATGCTAAAAACCGCAAAGAAGCTACTAACTGGGCCATGTCACAGAGCCTTGTCTATAGTGATGCACTACCGCACCATGCCCCGGTTGTTGAGTAGCAGATGATAGGTAGAAATGGGTAGAGCTATTTACAACTCATAAAGTGAAATGTAAGAGGCAACTATCCATTTATAATATAAGCAGAGAGTGACTCCTCGGTTTGGAGTCACTCTCTGCTTATAACAATAGTCTTGTTCGGTCTATATTACTGTGCGTCACGCATATCTACAAGTGAGTAGTCACCCTCGTAGGTTACTACATGACGCTCGGTAAGGAACTCGTCGGTAGATGCAAGTATAGCCGAGAGGGTGAGTTTGTTGCCCTCGACTGTAAGTGTGCTACCATCCATATACTCGCGCTGGAACGATACATTACCCATCGAGTCCACCTCCTGATACCAGCTGTAGTAGGCAAATGTTCCGGGAGCACCCGAACTCATGTCGTAGTAGTATGTGCCATCGGGTACACGGAAATTATCATCCACGGGAGCCTCATTGAGGAACAAATCGACAATATAGTAGTATGTGTCGGGATTATTGGTCAAGTTGTTGCTGTCGAGACCTTTGTTAGAGAAGCAGAGATAATAGTTATACGTAGGTGTGCTGATAGTGCCGTAGTAGTGACCCGTGAGTACTGGGACTTCGATAACCGTGTCGGGCTTAGCACCTGCCTGATTGATAGTTACATTGATTACAGCATCTTCGTATGCGAGGCTGATAATACCCGTACGAGCATTAGTCGATTCGTTGAAATCAACGCTATACGACACCTTGCCATACTTCTCGGTGTTGAGCGACTTAATCCAATCGACATCGGCAGTTGCTGTTACAACACCTTCGGCCGTAGGGCTCTCAATTGTGTAGTTGATAAAACCCAAAGCCGAGCTGTTGCTCATGTTAATCTCCAAATCGGTGGTAACCTCAAAACCATAATTGTTACCCTGTTTTCCGCCTTCGGGATCGCTCTCGCAAGATGTAAATATCGCACTTACGATAGCTGCAAATAGTAAAAGTCTTTTCATTTCTTAGTGGTTAAAAGTTATTTATTATTTCTCGTTTATCACTATTTCGTTGGCAAATATATAAAATTTTTCATATCGAGCCACACAATATAGTTCAAAACATCAAAATTTTATGTTTTAACATAAAAAAGTACTATATTTGCCTAAGTTAAATATTATGATGATGATACTTTTTAGAGTGCTCTTAGTAGTTATTGTATCACTTGTGCTACACGGCAAAATCATAGCTCAGGATAACCCCTCGGATGGGCTATTCGACCAGAAGATGCGAAGCTACGGGCTTGTAGATATATCGTCTTTGGATAGCTCGATACTCGTTGAGCTGCGCTACTCGGGCGAAGACAACTTCTTGGGCAGGGATATGTACGGCGAGTTGGAGCGAGCCTATTTCGAGGCCTCGTTTGCCGATAGGGTAGTTGCTGCTCAGCGTGAGTTGCGTCGTCGTCACCCCAACTTACGCCTTCTCATCTACGATGCAGCACGCCCGTTGAGCGTTCAACGCCATATGCGAAAGATGGTCGAAGGAACTGAATTTGAGAGTTTTATTGCCGATGGCACTCTTGGCGGCCGCCACAACTACGGCGTTGCAATAGATGTTACAATCGCCACGGCCGATGGTGTTCCGCTCGATATGGGAACTCCGTTTGATGATTTCTCGAAGGCAGCTGCCGTCAAGCTTAGTGCCGATAGCTCCGACCCATCAACACGCACCGTGGAGCGTTACCGAGCCGACCTTTTGACCATCTACAACGAGGGGCTGATAAGCCTCGAAGCGATGAATAACCGTCTGCTGCTTATTGAGGTTATGCACTCCGCAGGTCTTGTGCCATACCGCCGCGAATGGTGGCATTTCGAGGAGTGTCGCTCGATGAAAGAGACCCGTTCGAAATATAAGTTACTCGACTTCTAATAGCCTTTAATTTATAGCGTTACACTATTACACCTTATCCGATAGTGTAACTACGACATCTTGCACGATATAGTACATCAGCATTGCTCCGACAATCAGTTTAAGGCCTGTGCCCGTAAGGAACGAGAGCATCGAACCGCTTGCAACTTTCACAGCATGACTTACCGATTTATCGTCGTTGAGCAGCTCGCCGAGAAAAGCTCCGATAAATGGGCCTGTGATAACGCCGATGGGCCCAAAGAATATTCCGGCAAAGACTCCTATGTTTGCGCCCATAATGCCGCGCTTTGACCCGCCAAAGAGTTTGCTGAAGTATCCGGGCAGTATGTAATCCAATATGATTACGGTAGCCGACACCACAGCCCATATAATAAGCTCGGTGGTCGAGATATCCGAGCCCGCGGTAAACGAGAGCAACAGATAACCAACGTAAGAGATTACAGTTCCGGGAAGAACCGGAACAACAGCACCCAGAAGTCCAATCAAACCAAAAATAATGGCAACGATAGCAAGAACAATATCCATACTACTCAATCTACTTATTTGTCGTAATATTTACATTATGTTAAATTATATATGCTATTAACCTATTTCATCTTCTCTTTTGCGAAAGTATAAAACTTAGCCATAAGGAAACTGTAACAGACAGATACTACGGTTGTGAGCATCTTTGATGGCGTGGGCCATATATCGAGGTACTCAACAAAGAGCTTCATACATACATAGTTCAGAAGCAACGATCCCATGACAGATAAAGCGTAACGACATAGCTGTCTATTTCTTGAATACTCTGTAACACGGAAAGCTACATTACGGTTGAGCCAAAAACCTGTGAAGAAAGTAATCGGAAAGACAATAATTAGCGATGCTATATATGGGGAGATAACTACAAATCCTAAATCGATAAAACGTTGAGCTACAATATAATGGTAAATAACGAAGTACCACAAAGTATCAAGAGCCATATTGGCAGTTCCGCAGAGAGCATAGCCAAACATTTCGCGAGGAAAAAGGC
The DNA here is from genome assembly GCA_045588005.1 of Alistipes sp. GTDB lineage: Bacteria > Bacteroidota > Bacteroidia > Bacteroidales > Rikenellaceae > Alistipes. The sequence continues at coordinate 11,957 of JAZNDK010000025.1, read as the reverse complement.
GCGAAAAAAGCGGAAGGTAGAGCCAATCGATAAGGTGTATAAAAAACCTCGCTACCATATAATACTATCTTAATTCGCGAGGAGTATGAATCCAAGCATGAGGAAACAGCTTGATATAATCGCTCATAAACTCCTGACAATCAACCTTATCCTCTGCAACGAAAGCTATCACGGCATAGAGTCTTCCAAGAGGTTGTATTCTACAATTTATCTCCTCGGCACGACGCTCGATAGATGCGGCATAGTTCTCTGCATTAGCTTTTGTCTCGAAGCTTCCGACAACGACCATATATCCAACCTCAGGCTCGGCAACAACTACCTGCTCCTCGATAATTGGTTCAATATCTTCGATAACGGGTTCCACATCATCACTCTCCGAAGCCACAATCTCCTCAATAATTGGCAAATTCTCAGGAACGGTATCGTCGATGATTTCAGATGTGGCAATACCCTCAATATCAGTAATTGTATTAGTGGTTTGTTGTGTATTGTATATATTGAAATCACTTAATATGAATACGTATATAGCAGCGATTATCAATAATATAGCAGCTGATATGTATGCCGGAACACACTTCCTGCGAGGCTTAATTTTTATGCTCCCAAAGGAGTTAGCATTGATAGCTCGCGAAAACTCCTCATCCAAAACAAAACTCTTATCTTGGAGTTTCCCTACACCATCGATAGAGAGTATCGCTCCATTAGCTGCGCGATTATGCCAGCGTGCATATATATCTTCGGCATCCTCTATCGCTACCCCACACTCCTCTGTAATAACATTGACAAGAGAGATAGCCTCGGCATGTGAAGAGAACTCGACACGGTTGATAGGTGCAGCTACCCTATTACCCTGCTGTTTGGCAGAAGAACGCGTTATAAGGAGTGTTCCAACCATCGGAAGGTGGATAGCTCCATGTTTTACTAATGAATTATAGATTAGTTTATTAACCTCGGTTACCATAACTTAATTATAGCGAAGAGTTACTATCTCTTTTTATTTTTGTTTCGCTCCTCCTGGCGGAAAGCCCAATTAGCCCTCTCGACAACCGTATCTACATCCTTGACCTCGGGGCGAATAAATGCTCGCACAATCATATAGATACCGAACAGGATAAATGGAAGGCTCAGAAGCTGACCCATATCGAGTGCCCAACCATCCTCGAAAGCCTCTTGACGCTCCTTGACAAACTCGATAAAGAAACGTGTAAGGAAGATACCTATCATGGCGACACCAAAGAGTAGTCCTGGGCGTCGGCGACCTAAATCTTTACGTAAGTAGAGCCATAGTATAATGGCGAAAGTCAGGAAATAGCATAACGCCTCGTATAACTGTGCAGGATGACGTGCGGGCACGTCGGCGAGCAGTTCGATAGCTCTGTCCTCGTGGCAACGAGGAAACTGAAAACCCCACGGGAGATCGGTGGGATAGCCGACAATCTCGGAGTTAAAGAGGTTGCCGAGGCGTATGATTGCACCGCTGAGTGGAGCTACAACAGCAATGCGGTCGATGCCCCAAATAAAGGGAAGATGGTTCTTGCGTGAGAATATCCATATACCGAGCAGGATACCGATAGTAGCACCATGGCTCGCCATGCCACCCTGTCGGATATCGGTGATAATACGCCACGGCTCAGCGAGATAGACGTCGGGTTCGTAGAATAGACAGTGGCCTACACGAGCACCTATAAAAGTGCCTAACACAATCCATAAAAAGCCTGATTCGATACACTGCGGAGGTAGGCCCTCGCGTTTGAACATATAGGCACATATGCGCTCGGCGGCCAAAATAGCAATTGCCCACATAAGGCCATACCATCTGATATCCAACGAGCCAAGATTAACCAATACGGGATTCCAATCCCAAACGATAGATAGTATATTCATCTCTTCTATAACTTAATATCAACGTTTTACACTTGTTATATAAATCATATTTAGCTTGTCATAATTGCAAGTCGGGCAATGACTCTCCATGCACGAGTCACGCTGTTTGCATCGATATATACATCCGGAAAATCGCTCCTATTACGAGAAACGAGTCGCCACTCTCCATTATTGCGTGTGTATCGAATCTTGCACCATATAGGCTTGCCATCAGTAACGATAACATACTCGTTGCCTTGAACTATATCTCCGAGTTCAACACTTTTGAGAAACAGGTCCGTCGCAGCACACTGCTTATCGCACATAGCCCTCGACGACGACCTCATAACAAAGTCGTAGCCTGTAATGTAAGGCAGCGACAGCTCGCCGTCGGGTTTAAGTCTATCGTGCAACAGGATATAATCCTCGACCATGCAACGGTAAAAGGGGTGTCTATCTGCTCCCATGCTTGATGAGAGGAGCATTGAGCCCACGCCCGATAGTAGCCATGTGCGGTCGAGTTCGGGGTATATTTCACATAGGCGATCGGCCAACTCGTGCGATATGCCGTAGTTGCCGCGCTTTATGTTGTATAGATTCTCGGTGCGCATCATGCCCAATCGGCGAGCTAACTCACTTAGAGTTATGCCCTGCCAATCCAATATGGCAAGTATGCGCTGCCAATTATTATATTTATTTGTCATACTCTATTGCGTTTCAGTCATATACAATACAGCCAACTCGCTATTAACGCCGACTACACTCTATTTCAAAAAAAAATGCTATCTTTGCACGTCGGCTCCGTAGTTCAATGGATAGAATTTAAGATTCCGGTTCTTACGATGAAGGTTCGAATCCTTTCGGAGTCACTCGGGCGTTGTGCATCAGCTGCAACGCCCATCCTTTTCTCAAACGCTATCCCTGCGACAAAGATAGTATATTTTTTGTATATTCGTATGCGCCTTTAAGAATGTTTTTATCCTATTTTTAGCTCAGCGCAGCAATAGATAAAGATAGGGCGCATATAGAGCTCTACCCTATCTGCACCCTACTACAATTGACTATACCCCAAGCCTACAATATGGGCGAGCCGAAGTTTGGGCTACGAGTGTCGCGCTCCTCGATACCCGCAGGAAGCTCTGCACGCTCATATACCGATACATCTGTAGCATCGGTCGTGCTGCTCCAAGTCATGCTTCCGTCGTTGCCCTCAGCTATTGAGTAGTCGGCACTCCAATCCGTGCCGTCGCTATATCGGCCCGAGATAACGCCATCTGCAAGCACAGCCTCCGACTCAAACATCTCCCATCCATACTCCGAGAGACGCTGCCACAGAGTGACACCTCCCTGAGCATCAATATCGAGATATACATCGAAGCTAAACTCGCTCTTCTGCTTTCCGCACCACTCTTTCAGACGCCATGTTCCGGCTATATCGGCAAAGGTGATAGCCTCGGGGGTACTCTGCATATTTACCTTAAAGATTGTCATGTCGCCAATTACAAAGCTAAGAGAGCTACCCTCGCCAAGAGTTACCTCGCGCGACACCGATCCAGAGTCGCCATATACGGTAACGGTAAAGCTATCACCCTCTGTTAGTTCTACGGGTAGCAGTGTGAAGTAGGCAAAAGCATCGGCAGCCGCGATTGGTGTGTCGTAGCTTAGAGCTATGCTCTCCGACGTGTTGCTATACTCGGCGATGCGGCTCTCGGGAAGATTAACCGAGATAGCACCTGCAAGATGTGCGCCGGGAATGGTAATCTCCACACGGCTAATCATCATGTCGTCGATACCCGCAAACGAGAGGCGACCCATAGCTACAAGTCGCTTGAAGGCCATATTTAGGCTCTCGGGTTGATTATCTCCGACAATAGAACGAGCAACAAGAAGGTCGGCAGAGCTATCATACGAGCTCGCCGAGGGTCTCTGCTCAACGGGGAGCGTTACCACAACATCATCCGTCGTAGGTGTAGCATCTGCAGCGACACTCTTAGCAGGATAGATAGCGTTGTACTCATACGAAAGTGCTGTTGCCACCTTCGGGAAGGATACTCCGAAGCGAGCAAGGCCGTTGCTTACCTCAGCTTCGCTACTCTGGCTTCGCTCGGTAGTTCCGTCGGCTGTCTGATAGACCATGAGATACTCGCCCGTAGTGTCCCACTCGGCCTGTGTGCCATCGTTATTGAGATGTGTGCGCGTCTGCTCTGCAATAATCGAGATATTGACTACATCGCCCTCGGTAACACCACTGCCATCCTCGTTCGAGCAGGAAAACCCAATTAGAGCAAAGAGCGAAAGTGCAACTATTGAAAATACTCTTTTCATAATTTTAGTATTTATATATCTGACAATCCTACAATATTATTAAGTATAGCATAGATCGTTAGACGACCTATCGATCGGGTATTTAGCTTATCGGAGATGTTGTTGCGATGGAAAATCACAGTGGCAACCGAGATGTTTAGCTTGTCGGCTATCTCCTTGTTTATAAAGCCTTTAACCAATAGAGCAAGCACATCCTTCTCGCGAGCCGATAGCTGAGCCGGCTCTGTAGTCTGCTCGCTGTGCTGCACAGGACAGCGAGCTGCAACATGACCTGTGGGGTGTCCGGCATGATGAATCTGCATCAGGTTACGCACGATATGTTGCTCGTTCTGAGTCGCATCGATTACACGAAATCCGCTCTGAACAAACGACGAGCCTGCCCCCGATGTGATAACAATAGTACGTCGCATAACATCCTTGAAGAACTCCGGATTGAGAAAAGCCACGCTATCGGAAACAAAGTAGTGAGCCGTCATCACAGGCTGAGCCTCCTTGTAGCTATCAAGTGACGGATAGCATGCCACCTCTACCCCACGTACAATATCGGAGAGCAGCGAGCGCAAGGACATTGCGCTGAGTGTATTCTCCATTATTATCGTTAGTTGTGGTTGCATAGCTAAACCTCTACTTTATATAAACTTTCATCAATTTACCCTCGCCCACGATATCTAAATCGGAAATCTCGGCAGGCACAAGTGCCAATTCGCCTTCGGCAAGCGACTCTTCGGAACCCTCTGCACGGAGCGTCATTGAGCCTTCGAGAGCAATATAGACCACAAACGAGTCGAGCGACGATAGCTCCTCGTGGCGGCTACCCGCAACATCGATCAACGCCATGGTGAAATAGGGTGAGTCGATAGCTGTAACCTCGCCACCGCGCTTCAAATCGTAGGGTTTATGTAGTAGGTCGGCATCGGCCTCGAAGTTAATTGCATCGACAGCCAATGCTGTATGTAGCTCGCGGCCCTTGCCCGAAGCATCTACCCTATCCCAATCGTAGATTCGATATGTTATATCGGAGGTTTGCTGCACCTCGACAACCTCGATACCTGCACCCAAAGCGTGGACTGTACCGGCTGGAATAAAGAAGAGGTCGCCGCGCTTAACCTCCACACGATTAAGCAGTTGCTCCAATCGCGACTCGGCCACGGCAGCTATATACTCCTCACGAGTGATACTTAGGTCCTTGAAGCCTAAATAGATGGCTGCACCCGGCTTGCAATCGGCAACATACCACGCCTCGGTCTTACCGTAGCTACCGTGTCGCTCCTCGGCCAACGCATCGTCGGGATGCACCTGCACCGATAGGCGGTCGTTACAATCCAAATACTTTATGAGCAGCGGGAAGAGTGTTCCAAACCTCTCGAAGTTGGCCTCTCCAACCAAATCACCCATATATACCTCGATAATCTCTTCGAGGTTGTTACCTTTGAGGAAACCGTTGGTAACCACCGATATATCTCCCTTTACCGAAGATAGATCCCAGCTCTCGCCATAAGGCCTATCTTTGGGCAGGCGAGAGGCGGCTCTGGCCTTCTTGCGAAGAATGGCTTCGCCACCCCATATGCGCTCCTTAATGCGCGGTTTGAACTTTATTGGATACAACATATCTCACTAACCTTAAAATTATTTACTGAAAAAGTGACTCGGCATAGCTAACTACATCATCGACATCGGGCGTTAGCGAGAATACACGGCTCGGTTTCAGATGCCATAGCTCGCGATTCTCGGTAAGAGTCTGCTCGCCTGCTCCCGTGATGTTGAGCATGATGCATGCATCCTTGTCGATATTGCCACTCTCAACCATCTTGATAAGCGAAGCGAGAGCCACGGCAGGCGCTGGGTAAATATCTATGCCCTCGAGCTCAAAGAAGAGCTTGCGGGCACGACGAGCTTGAGCATTCGTAGCAACCATGATATCGCCTCCTGTAGCCTTCAACGCATCATACAGGCCTCCTGCAAGTCCATAAGGTGGTTTGCGGTTTGAGAGTACCTTGGCATCGATAAGCTCGGCATCGCGACGCGCCTTCTTGGCGTCGTATGGCAACATCTCGCGAGAGTCGGCACGCCAAGCGTCGAACATCGGCACAAAGGGGGCGTTCTGCGATACGATAAGCTTCATGAGGTTATCTCCAAAGCGGCCATCTTCGATAAGACGCATATTGGCCTCCCATGCTGCAATTGCTCCTGTGCCGCTACCTACGGCCTGAAAGTAGTAGTCGGGGATTCGACCGATAGTTGTAGCAGCCGAGAGTACCGTAGTGGACATGCCATCGCGACGAGCGATATTCTTAGCACCACCCTCGGCATAGAACTTTGAAGATTTAAGCACTATGTTGCTAAGATGGATAGCGTCGAAGTAGTCGCCACCCTTATCGCAAGCTATGAGCTTCACGCAGTCGTTCAGCGGCTCGGTAAACCATAGTGCCGAGAGGTTATCCGATGGCACAGCAAGCAGAAGCTTGATGTTGTTGTCCGAGCATACCTTAGCAAAGGCTCGAGCCGTATTTCCGGCCGAGGCAACAACCATAACTCGCTCCTCGTGCTCATCAGTTCGGGCACAGACGCTATACGCCTCGGTCTCCTTGAACGAGCAGGTTGTCATACGCACACCCTTCGAGGGGGCATAGCCGTTGAGTGTAATCCACAGGTTGCTCAAACCGAGGTGGCGGGCCAAAGCCTCACTCTTATATGTTACAGGGGCCGACGAGCCACTAAGCATACGCTTTACGGGAAGCCAATCACAGAACTTGTAGAAGCCATAGTCGTCGGACTTGACCTCAATCTGACGTTTCTCATACTCGGCACGCACCAACGAGGGGCTCTTGCACTCGGGGTCATCCAACATCCAACCCTCATCGACAAACTCGCGCGACGTTGCCACACACTTCAATTTGTAGTTAGTAGGCTTAAAATCTTTCATATCTATAACTTTGTTATTTTCGCTTTTGCACCAATGGATTAACTCCAATTGTTTATATCGCGCAAATATACTCTTTTTTTTGCAAATATCAACCTCGTTATGAAATATTCAGCAATAAAAGGTGGATACATGGTTAGATTTAAGAAAATGTTTGTATCTTTGTCATGTTGTATCCATCTGTAAAAGTGGATAATAAAAATCGAATATAATAACATAAAGCAATGATAGATATGAAACGCTTATTAACTCTGACATTCATTATTGTAGCCACTATTGGCACGGCTCTATATTTCCTGATTGGGCCGGTGCGTGGACTTCGCCGCGAGCCGATTAAGGATTTGGCGGTATTCTACATCGACTCTAAACAGCTTGTCGAAGACTCAAATATCGATGCCTATCTAAACGAGGAGAATCGGCGTTTGATAGCAACGTCTCTCTCATCCGAAATTGGGGATAGTGCTCTTCGCGACCATCTGTCGGCTATTGCTACCAATCCCGATAATTCAGGATTATGGCTCAGTCGCCCTATATATGCCTATGTCAATGAGTCTCACGCTCTTGAATACGAAGGTGCTATCGTTGCCGAGGTAAACGACGTTGCAAAACTCGACCTTACGATGCAGATTCTTGGCCAAATTGCCGAGAAAGATGGTATGACGAGTTCGATGAGGGTGGATGGTAACATCCGAAAATTCTCCTTTGACGAGGTTTGTGGCGGTTACAACAACGAACGACTTGTTATCACTATTGCTTCGAAGGGCAGTAATGCCCTGCTCAGCGAGGCTCTTAGTCGCCCACTTAGCGACCTGTCGATTTTCGAGGGACACGATGCTGCACTCTACTTAGATATAAATAGAGCATCAGCTATTTACACAGAGCATATCAAGGATGAGATTAAGGAGAATAAGAGACTTCGTGACAAGAGCGATTATGACTTCGAAAGAGAGGTCTATGAGTCGAATATCGCGAGTCTTGAAGAGCATCTTGCAAGGCTCAATACTTCGCTTGAAACACTCCTCGATAAGAGTGCCTCGATGCTTACGACCCTTAACTTTGACCCTGGTAACATACGCCTTGCGTCGAGCTACAAGGGTGTAAATGCACCCGATGGTCTGCTTATGGAGGCAAACAACGATAACCTGCGCTATGTGAGTGAGGATTTGAGCGGTGTGATTAACATTGGCACAAACGGAGCTGTGTTATCGAAATATATCAGCGAGCACATCCCCTCGAATCTCTCGGCAATGCTCGGAGGTCTGCGTAGCAACGAGTTTAGCTTGGCTGTACAGGTGGGTTTAGATGCTCTCAGTTCGATAGATGGCGACCTTACAATAGCTGTCGGGGAGATTTGTGGTAGCCTGCGCGGATGGGGGTATGCGAAATATGCAAATATGGACTCAATTGACCTCTTGGCGATGGCCGAGGTTAAGGACAATTACATCTTCGACAATATCAAGCTATTTGCAGGTAATATATTCACCACCGAGAGTGACGGCTCGTTGAGCGTTGGCGTAGATGATGATATCAATGCCTATGTGGGTCAGCTTGATACAAAATTCTATGCCGGTCTCAACCTTCGCCCCGAGGAGGTTGTTACCCCTGCGCTTACGGCTCGTTGGTTTGATAAAGTAGAGGGTGGCGCGGCATATGCTGTTATCGACATAGAGTTGGTTATGTGCAGTTCGTATGTCGAGGCTCTTATGGCCGAGTGGAAGAGTGAGGTATCTGGATTTGAGTATGATCTAGTCGATGTAATTCTTGGTGACTTAGATTATATCTACATACGCACCAACACCGACTTATCTTCGGAGTTGGTTGTTGAATTCGACAACAAAGAGAAAAATTCGCTTGAACAGATTGTCGATGTTTGTATGGGCTACTATCTTATGTTGGTTGCGAGTGGCGAAGCTATTTTCTAAGCACTAAAATATTGATTACGGCGTGAAAGAGATACGACTACAAGGTGTTATTCCTGAGATATTTGCCGAGCGCGGAGCTGCCGACTCGGAGTTGTGGCTTGGCGACACTCTGTTGGAGCGTGGTCGAAGCTATCTTATCGAGGCCGAGTCGGGAACGGGAAAGTCGTCGCTATGCAGCTATCTGTATGGTCAGAGAGGCGATTACCGAGGCTCTATACTCTTCGATAACAGCAATATAGCCACGTTATCTACCGAGGATTGGTGCAAGGTTCGCCGCGAGCATATGTCGATTCTCTTTCAGGATTTACGACTCTTTGGCGAGCTCTCGGCAATCGAGAATATTGAGATCAAGAACCGCATGACTCGCCATCGCACTCGCACCGAGATTGAGGCGTGGTTCGAGGAGTTAGGCATTGCCGACAAGATGAATACGCGCACCGACCGCATATCCTACGGTCAGCAGCAGCGTGTGGCTCTCATTCGCGCTCTGTGCCAGCCCTTCGACTTTCTGCTTTTAGACGAGCCTATATCGCACCTCGACGAACGAAATAGCGATATTATGCGCGACCTTATTCTGCGCGAGACATCTCGCAATGGAGCATCTATCATCGCTACATCGATAGGTAAGCATATGAATATTAACTACGATAAACGCATAAAGCTATGACACTTATCTGGAAGCTATTAAAGCAACACATAAGCATAGCCGAGCTATCTGCTTTTTTCGTTGCCAATCTTATTGGTGTTACCGTTATACTATCGGGTGTTCAGCTATATAGCGATGTGAAGCCCCTGCTCTCGGGCGAAAGAGAGCTTATTGGTAGTGACTATGTGATAATATCGCACCCCGTTGAGCGTTTTGGCGAGAAACCGAAACACTTCACTGCGGCCGAGATAGCCGACATTCGCAATCAGGAGTTTGTCGGCGACGTTGGTCTCTTTGCCTCGTCGCAGTATGAGGTCTATGGCAGTATTATCTTTGGCGGTCAGCGACTATCTACAATGATGTTCTTCGAGGCTGTGGCTGATAATTTTGTAGATGTAAAGAGTAGCGATTGGTATTTTGAGCAGGGAGATAGAGTAATACCTATAATAATCCCCCGTAACTATCTGAATTTGTACAATTTCGGATTTAGTCAGACGCAGAGTCTTCCGCAGATTACCGAGGATATGATTAAGCGTGTAGAGCTTACTGTCGAACTCTCGGGCAATGGTCTTACAGAGGAGTACAAGGGTCGTATAGTCGGCTTCTCTGATCGCCTGAACACTATACTTGTGCCCATGAGTTTTATGGAGTGGGCCGACCAGAGGTATGCAGACGGCATCGGCGACAACTCGTCGCGTCTTATTCTTGAGGTGGATAACCCCTCAGCTCCCGAGCTTACAACCTATCTCGCCGAGAGGGGTTATGTTACCGAGGAGCAACCTGCGGAGAGTAGCAAGGCGATGTTCTTGCTTAAAGTAGCTATTGCAATAATCGTTGCTATTGGTGTGATTTTCTGTCTATTGTCAATAATCATTCTTACTCTTAGCATCTATCTTCTGCTACAAAAGAATATCGATAAGCTCGAAAACCTCGTGCTCATAGGCTACACTCCCGCTCAGGTAGCAATGCCATACAACAGATTGGCGATTGTACTCAATCTAATTGTCATGACGCTCGGCATCATGGCTACGCTCGTAGCCCAAAAAATCTATATGTCACAACTTGAGATGATTGCAGGTATCGAGCTACCCTACAACCCATTAGCATCAATCATAACGGGTGTTGTGGTAGCAACTCTAACATCGGCCTTCAACATCTATATTATAGGGCGTAAAATAGGAGAAATATCACGCAAACGATGATTCGCAGAGCTACACCCGAGGATTGTGACAGAATAATGGTTATTGTGGCGAGTGCGCAGCAGGCATTAGCCGACCTATCCATAGACCAATGGCAAGATGGCTACCCTGCACGCGAGGTTATCCTTAGCGATATCGCGTCGGGCGTGGGATATGTTGTCTGTGGCGAAGATAGCGGTATTGAGGGCTATGCGGCCATAGTGCTCGATGGAGAGCCAGCCTACTCCCAAATTACACCCGGCGAGTGGCATACAGCCGACAACTATGTCGTTATTCATCGCATATGTGTTGCTGCGGAGAGCCGTCGGCATGGTGTTGCACTAAGCCTTATACGCCACGCTGCCAAGATAGCTATGCAAGCAAATATCTTCGCTATGCGTATCGATACCCACGAGGGAAATACACGCATGCTTGCCATGCTCGAAAAACTCGGCTTTGAGTATTGCGGTAAGATAGTATATCCAAGTGGAGAGAGGGTCGCCTATGACCGAAATTTTAGTTTAACTAAACCATTGTAACGTTGTAATTTATGGCAAGTTATCTACAAGTAGAGAATATTTCGAAATCGTATGGCGACCGCACCCTTTTCGAGAATATCAGCTTCAATATAAACGAGGGCGACAAGATAGCCATAGTCGCCCCAAACGGTACTGGCAAGTCGTCGCTATTGAAGATTTTAGCCGGAGTAGAACACTCAGATCGCGGTGGCGAGGTTAAGTTCATGAAGGATATTCGCGTAGCCTTCCTTGATCAGACAATGGAGTACAACCCCAAAAATAGTGTTTTCGAGGAGGTTTATCAGCGTATGGGCTCGCTCTCGCCCGCCATAATCGAGTATGAGGCTGCGGTGGCGAGTGGCGATAGCAACAGGTTGGAGGCTGCCATTGCTGCGATGGATGCAGCCGATGGTTGGAGCGTCGAGCAGAATATCAAGCAGACACTATCGTCGCTTCATATCGAGCGATTAGATCAGTCTATGGGTGAGCTCTCGGGAGGTGAGGCCAAGCGCGTTGCATTGGCCTGTATGATGTTGCAAAATGCCGAGTTTCTCATCCTTGACGAGCCTACAAACCACCTCGACA
>JAZNDK010000024.1:0-4274 GCA_045588005.1 Alistipes sp. | reverse complement strand
GTGGGGTATATGGGTTATGATGGGTTAAAATGGGGGCTGCCCATTTAACTATCTGACCCATCTGACCCATCTGACCCATGAAACCAACAAGCAAGCCGCCCGTGAAACATTCCAAAGTAGTATGCTAATCATATCGGCTTAGTGTTAGAAAGATAACAGCAAAAATACTATGATTTTTCGGAGTAATTATGTACCTTTGCACCGATTTTTGAGTATGACGCACACCAAAGAGTATAGCCGGTAGTGCGGGCAGAAGATAGAGGCTCGGTAAAGGGCTACCCCATGGGGGCGGTAGAGCAGAGAGCCGTTATAGTGTAAGACAAATAACTATTATTGTTGAAAGATATGGCAGAGAAGAGATTTATTACGTGTGATGGTAACTACGCCGCAGCGCATATTGCATATATGTTTTCTGAGGTCGCAGCGATATACCCTATCACACCTTCATCGACCATGGCAGAGCTCGTTGATGAGTGGTCGGCACAGGGAAAGAAGAATATTTTTGGCGACACCGTAAAGGTTGTCGAGATGCAGTCGGAGGCCGGCGCAGCAGGTGCTGTACACGGATCGTTACAGAGCGGCGCACTAACATCGACATTCACAGCATCGCAGGGCCTACTACTCATGGTCCCCAACATGTATAAGATTGCCGGCGAGCTCCTCCCGGGTGTATTCCACGTATCGGCACGAGCACTTGCTGCCCAGTCACTATCAATATTTGGCGACCATCAAGATGTGATGGCCGTGCGTCAGACAGGCTTCGCAATGCTCGCTACATCGTCGGTGCAGGAGGTTATGGACCTTGCAGGTGTAGCTCACATCGTAGCTCTCAAAGCTCGTATTCCTTTTGTACACTTCTTCGACGGATTCCGCACATCGCACGAGATACAGAAGATTGAGCTTATAGACGAGGCCAAGCTCGGAGCAATGTTCGACCGCGAGGCTCTCAAAGAGTTCCGCCGTCGCGCACTCAACCCCAACGCCCCCGTAACACGCGGCACAGCACAGAACCCCGACATCTACTTCCAGACACGCGAGGCGTCGAACAAGTTCTACAACGCAGTGCCCGACATGGTTGCCGAGGCTATGGCCAAGATATCGACAATCACAGGTCGCGAGTACAAACCCTTCACATACTATGGAGCTAAGGATGCCGAAAACATAATTATCGCAATGGGCTCGGTGACCGAGACTATCAAGGAGTGTGTCGATTACCTCATGGCGCAGGGCAAGAAGGTGGGTGTTATCACCGTACACCTCTACCGTCCCTTCTCGGCAAAGTACCTCTTCGACGTACTCCCCGAGAGCGTGAAGCGTATCTGCGTGCTCGACCGCACAAAGGAGCCCGGCGCGAATGGCGAGCCCCTACTGCTCGACATCCGCGACGCCTTCTACGACTCGGAGCTTCGCCCGATGATTATCGGCGGCCGCTACGGCCTATCGTCGAAGGACACCACTCCGGCACAGATGTTGGCCGTATTTGCTAACCTCGAAGCCGACGAGCCCAAGAACCACTTTACGGTGGGTATCAACGACGACGTGACAATGCTCTCACTCCCCGTAGGCAAGGAGATATCGATGGCCAAGGAGGGCACGTTCGAGGCGTTGTTCTTCGGTCTTGGCTCTGACGGTACTGTCGGTGCAAACAAGAACTCTATCAAGATTATCGGCGGCTCGACAAACAAGTATTGTCAGGCATACTTCTCGTACGACTCGAAGAAGTCGGGCGGTTACACCTCGTCGCACCTTCGCTTCGGCGATAAGGCTATCACATCGCCCTACTTGGTAACAACACCCGACTTTGTGGCATGCCACGTGCCGTCGTATGTCGAGAAGTACGACGTGTTGAAGGGTCTTAAACGCGGTGGCTCGTTCCTGCTAAACTCAGTAAATGACGCCGAGACAACATGCCGCACGCTCCCTGCTCACATGAAGCAGTATATGGCAAAGAAGGGCATCAACTTCTACATCATCAACGCCACGAAGATCGCAGCAGAGCTCGGCCTCGGCTCGCGCACAAATACCATCATGCAGGCTGCATTCTTCAAGATTGCCGACATCATACCCATCGAGAAGGCCGTAGAGGAGATGAAGAAGGCTATCTACAAGTCGTATGGCAACAAGGGCGAGGATATCGTCAATATGAACTACGCAGCAGTAGATGCAGGTTGCGAGGCTGTACACAAGGTAGAGGTCCCCGCAGAGTGGGCAAACTTGGAGGTGTCGGATTGTGGCCACGAGGCTAAGGCCGATGTGCCCGCCTTCGTACGCGAGGTCTGCGAGCCTATCGACGCCCTCAAAGGCGACCAGCTCCCCGTATCGGCATTCAACGGCCGCGAGGATGGTACTTGGGATAATGGCACAGCTGCCTACGAGAAGCGAGGCATCGCGACAAATGTCCCCGAGTGGAAGATTGAGAACTGTATTCAGTGTAACCAGTGTGCATACGTCTGTCCTCACGCTGCAATACGCCCCTTCCTCGCTACCGAGGAGCAGGCATCAGCCTCGGGCGTAGAGTGGAAGCAGGGCTTGGGCGAGACTAAGGCCTTGAAGTTCCGCATTCAGCTCTCGCCGCTCGACTGTACGGGTTGTGGCAACTGCGTCGATGTATGTCCTGCAAAGGATAAGGCTCTGGTAATGCGCCCATTGGCAGAGCAGGTAGCACAGCAGAAGAACTTCGATAAGATTTCGAAGGAGATAGGCTACACAGAGTATGTAGATAAGACTAAGTCGGTGAAGAACTTGCAGTTCTCGCAGCCTCTATTCGAGTTCTCGGGTGCTTGTGCCGGCTGTGGCGAAACTCCCTATATCAAGGCTATATCACAGCTCTTCGGCGAGCGTATGATGGTTGCCAACGCTACGGGTTGTACATCTATCTACTCGGGCTCGGCACCCTCGACACCCTACTGCACAAATGCTAAGGGTCAAGGTCCTGCATGGGCAAACTCGCTCTTCGAGGATAACGCCGAGTTCGGTCTCGGTATGCGTGTCGGTGTGGAGAAGATTCGTCAGGGCATCGAGGATGTTATGACTAAGGCTATCGCCGAGTGCAAGGAGTGCTCTGATGAGCTTAAAGCTACAATGAAGGAGTGGATCGAGGCTCGCCACTTTGCTGCCCGCTCAGCAGAGGTTACCGAGCGTCTTATCCCAATGATGGAGGCTTGTGGCTGCGACGCTTGCAAGACTATATTGGAGTATAAGGATTGGTTGGTTAAGCGTTCACAGTGGATCATCGGTGGCGACGGCTGGGGCTACGACATCGGTTTCGGTGGTGTGGATCACGTCTTGGCCTCGGGCGAGGATGTAAATATCCTTATTCTCGACACCGAGGTATATTCAAATACGGGAGGTCAGTCATCTAAGGCTACGCCTGTGGGTGCAGTGGCTAAGTTCGCATCGTCGGGTAAGCGCATCCGCAAGAAGGATATTGGTGCTATAGCTATGACCTATGGCTATGTATATGTTGCTCAGGTATCTATCGGTGCATCGCAGACTCAGCTGCTCAACGTGCTGAAAGAGGCTGAGGCCTACCCCGGACCTTCGCTCATCATCGCCTACTCTCCCTGTATCAACCACGGTATCAAGGGTGGCATGACACGCACACAGAGCGTCGGCAAGCAGGCCGTAGAGTGTGGTTACTGGCACTTGTGGCACTACAACCCCGCGTTGGAGGCCGAGGGCAAGAACCCGTTTGTTATGGACTCTAAGGAGCCCGACTGGTCGAAGTTCCGCGACTTCTTGATGAAGGAGGTGCGTTACACCTCACTCCAGAAGGCGTTCCCTGCCGAGGCAGAGCAGCTCTTTGAGGCAGCCGAGGAGAATGCAAAGTGGCGTAATAACTCATATATCGCACGTACCAAGTAGTTGAATTGACCCCAAAAGTTTGGATAAAAAATTTTTGGGGTCAATTAAAAAATGGGGATGGCTAAACGTAAATTAGCCATCCCCATTACTTTTTGTACGCTACTCGCCTTTAGCGTTGTATGTGGGCGCAGTGTTAGCGTAGCTAATCCTCGGCACTCTTGGTTGTGATAAGCACCACACCATTAACACCGCGGAAACCATACATATTGGCACCCTTGAGTATCTCTACGGACTTTACGTCATTGGGGTTGATGGTCTCGGGTCGTGTCTCCACACCGTCGCAGAGTATGAGCACTGCCGATGAGCCGCGTGCCGAGTTCACGGAGCGCAGACACAACTCGCCATTTATCATCGTAAGAGCGGGGTAGCATATCATTATGGCATCCACAATGTTGGTGCAGCCCGTGGCA
>JAZNDK010000023.1:0-22829 GCA_045588005.1 Alistipes sp. | reverse complement strand
AATTTTTTTCAAATCAACGGACCATTACAGATAAATTTTTTTCACTTTGTGAAAGAAGTGCTCTTTAATCACGATTCTCAGAAATTTTTATCAAAAAATTACGCCTAAAATTTGCAAGATTAAAAATTATCTCTACCTTTGCAGTGTATTACGCTACTAATACACACAACATCTTCTTCTCGAATAGATGAACTTGTTATGGTAGTGTAGGGTGGGAATGGAACTTTGATAGTGGTACAATTAACAAAATAATAGTAAGTTAGTATGATTACAACAGAGCATCTTTCATTTGGATATTCGTCGGGACAGAGTGTCTTGAACAATATCTCGCTTAACCTTTCGCAGGGCCACATCCACGGTCTGCTCGGCTGCAACGGTATAGGTAAGACCACACTTTTGAAACTTATATGTGGTATCATGCGCCCCACAAAGGGTAGTGTTCGAGTGATGAACTCGGATCCGATGTTGCGCAATCCCCAGATATATCGCGACCTTATTATCATACCCGAGGAGTTTGACTTGCCAAATTTGTCGTTGGAGAGCTACGCTAAGGTCACATCGCCCTTCTATCCCAATTTCAACCGTGGAGATATGTTTCGCTACTGCGAGGAGATGCATGTAAATCCTGCCGAGAGGCTGCACTCGATGTCTATGGGACAGCGCAAGAAGGCCTATATCGCCTTTGCTATGGCGTGCAATGTCAGAATGTTGCTCCTCGACGAGCCGACAAACGGCCTCGATATACCGTCAAAGAGTGTATTTCGTCGCATCCTCGCCTCGTATGTGAACGACGAGCGCGTAGTGGTAATCTCGACTCATCAGGTGGCCGATGTCGAACAGCTTTTGGATAGCATCGTAATCCTCGACGAACAGGGTGTTGCGCTATCGGCTACAACCTTCGAGATTGGTCGTCGTCTTAAATTTGGTAAAACTACCGAGGGTGACAAGGTAATCTACTCGGAGCGAACTATTCAGGGCGATATGGCTGTATCGCTTAACGAGAGTGACGAGGATACACCGCTCAGCATCGAGCTATTGTTTAACGCAGCAACGGCAAATCGTAACGCTATTGCAGCAATATTTAACCAGAAATAGTTATGTCAAGTTTTTCGATAAGTAGGGTAGCGCAGTATGCTCGCTATCATTACGCTACACAACGCAAACAATACCTCGGTATGGTGCTTCAACTCGTTGGTTGGCCACTTCTGTTCGGCGTCTTGTCGCGCGATATAACAACCGTAACAGGTATCACCACGGCTATATACCTCTTTGTTGCTATTGGCTTTGCTGTTCGCACCACATACAGCATGCGTGGTCGCGCGACAAAGATTATGGAGTGTACTATACCTATCTCCAACGAGGAGCGCATGCTCTTTATGCTCTTCAATGGCGCGGTGGTCTTTCCGCTTATTGTTGCTGTTGCAGCCTCAATCGCCGCGCTCTTGGCGACCCCGTTTATGTATGGGCCGGTATCTCTTGGTTATGAGTTATGGAATCTGCTTTCGGAGATAATCTTCTATTGGCCGATATATATCCTTGTTCAGATAATCTTCTCGGCCTCGCTCCTTATCAATATTGCGGCACGCCGAAACCTCCTCGTGGCCTATATTGGTGCTTTTGTTGGTGTAATGCTCTTTTTGGGTATTACGGGCCGTGTGGGGTTGGAGCTAATGGTTCGCAACGAGGAGAAGATAGGTCTCTTTTTCAGCAATTTCAGCATCCCCGAGCCTGTCGGTATCGCACTCTATGCACTAATCCCGATAATCTTCTACTTGGCGGGTTATGTTGTGTTGCGTAAACGACAGATAAAGTGGTAGTTATGTATGGTCATGTTAAGAAAATAGCGAACTATGCACTGAGGCATTATAGCTGCAATCGTTACAGCTATTACGCCCTGATGCTCGGCACGTTTGGCTTGCCGATGCTCTATGGCTACGCCTCGCATAGTGCTGTCTCGGCGGCGATGTTGGCCGCCTTGGTAGCTCTCTTCGACCTGCTCTTTGTACTCTACCTCTCGACATTCGGACTGCGTAGCAAGCCCACCTTTGTTATGGAGAACACCCTGCCAATATCGGTCGCCGAGCGATACACCTTTATCATGCTCAACAGCACGGTTGTAGCTATTCTACTCTTTGTGGTATGCTTTATCCCTGCGATGGCTATTATGAAGGCAATATTTCCGCCGGTCGAGGCCGAAGAGTTTATGCTTAGCGAGCTGGTCGGGGATTTGCGACTTTCGCTCGGCACGTTGGCAACACACGCTATACTTCTTGTTGTGAACCTAACGGCCCGTATGCGCGTTATAATGAACTATCTTGTGGCTATCGGCCTGATATTTATAGGGCAGTTCCTTATACAGAGGTTTGTTTCGCAAGAGTACATAGTGGAGGTTAGAACATGTATCAACGTGCTTGTTATAATTGTAGGTTGGGTTTTGGGATACTTCATTCTTCGTTATAAAGATATAAAATTATAGTGTTATGATGCAATTTTCGGAAGATAAGCCCATTTGGCGACAGATATACGAACTTATCGCCATGCGCATACTCTCGGGCGAGTGGCCCGAGTTGGAGCGCATACTCTCGGTGAGGGAGCTCGCTGCCGAAGTGGGTGTTAATCCAAATACGGTAATGCGTAGCTACGAGCGACTCGAAGCCGACGGCGTCATCTTCAACCGCCGCGGCATAGGCTTCTTTGTGTCGGAGGGCGCAAAGGGGCATATCAAGGAGCTGGAACGACAGAAGTTTATCGACGAGGAGTTGCCTAAGCTCCAAGAGCGTTTGTCGCTACTCGATATTACTATTGAGATTAAACGAGTTTAATGCCTTAGGAGTAAGATGTTTAATAATTTATATAACATATCTTAAATACTATGAAGAGATTATCTTTTGTTGCATTGAGCGCGATGCTCTTTGCTGTTAGCTGTTTTCCCGTGATTAAGGGTGAGGGAGATGTGATTACCGAGCAGCGCACCTTTGATACTCCCATCGAGGGACTTGCTGTATCGTCGGGTATAGATGTGATATTGGATAGCAGCGTTCCGGTTGGCGAGGCTCGTATCATAACTTCGCAAAATATTATGGAGTATGTTGTGATTGAGACTCAGAATAACTCGCTCCGCGTTGAGATGCGTCGCGGTAATGGCTACGATGTCGATAGACTCGAAGTGCGCCTTTCGCCCGAGGGTCTTACCTCATTTGCTGTGTCGGGTGGTGCCGAGTTGGAGTGCCTCGACGAGCTTGTTGTCGATGGTAATATTGCCATTGCCGTCTCGGGAGGTGCCGATGTCGAGTTGCGTGGTAGCTGTCGCGAGCTGAGTGTTGCTGTGTCGGGTGGTGCAGATGCGCACCTCGGCGAGCTGTGTGCCGAGAAGGTCTCGGCTGCTGCTTCGGGTGGTGCCGACTTGGAGGTCTATGCCACGACATCGTACGATATCAACGCCTCGGGAGGTGCCGATGTCGAGTATCGATTGACCTCGGCCACGGTAAAGACCTATGCCTCGGGAGGTGCAGATATTCGTGCGACGCGATAGAGATTAAGGCGATAGTACAGCGTTGGCTGTCGCCTCTCTTTTTCAATAAGAATAGATAATATTGGACTATTTGCAAAATTTTAGCTACATTTGTGCCATTAACGATGGTGACAAGTGTAGCTATGATTGCAAAACTACTACTCCTTTTATTCTTTATCTTTGCTCCTGCAGCTGTTCTCTATGGCTGTCGCAAGGTGACCGTTTTAGAAAAGATTGGCCCTGTCCTTGTGCTCTATATCCTCGGTGTTGTGGTCGCTAATATCGGTATCATGCCCTCGGGTGAGGAGCGAGAGTCGTTGCTTGCTTTTCAGGAGAGCGTATCGGAGGTTTTGGTCCCCTTGGCTCTACCGATGATGCTCTTCGGATGTAACTTCCGTAGTTTTAAGATAGGCCAAAGTTTGTCGGCTATTGTAGCCGGCGTATTATCTGTTGTAGTGATAGTTATCCTTGGTTATATCATCTGCGACGGTAGGTTGGGTGTTGAGGGTGCAAAGATGGGTGCAGCACTTACGGGTCAATATACGGGAGGTGCGGCAAATCTTGCTTCCGTAAAGCAGATGGTGGGCCTCTCGACCGAGAATTTTGTGATGCTTTCGACCTGCAATCTTATAGTCTCGTTTTTCTATCTGATGTTCCTTATGGGGGGTGGTGTGCGCCTTGCTCGCCGAATTGTCGGTGGCCGTCGCCACAGCGAGCAGCGTGTCGATGTGGTTACTGAGGAGGAGAATCCATACCGTGATTTCGCCAAGCGAAACTCTTTGGTACAACTTGCCAAGAT
This sequence comes from Alistipes sp., assembly GCA_045588005.1. Taxonomy (GTDB): domain Bacteria; phylum Bacteroidota; class Bacteroidia; order Bacteroidales; family Rikenellaceae; genus Alistipes. The sequence continues at coordinate 18,519 of JAZNDK010000023.1, read as the reverse complement.
TACCGTGGCCTCGATAGCTATCATGGGTGTCTCGGTGCTTATTGCTTCGAAGGTTGGTGGCGAGTCGGGTATCTCGATGGTTGCGCTCATTCTATCAATTACAACGTTATCGCTTGTGGCTACACTCACGCGCGAGGTGCGCAGCTGGGATAAGAGCTACGATGCAGGTATGTACTTGATATATATCTTCTGTCTTGTCATGGCAACGATGGCTAACCTTGCCGCTATCGATTGGCAGCAGAGCCTCTATATTCTGCTCTTCCAGGCGATTATAGTCTTTGGCTCGTTGTTTGCTACAATTGTGTGTGCGCGTCTATTACGCATCGATGCCGACACAGCGGTTATCACATCTAATACGCTTATTAACTCGCCCGTGTGTGTGCCTATGATTGCTGCGACGATGAAGAATCGCGATGTCATTGTAGTAGGTATCACTAACGGCCTTGCGGGGTATGCTTTGGGTAACTATCTCGGCTATCTTATGTTTAGAATTTTAGAGGTGATTTAGCCCATTTTTTAGCTTTATTACCCTCTATTTCGCCTTTTCTCTTTCGCGGTTGATACTTTTTTTGTATCTTTACACGCTTAACTATATATTTTTAAGTTATGAGAACAGGCGAAATACAGAGACTCAAAGTATCGCGTATATCGGATTTTGGACTTTTCCTTGCTGATGAGGAGGGTGCCGAGGTGCTCCTCCCCAATCGCTTTACACGCTTAGATATGAAGGTTGGCGACGAGGTCGAGGTATTCGTATATCACGACTCCGAAGACCGCCTTGTAGCCTCTACCGAGAGGCCTCTTATCAAGGCTGGCGAGGTTGCCGCCTTGAAGGTCGTAGATAAGAACCTGCACGGAGCATTCCTCGATTGGGGTCTTTCGGGCAAACACCTATTCCTCCCCAATCGCAATCAGCAGGGTGGCGTTATTGCCGGTCAGCGTACCGTCGTCTATATGTACATCGACGAGATGACGGGTCGTTGCGTAGCCACCAACAAGATTAAACCCTTCATCTACAACGATGACCCTCTGACCGTGAAGGTTGGCGACGAGGTCTCTATCTTTGTGGCCTCGGAGATGTCTATCGGCTATCGTGTTGTTATCAATAATCGCCATTGGGCTATGCTATACAAGAATCAGCTCTTCACGCCCATTCGCATTGGCGACAGATGTCAGGGCTGGGTGCGTCGCATTACCGACGATATGCGTATCGATGTGAGCTTGCAACGCACGGGTCTTGCCGAGGTGGAGAGTGCTGCTCCCAAGTTGGAGAGACTTTTGGATGAGCATGGTGGCGTTCTTCCGATTAACGACCGCAGCGAGCCTCTCGAGGTGTCGCACGTCGCCGGCATGAGCAAGAAGGTCTTTAAGCGAGCTTTGGGCATGCTGCTCAAACAGGGTAAGGTGCGCCAAACGGAACATGGTATCGAGCGAGTAAAGTAGGAGCTATGAAAACGGCAGAGAGGGTATCGCTTAGTGTTGCGGAGAACTTCGTATATCAGCGTTCGCGCTTGGCCTATGTCAAGGCCTCGGAGCTTATCTCGGGGTGTGTCTTGGAGATAGGCACAGGCACGGGCTATGGTGTCGATATTATCGCTCCGCACGCCTTGCACTTCACCACGATTGATAAATTTCGTAGTGAGAAGCTCGCAACGCTACCCGCGAATGTCGAATTTATGGAGGCTACTGCGCCGCCTCTGCCATTTGCCGACGAGAGTTTCGACTGCGTTGTTTCGTTTCAGGTTATCGAGCATATCAAGCGCGATAGGGAGTTTGTTCGTGAGGTGTGGCGTGTGCTCAAACCCGGAGGATGCTTTATTGTTACCACCCCCAACCGCCCGATGTCGCTCACTCGCAATCCGTGGCACGTTAGAGAGTATCGCATTGAGGAACTACGCGAGTTACTTGGCGATTTCCGTAGTGTGGAGTGTCGTGGTGTAGGTGGTAATGAGCGTGTTTGGGAGTACTACGAGAAGAATAGGGAGTCGGTGCACCGTATCATGCGTTTCGACCTGTTGCGCATGCAGTGGTGGCTGCCGCGATGGCTGTTGCGCATCCCTTACGATATTATGAACAGACTAAACCGCCGCCGTTTGTACAACGCCAACCGAGAGCTTACGGCGGGTATCACTATGGAGGACTACTATGTTGGAGAGGCCGATGAGCGATGCTTCGATCTCTTCTACATAGCTAAAAAGTAGAGTGCGATAGGGTATGAAACATCGAGTAGCAATAGTTCAGCGTGACGTGACGTGGTGCGATATCGAGGCCAACTTAGAGGCTTTGGAGCACTCTCTTGCCTCGGTCGAGGCCGACACCATCATACTTTCGGAGATGTTTCAGACAGGCTTCGTTACTGAGCCGCAAAGGGTTGCCGATACGGGGCGTACTCTCGGTTGGATGCAGCATATGGCTCGTAGGTCTAATGCGGCGATTGTGGGGTCGGTAGCTACTCTCGATAAGTGTGGAGCCTACCGCAACAGGATGTACTTTGTCGAGCCCGATGGCCAAGTGGAGTACTACGACAAGCGTCACCTCTTCTCGGTTGGTGGCGAGAATCGCCACTTCGAGGCGGGTAGCGAACGTAAGGTTGTCTGTTGGCGAGGTGTGCGCTTTCTGCTCGGTATATGCTACGACCTACGCTTTCCGGTGTGGAGTCGTCAGCGGGGCGACTACGATGCGATGATATACTCGGCTCTGTGGCCTGCATCGCGTCGCGAGGTGTGGCGCACGCTGCTGCGAGCCCGTGCTATCGAGAATCAAGCCTATGTCATCGGCGTAAACCGTACGGGCTGTGAGCCTGCGTTGAGCTATTCGGGCGATTCGGTCGTTATCGACTATTACGGTCGCGATATGGTAGATATGGCCTCACGCGAGGGGGTTGAGATTGTGGAGATTGATTGTGAGGCATTGGAGGTGTTCAGAACGAAGTTCGCCGTGTGGAGAGATGCCGATAAGTTTGAAATTTTATAGTTACTTTATATGAGTGTCAATGAGATAATTCTACTCTTGGTGTCGGGTGTTTTGGTCGGCATTATAAATACGTTGGGTGGTGGTGGCTCGGTTATCACCATGTCGCTATTTATGGCTATGGGCATGCCAATAGGTATCGCTAACGGAACAAACCGTATTGCGGTGCTTTTGCAAAACTTCTCGGCTACGGTGGCCTTCCTGCGTAAGGGTATGTTGCACCTAAAGAGCGGACTTTTGCTATCCATCCCCGCTATCTTTGGTAATATCTTCGGTGCTATGGTTGCCACCGAGGTTAGCGAGATGATATTCAAGATATGCCTCAGCGTGGTCTTGGCTATAATCCTTGTATATCTGCTCCTCGGCAAGGATAAGCAGCAGGTTACGGGTGGCCACGGCTTGGAGATACGGTGGTGGCACTATATATGGTTTTTTATCATTGGCTTCTACGGCGGATACATATATATCGGCCTCGGCTTCTTGATTTTGGCTATCACGCTATCAACCATGAATCTGGATATCGTCACAGCCAATGTCATCAAGGGCTTTGTGATATTTATCTCCACGCCCTTTGCTTTGGCAGTTTTCATCTACAATGGACAGGTGGAGTGGATGGCCGGATTGTTGCACGGCGTGGGTAATATCCTCGGTGCTCTTGTTGCGTCGCATTGGGCAATGTCGTGGGGTGTTAAGTTTGTGCGCTGGTTCACACTCTTTATCATCGTAGTATTCTTCATCGACCTCATGGGTTGGATATCGCTACAAACGCTTCTCGGTCACCTACTATAAGCTAATAGACCATGGCTAAGGGTAAGATTGAGGTTGTCGGTGCACGTGTCCACAACCTTAAAAACGTAAATGTCACCATACCGCGCGACTCGCTTGTTGTTATCACCGGACTATCGGGCTCGGGTAAGTCGTCGTTGGCTTTCGATACCATCTATGCCGAGGGTCAGCGTCGCTATATGGAGACACTCTCGGCCTATGCGCGACAGTTTGTGGGTACTATGGAGCGACCCGATGTCGATCGTATCACGGGTCTTAGCCCTGTGGTAGCCATCGAGCAGAAGACCACCAATAAGAACCCACGCTCGACAGTAGGTACGGTCACCGAGATTAACGACTTCCTGCGCCTGCTCTATGCTCGTGCTTCGCGTGCCTACTCTCCGCTCACGGGCGAGGAGATGGTGCGTTACAGCGATGAGCAGATATGCGACCTTATGATTGAGGGCTTCTCGGGCCGCCGTGTAGCCTTCCTTGCGCCTGTGGTTAAGGGTCGTAAGGGTCACTATCGCGAGCTCTTTGAGACCATGGCGCGTAAGGGATATATCTATGCCCGCATCGATGGCGAGATTCGCGAGTTTACGGCTGGCATGAAGCTCGACCGCTACAAGATACACACTATCGATATGGTCATCGACCGCCTCGTTATCGGCGAGGAGCATCGCGAGCGTATGATGACCTCGCTACGCGAGACTATGCGTCAGGGCAAGGGTACTATGATGCTCTACGACTACGCCACCGAGGGTATGCGCTACTACTCGCGCCACCTGATGTGCCCAACTACTGGCGAGGCCTTCGAGGAGCCAGCGCCTCATACCTTCTCGTTTAACTCGCCTAAGGGTGCATGCCCCGAGTGCAACGGTCTTGGCGAGAGGGCTGTTTTCGATATAGCTAAGATTATCCCCGATGACTCGCTATCGCTTCGCGATGGAGCTATCGAGCCCTTCGGTAAGTATAAGAACAATATGCTCTTTGCCATGCTCTCGATGCTTGGCCACCGCTACGACTTTACGCTCGATGATCCTGTGTCGTCAATATCGCACGAGGCGATGAACGCTATCCTCTATGGCGACTCCGAACCGCTTATGATTAACCTCTCGGAGTTCTCCTCGTATGGAGGCACTCAGCTTACGCAGTGGGCGGGCCTCTCGGAGTGGATTATGCGCAACGTCGATGAGGAGTCTAAGAGGGGTCAGAAGTGGAGAGAACAGTTTCTTGTTATGCAGAGCTGCCCCTCGTGTGGTGGCTGTCGTCTGCGTCGCGAGTCGCTCAACTTCCGTATCGGAGGTCTGAGCATAGCCGAGGTCTCGGCTATGTCTATTGTCGAGTTTGCCGAGTGGATCTCCCATATCGAGGATTATCTATCGGATAAGGAGCAACTTATAGCCCGCGATATCATCAAGGAGATACGCGAGAGGCTCGGTTTCTTGGTCGATGTCGGCCTCGGATACCTCTCTTTGTCGCGTGCCTCGCGTACAATATCGGGCGGCGAGGCACAACGCATACGTCTTGCCACGCAGATAGGCTCGAAGCTCGTTAATGTGCTCTATATTCTCGATGAGCCGAGCATAGGTCTGCATCAGAGGGATAACCGCCGACTTATCGATAGCCTCAAAAGCCTGCGTGATGCTGGTAACTCGGTGATTGTCGTCGAGCACGACGAGGATATGATGCGCTCGGCAGACTATATCGTCGATGTAGGGCCTCTTGCAGGTCGTCGAGGTGGAAATATTGTCGCCTGGGGCACATTCGAGGATATCCTGCGCAGCGATACTATCACAGCCGACTATCTCAATCGTCGCCGCCGTATCGAGCGTACCACGCCCCTCAGAGAGGGTAGTGGCCAATATATCACGCTACGTGGGGCGAGGGGCAACAACCTCAAAGGTGTCGATGTGAGCATCCCTCTCGGTAAGTTCGTTTGCATTACGGGGGTTTCGGGCTCGGGTAAGTCGTCGCTTATCAACGGCACACTTCGCCCAATACTATCGCGACACCTATATCGCTCGTTCGACCAACCGTTGCCATACGACTCTATCGATGGCTTGGAGCATATCGATAAGTTGGTTGTTGTAGATCAGTCGCCTATCGGCCGCACGCCGCGTAGTAATCCTGCGACATATACCAACCTCTTTGCCGATATACGCAAGCTCTTTGAGATGACTCCCGATGCGCAGATTCGAGGTTTCAAGGCCGGCCGTTTCTCGTTCAATGTCAAGGGAGGTCGCTGCGAGGAGTGTCGCGGTGCAGGTCAGCAAACTATCGAGATGAACTTCCTGCCCGATGTCTATGTGCGTTGCAAGGCGTGTGGCGGTAACCGCTATAATCGCGAGACTTTGGAGGTTAAGTATAAGGGAAAAAGCATCAACGACGTGCTCAATATGACGGTAAATATGGCTGTTGAGTTCTTCGAGAATATTCCTTCGATATACCAAAAGCTCAAAGCTGTGCAAGAGGTCGGCTTAGGCTATCTCACGCTCGGACAGCCATGTACAACGCTTTCGGGTGGCGAGTCGCAGCGTATAAAACTTGCCACGGAGCTTGCTAAGCGCGAGACGGGCCGCACGCTCTATATCCTCGATGAACCCACTACGGGCCTGCACTTCGAGGATATACGCCAGCTATTGGATGTTATCAACCGCCTTGTCGATTGCGGTAATACGGCTATCGTCATCGAGCACAACTTGGATGTGGTGCGTTATGCCGACCACATTATCGACATGGGCCCCGAGGGTGGTCGTGGAGGCGGTATGATTGTCGCCGAGGGCACGCCCGCTGAGGTTGCTGCGTGTGCCGAGAGCCATACTGCCCGTTATCTCAGGAGCGAGTAGTAGGATGTGTCCAAATAGTTCGGAGCACACTTTCGCGTTGATGCAGGCTGGTCTATATCGAGTATTGTCACTCTACCACTTCGCCATGCTCGAAGTCGTAGCCCACAATTGTAAAACGACTCCAATTATTAGCCTTCTTGTAGCTATGAAGTGACCCCAAAAGTTTTTTGTCCAAACTTTTGGGGTCACTTCACACTCCGCAAGAGTACGATTATATACCCATAATATTGCCACTATACTGCACGCTGTTATAGAATGGCGAGGATATGGTCAGCATAGCTCCGCCATAGTGCGAATTGATATCAAACGCGAAGGTGTAGTCCGTAGCAGAGAAGAGCGTAGTCTTGAATGTAATGTGCCAGCCGCCATTGACCTGCTCGGCAACATAATCATCGACCGAGGGGAGTACATAGTTAAAAACTACGGGGTAATAGGGTGGTGTGTAACCCTTCAAATAGGGTATGCATATATCGACATCGCGCGTGCCGACCAAAACCTCGTAACAGGGATTTTGCAGTGTTCGCATCATGCCGGCAGGAAGCTGTTGCATGGTCTGTGGAACGAAGCGAAAGTTGTGCGATAACACCAACGAGTCGAGATACTTTTCGTAGGCGGCAAGACGCTGTGTGCGCTTGGCTTGTCGGGCCTCTTGTTGTGCAGCCCGCTCCGAGTCGTCCTTTGATTGATAGTCGATAGAGGCCTCGCTACGCAGTATCGAGCTGATAAGGAGCATGATGACCACCGACGCAATAATAGTAATTGTTCGTTTCATAGGCATAAAGGTTTATGCCTGCAACGTGACAAATATTGCGCCAAATTATATGCGAGTGGCTACTCCTTCACGCAACGAATAGGCAGAGCATTGGCACGCTGCATCGAGCGCGAGGTCTCAATAGCGTTCCATGTGCGCGTCTCGGTATTAAGATCGAAGTAGAGAGCCTTGGCCGATGCTCCATCGGTTGTCGAGGTCCAGTAGTATCCCGACCATGGCACGGGTCGGAAGTCGTCGTCGTTGATATTGTCGAGGCGGCCATCGAGGTAGTTGCGGCGGCCGGCAGCGGTGAAGAAGTAGCTCTCGCCACTACCGCTATCCTCCAATCTCCAACCATACATTGGTTGTGCCTCCTCCCAGCTCATCGAGTCATCCATAGCCGAGATTGTGAGAGCGTCGAATATCGAGCTCTCGGGGACACGCCAACCTGCGGGGCAGGGGTCGTGCTCGCTCTTTGTCGAGGAGCCCCACAGCGTGTCGTCATGCTCGCTATACTCCCAATCGTAGCCATTCTCGGGGTTACCTTTGATGATTGTCATCGCATTATCCTCGGCCCACGCAATATTACCAATCTCAGCCGTCGAAGTCTCGTAGGTAAGGTAGAGGTATCGCTCCTTGGCGTTGTACATATAGGCGTCGGTATTGTTGTAGAAGTTCCATGTAAGAGGGCCTACAAAGGGTGTGCGGCGACCCCACTGATAGTACAGGCCATACGAGCGTAATATCTTGTCTGCGTCGGCCTCGCCCTCGCTATTGCAGTCGGCACCGAGGTTTATGTTCATCAGCTCGCGACCTCCGAGGGTTATTGTCTCGCTCTCGGGCGATGAGTTTGTTACCCATATATGCCAACTCCATAGCAGGTTGCCCTCAGCGTCGTAGCCTCCGATAAGGGCGTTGCCTGGAACAACCTTGCCTGTGGCCTCGTCATCATCCAACTCCTCCTCTACATAGAACGAAGCAAAGCCGTCGCGTAGGTCGAGATACTTGATTACGCCAATACTCGACTCCCAAATAAGTGCTATGTGGTCTGTATTTAGAGGTGTTGTCGAGCCACCGATATAGGGGTTAAAACGGTAGCGCGTCTTGGGGGCGTTGGCGATATAACAGTTTGCAGGCGACTGCGTATAGTCAATATCGGCCTTCGGAAGTATCGCAACATATATATCTATACCCTTGGTATCTCCCGTTGGTGTGTAGCCCGTCATAGATATTTTACCCTCGGTGGCCTCGCCGTCGTCGAACGACGAGGGGGCAGTGACGGTAATCGTTGCGCTGTACATATCGATATTATCGACAACCCAACCCTTAGGCTTCGACGCCACGGTTATTGAGGTAATATTGTGGCTGTCGAAATCGGTAGTGCCACTCTGGCCGGGCATGCTTACAAGGATACTGTTTGATGGTACGGCAAGACTACAATTCTCCTCCTTGCTGCATGACATCATGGCGCAACATATGATGATTAGTGCTGTAAGCAACGTTGTTACTCGTTTCATATATCTATAACTCTCAGTTTTCTATTGATTTAATGCTATCTCTTTGATTGTCACATCCGTATCATCAAACATCGTGCGTAGAGCATCGGCCAAAGCCTCAGCCTCGCTTCGCTGCGCAAAGGTGCTGACTACAAACTTACCTCCGGCACGCGATATGCGCTTTCCGGGGCTTACGGCCTCGATTGTTGCCTCGATATCGGAGCTTAGTGACTCGGTAGTAATCTCGACCATAAATCTTAGGTCGCTCTCGGCCGCCACCTCGCTTATATCCTTATCCTCTTCCTTGGCCATACGCGACAAGTTCTCCATAGAGCCATCCACCCAACGGCACACCTGGGGTGAGCGGAAGCCCTTGTCACGAAGCATCTGAGCCGCCTCGTCAGCCTCGGTAAGTGTCGCAAAACCACCGACATAGTAGCGGTAGTAATCGTCGCTATGGTCGATGTAGAGAGGTCTTACACCCTTGAATATCGACAAGTTCTGCATCTTGCGGAAACTGCCGAGAAGTATGCGGTATATCGTGCCGTGCTCATAAACCTTGAGCTGCGGGATGGGGTTGGCATTTGTGTAGTAATAGGTCTTACCGAAGACAATAGGCTCGTAGTCGATAAAGTAGCGACGCTCGATTATCAGCTCCTCGATATGATAATCCGGCAGAGGTATTGTGCTCTGCACCTCGGCCAACGAGTCGGCAGCCTCGCTGAGCTCCATGCTTCGGGCAAACGACAGCTCAGCATCGATAAGCGTGGGGTAGCCCACCGCGTAGCGCATAACACCATCCGAAGCGTAGTAACCCTCGTTCTCGGCAAAGGCTCTGTCCATCTCGGCAAACGAGTCGGTAAGCTGGTCTAAGAGTTCGGTGCGTTGGTGCTTTTCAAGGATGTAGCTCAACGAGTAGTATTTAGTGTCCAATATTCTACGCCACGACTCCTGAATATTCTTGTCGAGTGCTATGTTCTCTGCCTCTAACGTGTTAAATGCCTCAAATAGCGAGTCGGCAACGCTCTCGTCGTTTGTTGCCATATAACTCTCGTATATATCGCTCATCGCCTCGTAGCGCGATACATATTCATCGACCCTTTCGCTAAGAATAATCATACTCTCGTGCGATGCCTGCAACGAGGCGTAGTCCTCGCTGTTGAGAGCATCGACAAAACACCTGTTATCTATGAGGTTGCGACGCTGAGGCTCCGTATATTCGTCAGCATACACGATACTGCCAACCGCTATAGCCTCATTGGGATTGTTAAACTGCATCAGTACCCACTCCTGCTCGATGCTGTTTATGCGGTTGGTGATAGTGCCACGCTCGTCGCGCAGGTCGAAAACCTGCTGTTCGAGCGATATGATAAGCTTCGATATACTATCGCGTTCGGCCTGAGTGCGCTGCTCACGAGCCTCGAACGAGGCTCTAAGTCCGTTGCGCACATCGTTCATTAGGGTAGTCAGCGAGTCGATATCTTCGCCGAGTTTAATGTTGTTGCGCATAAGCTCGTTATACTCCTCGTTGTCGGTAAGAGCCGCCATGCCCGTAGGCTGCTGTGCCGACGACCATGCTGCAACACCGAATAGTAGCGCACAAGTTAAAGCGATATCCCTCAATACTCTCATCTCTATCTCTTAGTTTACTCTAATTTCTTTTACCACTATTTCCACGAACGAATGAAGAAAAGCTGTATAAAACCAAATATCTCCAAACGACCAACCAACATTAGTACCGTAGAGCCAAATTTAAGTACGGCGGGTAGCTCCGAGTAGTTTGCCATAGAGCCTACATCGCCAAAGCCTGGACCTACATTACTTATACATGCTATCGATGCCGTGAATCCTGTCAATAGGTCTGTTCCAAACGTAGTATAGAGGATTGTTCCAATAAGCACAAGTGCTATGTAGGCAACGATAAAACTCATTACAAGGCTCAATATGCCGTCGTCTTGGACCACGCCATCAATCTTGGTGCGGATAACGGCGTTAGGGTGCTGCTGTACCTTCATGCGGTTACGAATAACCTTGAAGGCCATAAGCACGCGATCCACCTTCATACCTCCCGATGTCGAGCCGGCACAACCACAGACCACCGAGCAGAATACGAGCAGAACGATAGCCAACGAACTCCATGTGTTGGTGTCGGCCGTAGCAAAACCCGATGTTGTGGTCACGCTAACCACCTGAAATACCGAGTGTCGCAGAGCCTCGCCAATGCTTTCGTAGCGGTTGGTACTGAATAGATTGACTGCAATAATCAGGCTGACGACAAGGAGCATGCCGATATAACTACGAACGACCTCCGAGCGGAAGATATTGTTTCGGCGACCGGTAATTGTCGCATAGAGTATGCCGAAATGGATACTCGCCAAGACCATAGCACCTATCATGATACCCTCCATCAAAGGACAATCAAAGTAGGCCATCGAGGCATTCTTGTTGCTGAAACCACAGGTGCTACATGCCGACATGGCGTGGGTTATAGCGTCAAACCAACCCATGCCCGAATATTTGAGCAGAAACATGGTTACTACCGTAAGACCGATATATACCGACGAAAGAATGCGGATGATTACCTTCGAGCGATAGTGGAAGTTATCCTTCGCAATGGTAGATAGCTCAACATTATATAGCATCTGGCGGCTGCGACCCATCGAGGGCAAAATTACCAAGGCGAACATCACAACGCCTATACCGCCAATCCATGCCGACGAGGCTCGCCAAAAGAGTAGGCCGTGGGGTAGAAACTCTATGTCGTTAAGAATAGATGCGCCTGTTGTGGTGAAGCCCGATACGCTCTCGAACCATGCGTTTATCATCGTGAACTCGCCGCCCCATATCAGGTAGGGGAACATGCCGACGATGCAGGCTACAAGCCACGAGCCTACGACAATGCCGTAACCCTCCTTACTCTTAATCTCATCGACCTTCTCGACAAATATCAGCGGGAAGAGGCCGAGTAGAGCTGTGAGGAATGACGATAGCAGAAGAGGGTAGAATGCCGAGTCGTAGTCGTTGAGCATAGATACAGCGGCCGATGCAAGCATGAAGGCTGCAATGAATTGCAGCACCATGCCTATATATCGTATGACGACATGTATTCTCATGCTCTACACCCTGTTTATTTTAGTTTGTCGATGAGTGTCGATATGCGCTCTCGGAGCGTTGCTATCTCGTCGCGGCACGACGGGTCGCTCTCGAAGGGCATACGGAAATTTAGATAGTCGCCCAAGTTGCGATTGATGCGCAACACGGGGCGGATAAAATAGACGTGCAGGAAGTAGTAGAGCATAAGCACCACCACGAGCATCACTACAACCGAGATAAAAACAGGTGTCACAGCGCGTCGTGCCGTATGACTCAGACGGTTTACATCGGGGCCAAGCGTGCTCTGCGAGCCGGTCATATACTTTGTTATCTGCTCCGAGAGGTTCATATACTCGGGCTTATAGCTCTCGATATACCACTTTCGGCTGCTATACGTCGAGGTCGAGTCGATAGACTGAATCTCGGCTACCGAGCGGAGCACATTACCGCTGAGAAAGTCGTTGGCAAGGCCATTGATGCGGTTGGTGTAGAGCACCAACGAGTCGGTGGCTGAGGGTGTCTCGGTAGCGAGCATGCGGCGGTGAGCCTGTTGCGACGCCTCGTACAGGCGCGTTATCGACTCCTCGCACTTCACACCATATGTCGTGATGTCGCTGAACGAGCGACCCATTACGGCCATATGTATCATTGCATCGTCTTGCTCTTTGAGTGCCGATATCATCTCGCCGGCAATATCGACATTCTGTTTGCTGGCCAACAGAATCTCCTCCGTATCGTGGCTCACGCGCTCGAGCTCCAAGAGCGAAATAGCTCCCGAGAAGAAGAGTAGTAGCACAATGCTCATAAAGGCGACACGCAGGCGTCGATTTACGGAGTTGATGTTGAAAATTCTTCTAAATATCTCTTTCATCGTTCAACCTTCTATCAAGTCTATGCTTAGACCACAAAAGTAATACTTTTGTCGGAATTATCCAACTATTTCGCAGCTAATATCGCCATTCTCCTCCACATGGCATAGTTTCACGCGACAAATGGTGTTGATAAGCGAGATGTCGTATGCGGCTGCAACCCTCAGATAGTTATCCGTATAACCATACATCAGGCCGTTGTGGTCGGTGCTCTCGAAGAGTACTTCGCGCACCTCGCCGATAAACCTCTCCGAGAAGCTGCGGTTGAGTCTGATGCTGAGCTCCTCGAGACGCTCCACACGCTCGGTCGATATTCGCGAAGGTACCTTGTTGGGCATATCGACGGCGGGAGTACCGGGTCGCTCCGAGAATGGGAAGATGTGGAGGAACGATGCGCCAACCTCCTCCAATAGCTTGTAGGTCTCCATAAACTCCTCCTCGCCCTCGCCCGGGAAGCCTACTATAACATCTACGCCGAGAAAGGCGTCGGGGATAAGCTCTCTTACGCGTCTCACTCGCTCGCGGTAACGCTCAGCCGTGTAGCGGCGACGCATCAAACCGAGTATGCGTGTCGAGCCGCTTTGGAGCGGAATATGAAAGTGAGGCATAAATTTAGGTGACGCAGCGCAAAACTCTATAATCTCGTCGGTTAGGAGATTGGGCTCGATGCTCGAAATGCGATACCTCTCTATACCCTCAACGCTATCCAAGGCGCGTAACAAGTCGATAAACTTTTCGCCTGTTGTGCGGCCGAAATCACCTGTGTTTACACCCGTAATGACAATCTCCTTCTGCCCCGATGCCGCTATCTCCTCGGCCTCGCGGACAATCTCAGCAATCGGGATGTTTCGACTCGAACCACGAGCGTAGTGAATGGTGCAATAGGCACACTTGTAGTCACAGCCATCCTGCACCTTCAAAAATGAGCGTGTGCGGTCACCCGACGAGTAGGCTGCAAAGAAGCGTGTGAGCCCCTCTGTCGAGCAGCTATACACCTCGGCTTTACCTCTTTCGGTTAACTCAATCACTCGTTTATATAAATCTCCTTTATCGTTGTTGCTTAGCACAATATCAACACCATCTATTGCGGCTATATCGTTTGGTTTCAACTGAGCGTAGCACCCCGTAACGGCGATTATGGCATTGGGGTTGCGGCGGTGTATTTTTCGGATGATATTGCGACACTTTTTATCGGCATGCTCGGTTACCGAGCAGCTGTTTATTACAGCCACATCGGTAGGCTCGGAGCTTCCCACGCGGATATAGCCCCCCTGCTCGAACTCGCGGGCGAGGGTCGATGACTCCGAGAAGTTGAGTTTGCAGCCCAAAGTGTGAAAACTGACACGCTTAGCAGTCATATTCTGAATATAATTAGTTCCTAAATCGGTGCGAAGTTACAAAAAGTTATATGAAAATGGAAAAAAGATTTCGTTCTCTTAGGAAAAAAGAGTAAATTTGCACGTTATAGATATAGTAATTGTTTGGCGACGTGAATATTTTTAGCGACATAGCGACCTATGACTTCTTAGCATACGCCTTTATTGCCTCTATCCTCTCGGGGATAACATGCGGCATTATAGGTAGTTATATCGTTGCACGTCGTATAGTCTTCCTCAGCGGAGGCATTACTCACGCCTCGTTCGGAGGTTTGGGCATGGCTCTCTACGCAGGCTTTGACCCCCTGCTCGGAGCATTGGGCTTCGCCTCGGTATCGGCTGTCGGAATAGAGTATGTGTCACGTCGAGGCGGTATTCGCGAAGATGCAGCTACGGGCATAATATGGTCGCTCGGTATGGCTATCGGTGCACTCTTTATCTCGCTCAGGGCGGGATATGCTACCGATCTGACGAGCTATCTTTTTGGCAACATACTGCTTGTTGGTCGTAACGACGTTGTCTGGCTCGGGGTATTGACACTTGTGGTTGTAGTGGGCTCGGTGGTGTGGTTGCGTCGCCTTATGTATATCACCTTCGACGAGGAGTATGCTCGTAGTCAGGGTGTTAATACACTGCTTGCAAACTATATCATGGCTGTTGTTGTTGCCATAACCATCGTCTTGTCGATAAAGGTTATGGGCATTATTCTACTGCTGTCGCTTATCTCGATGCCTACGGTCATTGTGAATATGCTTACCAAGGATTATCGTCGCATCGCTCTATGGTCTGCCGTAGTGGCTGTATGCGGTAATATAGCCGGTTTTGTGCTTAGTTACAGCTTCGATTTGCCTACGGGCAGCTGCATTATATTTATCCTCACGGCGACGCTTATATGCGTAAAGTTTCTTACGATGTGTGGTCGTGTGGCGGTTAAACAGAGAGTATGAAAAAGATATACAAACTTGTCCTCAAAGCCTATGTAGGTCCGCTTATCGCTACCTTCTTCATCGTGCAGTTTGTGCTGATGATGAACTTTGTGTGGCGATATATCGACGAGCTAACGGGTAAAGGTCTCGATGTAAGCACTATTGCCGAGCTATTTATCTGTGCGTCAATCAATATGATTCCGCTCGGACTACCTTTGGCTATGCTTCTTTCGGCAATTATGGCTATGGGCAACTTAGGCGAGAACTTCGAACTTCTTGCCATGAAGTCGGCCGGTATGTCTTTGCCGCGCATTATGAGCCCAATGATTGCCCTGGTGTCGCTTATCGCCTTTGGCAGTTTCTTCGTTTCGAACAACCTTGTCACCTACGCCAATCAGCGTATGTATGACATCATGTTCAATATCCGTGAGCAGCGTCAGGAACTCAACTTCAAGGATGGCATGTTCTTCAACGGCCTGCCCGATATGAGCATCCGCGTAGGCCACCAAGACGAGCAGACGCGCCTGCTTACCGACGTGCTTATCTTCGATACACGCGACGAGAATGGCAATATGACAACAACCATTGCCGACTCGGGATATATACGCATGTCCGACGATAAGGCCTACCTCTACGTCACGCTATACAACGGTCAAACATACGAGCACACGCGTAACTCGCAGTGGTACGACCGTAATACCATGCGTCAGCACGCCTTCGAGAGCCAGGAGGCAACAATTCCGGTATCGAAGGTCACACGCCCGGGCGATATGTCGCGCGAGTTCAGCGAGTCGCAGACCCGCAATATGGTCGAGCTCGAGGAGCTTATGGACTCGTTGCATATCCTTATCGACCGCAGTACGCTTGCCTCGTACGAGCCGTTGCTTAAAAAACAAATCTTCCAGCGCGATACGACCATCCTGCCGAGCGATATCCCCGACTCGCTACTCCGCGATAAGCGCGACTTTACGGCGATTAACATTATGGACTCGTTGGCAAATATGCCTATGCGAGAGCGAGCGAAGGTCTATAATCAGGCGACCAACTCGGCGCGTTCGTCACAGGGAGCATACTCCTACGACGAGCAATCCTCGAAGCTCGCCCTCACGCAGCTCTATCGTACCGAGAATGAGTGGCATCGCAAGCTGACTCTGCCCGTCTCTATCATCGTCTTTTTCATGATTGGAGCACCTCTTGGGGCTATTATCCGCAAGGGTGGTTTGGGTATGCCGATAGTTATCTCGGTTGTCTTCTTCGTCATCTACTACATAATCAGTATCTCGGGCGAGAAGATGTCCAAGGAGGGTACATGGGATGCATTTTACGGCATGTGGCTACCGATATTTATCCTTACGCCGCTATCTATCTACCTCACCTATAAGGCTACGAACGACACCTCGTTGCTCGATATGGATTGGTACGATGTGCGTATCCGCAAGATGCGTCGCGCCATTGAGCGTCGCTTGCCAAAGTGGATGCAGCCTGCACGCCGAACAAAGAAGAGAAACCTTACAAAACAGAGACGATGAGAGGTAAAGATTTAAGAATCGTATTTATGGGTACGCCCGAGTTTGCAGCTACTTCGCTACGCCGACTTGTGGCCGAGGGATATAATGTTGTCGCTGTGGTTACAACGCCCGATAAGCCTGCGGGCCGCGGACAGCGTCTCCACGAGAGCGATGTCAAGCTTGTGGCTAAGGAGCTTGGCCTCCCTATCCTGCAACCCGAGAAATTGCGCGACGAGTCCTTCTTGGAGGCTCTGCGCGAGCTGCAACCCGATTTGGGTGTGGTTATCGCCTTCCGTATGTTGCCCGAGGTGGTGTGGGCTATGCCTCGTCTCGGCACATTCAATCTCCACGCCTCGCTGCTGCCCGAGTACCGTGGTGCAGCACCTATAAATTGGGCTATCATCAATGGCGAGAAGCGCACGGGAGTAACCACCTTTCTCCTTAATCACGAGATTGACAAGGGTGCAATTATCGAGCAGGAGGAGGAGCTTATCCTTGCTGAGGATAATATAGGCACGCTCTACGATAAGCTTATGATGCGCGGTGCAGGGCTTGTTCTGCGCACGGTGGATAAGATTGCCGAGGGTGGCTACGCTGTTGTCGAGCAGATGCATATCGACGAGAGCACGCTACGCCCCGCGCCTAAGATTTTTAAGGATGATTGCCGTATCGATTGGCATAAGAGGGGCGAGGATGTGGTAAACCTTGTGCGTGGCCTGTCGCCATATCCTGCGGCGTGGACTCCTATATATAAGGATGGTGCTGAGGTTGCCACAGCCAAGATTTTTAAGCTTCGCTTCGAGGCCGATGAGCGTTGCGGCGAGGAGGGTAGTGTTGTTACCGATGGCCGCAGCTATTTTGGCGTTCGTGTTGCCGACGGCGTCGCCTATATCGAGGAGTTGCAGATGGCCGGCAAGCGACGTATGGCTATACGCGAGCTGCTGTTGGGCTGGCGTGACGCTACGGATGTAAGCCTCTAACAGAGGATAGACCTAAACCTAATAAAAATAGAACCTATGCGTAAGATTGTAGCTGTAATGCTATCTGTCGCTCTGCTTTTTGCTGCGGCCGATAGGTGCGAGGCTCAGGGCTATGTCAAGCTCAATGGCCTCTACGCTTTGGCGGGTGTTGTAAACCCGTCGGTGGAGTTCCGTCTCTCGAACCACTCAGCCTTTCAAACCGAGCTTGTCTATTCACCGTGGAAGTCTATCAACGGTCATCCTTTGCATTTCGGTATCTTTATGAACGAATACCGATACTATATCAAGCAGACGAACCGAGGCTTCTATGCTGCGGCAAATGTCGGCATGATGGCCTTTCATATGTCTAAGCCCGAGTTTAGAGATGGAAAGCTGAGATTTCAAAACCGATATAGCAAGGGCTATGGCTTTATGTTTGGTGTGGCTGTCGGCTACGAGTATCAGTTTGCCAAGAGGTGGCTGCTCGATATATTCTTCGGCTACTCGTTTATGGAGAGCCGCTATAATGGCTACTCTATGGAGGGTGTTACACAGATGAATCCGCATCGCCCCGAATGGAAAGAGCCCGAGCATCCCGATCCACTCAACGGCTCCGGCGAGTGGTTGCCCAATAAGATAGGCCTTTCGATAGGCTTCCTGCTTTTCGACCCTAATAAATAGTTAATCGATAGGGGATATTGTGTTATTTGTGGCGGCGTTAGAGCAAAAGAGCTCTAACGCCCTTTTTGTTGTAAGGTGGGTTGGGGCATTCTCGGCCTCTCAATCATTTATGGTTTAGATAGGTTAAGATAGTTATTCTTCCGCAGAACCCAATTAACCCAAGTACCCCAATTAACCCAAGTACCCCAATTAACCCAAGTACCCCAATTAACCCAAGTACCCCAATTAACCCAATTAACCCAAGTACCCCAAGTACCCCAAGTACCCCAAGTACCC
>JAZNDK010000022.1:0-14437 GCA_045588005.1 Alistipes sp. | reverse complement strand
TCCAATCGTCGTTACGCTATCGCCGATTGTAACACTTGTTAGGCTGCTGCAACCATTGAATGCTGACACTCCAATTGTCGTTAGCTCGCCGTCGAAGGTGATAATGCCCTCGCCCGTCTCTCCATCCCACTCATTCGAGGCGATAGCGACATTAAAGGCCGATGTGTCGTAAGGCTCAACCTTTGCCGTGGCGGTGTACCAAATCTGATTCGCAGGAACCTTATACTCCGCCTCGTGCTCCACGGCCTCCATGGGCACAATATGGTTGCGCTCGATAGTGATGCTGTTCTCCGTAGAGAGGGTCATCGGCTTATAACCCGCGCAATTAACCTCGATAGTCATACCCTCCGCAAAGGTCTGAGGCGGCAGAGCGATATAGAACTCCGTAGCCTCCGAGCCAAGCGTTACACCCTCGCCACAATCCAACGTAACCTCCGTAAACATAGTGTCGTCGAAGATAAGCGAGCCACCGGCACCCTCGCCAGCCTCGCCCCTCTCCGAGGCTAAGGTTGCCTCAGCCGTGGCGGTGTTGATATATAGCTCACCCGCCACCTGCTCGCCCGCATTGCCGCGAAGCATAATACTCTCGACCATTTGTCCCTCGCCCGTAAGCTCGACACGCAACCAGCCGACTACGCTCTTCAACGAGAATTGGTTATACTCGCTCTGCGAGACCATGATATTGCCACCCTCGCCATAGCTACCAGCCTTGTAGCCCTGCACGGCGGGGAGCATCGCTTGGATGTCGCAAGTCTCGCTATTTAAGTAGTACGCCTCGTCGTAAGGGTAGGCGATAACAACATTCGTTGTCTTGGTGGGCGTGCCGCTGCCGGCATCAACGCGACGCAACTCGCCAACGCGCTCGCCCGTCTCGCCCTGATACTGCCACCTCTGATTGATATCCGAGCGATAGAATACCGACACCTCATCGCCCTCTGTCCATACGGTCTTCAAAGCCTCGTTAAGCTCAATACGGGTGTCGCCACCCTCAAAGCCAACGGTCAATGTCTCGGGAACATCTGCGCGGTTAGCCGAAAATTCCTCGACATCGTTCTGCGTACACGCCGCAAAGGCGAACAGAGCGGCAAAAAGGATAAATAATTTTCTCATAAAAGTAGTTTTAGGTTATATTTTTCTGTTTATTTATTTTCGGGGTGCAATGTATAAAAAAATCATAAATATAACAACAAAATAACGACATATTTTTATTTGTTTCGCGTTTAGGGAGTCGAGGGTGTTTTGGGAGTTTAGGGCACTAAATTCGTTAATTTCACTAATCTTTCCGACCCTAAGTAAATTTTCCGAACGAACAACACTTCGCGGGGAGATTGTTCGCCGAGGATAGAAAAAACACGCCCTCCGCTCGTAAGCGAAAGGCGAAGATATTAGGGCGGTTATACCATCTATTTATCCCTAAGTCGTTGTGATATAAAGGCTACCGACCGCAGCAAAGCCCACTGAATCATCGACACGGCGAAAATCACCACGCCTCCACCTATCGACCACAACCTTATATACTCCACATCGGGGATGAACGCCGGCAAAATCAACGTCCCGAAGCTGCATAGCACTCCCAAGATAAGGAGTATATCGGCGGCATTGACAAGCACCGCCTCGCGGAAGTTATACTTGCTCTTGGGGGCTGCGGGCATCGTCGCGTACTGCTCCATGCGCACCACGTCGCCATCGTCGCTCGCCACCTCCTCGCCACGCTCGGCATGACACCTCGGGCACTCCTTCAACTCGCTGGCAACCAACGTGTTGCAGTTGCGGCACAGCCACTCGTTACCACTAATCTTCATCCTTATCGCTCGTTACATTATTCTCTCTCTTCTGCTGCTCGCCATGGTCGATATCGCAACCTGCGCAGTTGCCCGAGCAGATGTTGTCCGTGTCGCAATCGTTGAGACCCATATCCTCGCGTGTCTCCTGCACGGCACACTTGATGCCGAGCTTCTGCATGTTGGGGTTGGTCGAGATTTCCGACTCTATGTGATGCCCCTTAAAGATATATGTGAGCGACATCGCCAGAGCAAAGAACCCGACCACGGCAACGGCTGCAAGAATGGTTACAAATATAGGTGACATATCCCTTTTTTTGTGTAGTAAATGTTAAAAACTCTGTTTTTATTGTTTTTTCGGATGCAAATTTATATATTTGCAGTTGAATATGCAAATATTCGAGCCTTTCGTGAGGTAAAGGCTGTATATAATTGTTTTATACTCACTTTATTGACCTATGAAGATCGTAATTGCCGGTGCCGGTGACATGGGAACGCATCTTGCTCGCATGCTTAGCGGTAATGGCCATGACATTACCATAGCCGATATCGACCCTAAGGCATTGGTCGAGGCGGGCAACCTTGTCGATGTGGTAACTGTCGAGGGCGACACCACGCAGTTCTCCGTGTTGCGTAAGGCGGGAGTGCGTAAGTGCGACCTCTTTATCGCTGTTCACTCTGTCGAGAACAACAACATCCTATCGGCAGTGATGGCCAAGCAGCTCGGAGCTAAAAAGTCGATAGCGCGTATCGACTCGAACGAGTACCTCGAACCCAACAGCAAGGAGGTATTTATCGATATGGGTATCGACTACCTATTCTATCCCGAGCAGATTGCCGCCCGCGAGGTTATCAACCTCCTCGGTCACACCTCCACTTCGGAGTATGTCGATTTTGCGGCCGGTAAGCTATCGTTGGTAGCCATGCGCTTGGAGCTCAGCTCGCCGCTCCTTGGCCGCAAGGTTATCGATATGGAGGATGGCGAGGATTTGGAGTACCGCACAGTAGCCATTGTCCGTGGCTCGCGCACCATAATCCCCACACCCGAGGAGCGTTACGAGGAGGAGGATATGATATACGCCATCTGTCGTCACAATGCCACGCAGAGCGTCGTTGAGCTCTCGGGCCGAGGCGAGGTGGAGATTCGTAATATGATGATTCTCGGTGGCTCGCGTATAGGCGTTCGCATAGCCAACGAGCTGCAAAACGACGTAAACATCAAACTCGTGGACTACGATGCTGACAAGGCCTATCGTCTTGCCGAGATGCTTGACAAGACACTTATCATCAACGAGGATGGCCGCGACACCGAGGCTATGATGGAGGAGGACCTTGCCAGTATGGATGCCTTTGTCGCTGTGACGGGGCGCAGCGAGACCAATATTCTCGCAGCGATGTTGGCAAAGCGTATGGGGGTAAAAAAGGTTATTGCCGAGGTGGAGAACATAAACTACATCTCTTTGGCCGAGAGTATCGGTGTAGATACCATAATCAACAAAAAGTTGGTTACCGCTTCCAACATCTTCCGTTTCACGATGAGTACCGATGTACAGGCTATCAAGTGCCTTACGGGCAGTCAGGCCGAGGTGCTTGAATTTATCGTCAAGCCCAACTCGCCGGCAACAAAGTCGCGTATTCGCGATCTTGGCCTACCTTCGGATGCGATAATCGGAGGTGTGGTGCGAGGCGACCGAGTATTTATTGCCGTTGATGACACTCAGATAAATGCGTACGACCGTATCGTAGTCTTCACGATGCCGGAGTCGGTAATGCGGGTGGCTGAGTTCTTCAACTAA
Organism: Alistipes sp.; assembly: GCA_045588005.1. Classification (GTDB taxonomy): domain Bacteria; phylum Bacteroidota; class Bacteroidia; order Bacteroidales; family Rikenellaceae; genus Alistipes. The sequence goes on along the minus strand of JAZNDK010000022.1, from coordinate 10,860 downwards.
CTTTGTTGTGATAAGGGGTCATCTGCGGCGTCTGCCTCGTCTGAAAAATGCTCATTTACGCTAAGTAAACTGCGCTTTTTCATAGTTCGAGCATCCACCACAGCTAACCCCTTCTGACAACAAAGCGGCCTACCGCTAATGTAGGTGTGGGTTGCCTTCTGACAACAAATTGGGGTCTAACCGCTAATTTGTCGTGATAAGGAGTCATCTGCGGCCTCTCAGTCGCTGATTATAAGCAGGAGGTTATGGGGTAGATGGGTTAAATGGGTTAGATGAGTTAAATGGGTAGAGTACCCCACGGAACCCACGGAACCCACGGAACCCACAAAAAACAAAAAGCAAAAAAAAGAACAAAAACAACATAAAACACTAACCATCATGTATATAGCTATTGCGGGAAATATCGGTAGCGGAAAGACGACGCTTACCGAGATTTTAACTAAGCGATATGGGGCAAAGCCATATTACGAGGATTTGGCAAACCCCTATATCAGCGATTTCTACGAGGACATGGGTCGTTGGTCATTCCATCTGCAACTATGGTTTCTCGGTAGTCGTATTCAGCAGACGCTGACAATGTTAGCCGACGGCTCGGCAAATGTGGTGCAGGATCGTACGATATACGAAGATGCCCATATCTTCGCCGACAACCTCCATAGTATGGGCCTTATGACGAGTCGCGACTTCGATACATATATGAAGATGTTTAACATCGAGCAGGACCTTCTGCCTCGCCCCGACGTGCTCATCTACCTCAAAGCGAGTGTGCCTACGCTAATCTCGCAGATACGCATGCGTGGCAGAGAGTATGAGCAGAACATCGACGAGGAGTATCTGAGCCGTCTTAACGACAAGTACAATAATTGGATAGATAATATCTACGAGGGCCGTGTGTTGGTTGTGGATAAGGATGTCGATGACTTTGTTGCCGACCCATCGATTATCGACCGTATATGCAACTCGCTCGAAGATATGTGTAACGAAAAGCGTAAACTCTAAAAAACGACGCGCGAAGATGAATATTCCACTTCCCGAGGAGTTTGTAGCAGCCATGCGTGCTCAGCTTGCTGAAGAGGCCGATGAGCTCTTTGCTTCGCTTGACACCGAGGCGGTGACATCCATTCGCTGCAATCCCGCCAAGCCTGCCCAAGTGTGGGAGGGCGAGGGCGTAGGGTGGTGTGCCATGGGGCGTTACCTCGCCGAGCGACCATCGTTCACGCTCGACCCGCTGATGCATGCCGGAGCATACTATGTTCAGGAGGCATCGTCGCAGTTTGTGGCGCACCTGCTATCGGGCATAGACACCGAGTGCTGCCGCATATTGGATATGTGCGCCGCACCCGGGGGTAAGAGTACAATATACTCCACGTTGGTAGGTCGTAGTGGTCTTGTCGTAGCCAACGACATCAACCGTAGCAGAGCCTTAGCCTTAGCCGACAATGTGCAGAGGTGGGGTATGGGTAATGTTGTGGTAACATGCACCGAGCCTCGACACATAGGCGCGTTCGAGGAGTGGTTCGATGTAGTGGCGGTGGATGCCCCCTGCTCGGGCGAGGGTATGTTTCGTAAGATGGAGGAGGCTCGCTCGGAGTGGTCGTCGGGCGCGGTGCAGCTATGTGCCGAGCGACAACGCGATATTCTTGCCGAGGCGTGGCGGTCGCTGCGCCCGGGAGGAGTGCTCATTTACAGCACCTGCACCTTCAACGCCACTGAGGATGAGGGCGTTGTCGAGTGGCTTATTGCCGAGTATGGCTCCGATATCGAGCCCGTAGAGCGCGTAGCAACCCCCGAGGAGTGGGGTGTGGAGCGTAGCGATATAGGTGCGTTTCAGGCCTTTCACTTCTTCCCGCATAAGGCGCGTGGCGAGGGTTTCTTCGCTGCGATAGCTCGCAAGAGAAGTGGCCGAAACCGAAGCGTGACACCCAAGTCGCGACGCAAGGTCTTTACTGCAGTTACGCGTGCCGAGGTTGAGGAGCTGTCGCGCTGGGTCGATGACCCCTCGCGCATCGCTTTCAGGCGCGTTGGCGAGACCATATATGGCTACGACAAAGCTGTGGTCGATGCCGTTGAGGCTCTCTCGGACAATCTCTCGGTGATATACTCGGGTGTGGCCTTTGGCCAGATTTTCAAAGGTAAGCTTCGTCCCGAGCACGCCTTAGCGTTGTATGTGGGACTAAGTGGCGATGTAGTGCCGCGCGTAGAGCTTACCGAGGCGGAGGCACTAAGCTACCTGCGCAGGCAGGATATATCGACCGAAGGGGTCGAGGAGGGTATCAACATAGTATCGTATCAAGGCCTGCCAATAGGCTTCGTAAAGCGAATTGGCGCTCGCTGTAACAATATGTACCCCAAAGATTTAAGAATATTGAAACAATAACATAAAAGATTATTAAGATGGCAAAGTTACTCTACTCTATGGGTGAGATAACCGAGATGTTCGATGTCAATGCGTCGCTCATCCGCTATTGGGAGTCGAAGTTCGACTGCATCAAGCCCCACAAGAACAAGAAGGGCAACCGTATGTTTACACCGTCGGATGTCGAGAACCTCAAACTCATCTACCACCTCGTAAAGGAGAAGGGCATGACGCTTGAGGGTGCTAATAAGACCATGAAGCGTCGCGGCAAGAGCGTACAGCATGAGGTCTCTATTCTCGAGCGTCTGCAAAATATCCGCGCCATGTTAGTCGAGGTGCGCGAGTCGCTTGGAGAGGATAGTGCTGTGGAGTACGAAGCTCCTATCGATGCGGTATCGGAGCTTATTACCGATGTTGAGGCCGAGGCTAAGCAGAGTGTCGCAGGTAGTGTGTTCGCCTCTGACGAGGAGGTCGAGGAGGCTGTCGAGCAGGCAGCACCTCGCCGTCGTGGTCGCCCCCGCAAGGAGCGTAGCGACGAGGAGGCAGCAACGACCGGAGCGCGTCGTCGTGGCAAGGCGCGTAAGAGCGACGAGAACAAGGAGCTCTTCCCCTTCTATGAGCAGTCGTTGTTCTAAGTATGCAGCCTATGAAAGTCAAGGATATAACCGACCTTATCGAGAGTTTTGCTCCACTTGCGTTGCAGGAGTCGTACGACAACTCGGGCCTTATCGTAGGGCGTGCCGACGACGAGATTCACGGCGTACTATTAGCCGTCGATGTCACCGAGGAGGTCTTAGACGAGGCCGAGAGGGAGGGTTGTGACCTTATCGTCACACACCATCCCATAATCTTCCATGCACTCAAACGCTTCAACTCCTCGACCTATGTCGAGCGATGTGTCGAGCGTGCCATTCGTCGTGGCATAGCTCTCTACGCATGTCACACCAACCTCGACAGCGCACCCCACGGCATGAGCTGGCAGGTGGGCTCGATGGTAGGTCTTGCGGATATGCGTGTGCTGCAACCCCGTGTGGGTTATACCGATGCGGGCTTTGGTGTTGTCGGCGTGCTCCCCGTAGCCGAGAGTGCTCGCGCCTTTATGGAGCGTGTGAAGAGCATCTTCGAGGTGGGTGCTGTGCGCCATAGCGACCTGCCGAGCGACGACTTTATGGTGCGTCGTGTGGCGATATGCACAGGTGCAGGAGGCTCGCTTATCGATGATGCCTTAGCTGCCGAAGCCGACCTATATCTCACCGCCGACCTCCGCTATAACGACTTTATGCGAGGTGAGAACCGCATGATTTTGGCCGATATTGGCCATTTTGAGAGCGAATTTTGCGCAATTCGCATTTTATATGATGTAATATCGAAAAATTTGTGTACCTTTGCGGTTCGCAAGAGCCTATGCTCGCGAAACCCGATACACTACTTATAGGGCTAACCATTTAGGATAACTAAAATAGACTATAAATATATGGCACAGAAGAAGACAAACGAGGTAGATTACTCGATGCAGGAGAAGATTATGGCACTCTACCAGTTGCAGAAGATTGACTCGGCAATCGACGAAATCAACAAGGTTAAGGGTGAGTTGCCGTTGGAGGTTCAGGACCTCGAGGATGAGCTTGCCGGCTTGAACACACGTATCGAGAATATCAACGCCGAGATCGAGGAGCTCAACAATCTGACACGCCAGCGTAAGCGTGAGGTTGATCAGGCCAAGATTATGATTGGCAACTACAAGGAGCAGCAGAACAACGTGCGCAACAACCGCGAGTACGACGCTATTACCAAGGAGATTGAGTATCAGGAACTTGAGATTGAGCTTGCCGAGAAGCGTTTGAAGGAGTATGCTGCAACAATCAAGAATAAGAAGGCTCTTATCGACGAGACATCGGAGCGTGTTGCCGAGCGCGAGATTGACTACAAGGCAAAGCGCGAGGAACTCGAATCTATCGAGGCTGAGACAGCGCAGCAGGTAGCCGAGCTTATGGCTAAGGCCGAGAAGGCTAAGCAGCCTATCGACGAGCGACTTCTCACGGCCTACAATCGTATTCGTAGCAATGTACACAACGGTCTTGCCGTGGTTACCGTTAGCCGTGATGCGTGTGGTGGTTGTTTCAACCGCATACCTCCCCAGCGTCAGGTTGATATCCGTCAGGGCAAGAAGTTGATTGTATGTGAATACTGCGGTCGAATTCTCGTATCCGAGTAATTTGTTGTGAAAAGGGGTCATCTGCGGCCTCTCAATCATTGGCTCGAATGGGAAATACGTTTTAGTATGTCCCATCCGAGCCAATTTCATGTCGAGACCACATCTAACCCCTTTTGACAACAAATTAAATTTGCCGTGAAAAATTTGCCGTGATAGCGGCGCATTAGCACCGCTCTGACACCAAATTCTCTGCGTTGCGGAGAGGAGTCATTCTCAGCCTCTCTATCATTTATAGGTCAGGTGGGTCAGATGGGCAATCTCCCATATAACCCATGTAACCCACGTAACACACAAACCCCATCAAGGTCGCTGTTAATAAAAAAGCCCGTTAGAGCGAGTCTAACAGGCTTATAACCGATTGTGTATCAATTCTACAACAGGCGGTTTGTACGCTCGTCGGGGAAGATGACCTTAGGCTCGAAGTTTTTAGCCTCCTCGAAATCCATAAAGCCGTAGCCCATGATGATAACAATGTCGCCAACAGCAGTCTTTCGGGCAGCTGCGCCATTCAGGCATATGCAGCCCGACCCGCGCTCGCCCTTGATGACATAGGTCTCGATACGCTCGCCATTGTTGTTGTTCACAATCTGCACCTTCTCACCCTCGATAAGGCCCGCTGCATCCATCAGATCCTCGTCGATGGTGATGCTGCCCACATAGTTGAGGTTGGCCTCGGTGACGCGCACGCGGTGAATCTTTGATTTAAGTCTCTCGATATACATAAGTTTGGGCTCTTGCTATTTAATCTTGATGTTGTCGATAAGGCGGATGTCGCCGGCCTGCACAGCGCAACATCCCTGAATGCGCTCGGCATCGCTCCAGCTATCCACACGCTGCATTGTGAGAGCATCTACAGCTTCGAAATATATCGTTTTGAGTAGCGGGTTAGAGTCGATAGTCTCAACCACCCATGCAGTAAGCTCCACAGGTGTCATCTCGGCCATCTTCGCGGCGCATTGGCTGATCGTAGCGTAGATGTGGGGGGCAGCCTTGCGGTGCTCGGGGGTGAGCAGCTCGTTGCGCGAAGAGAGGGCAAGGCCATCGTCGCCACGCACAATAGCGCACTCGACAATATCTACGTCGATAGATAGCTGCTTAACCATAGCCTTGATTACGGCAATCTGCTGGAAATCCTTCTCGCCGAAGTAGGCGCGGGCAGGGCCTACAAGGTCGAAGAGACGGCTTACAACCTGCGCTACGCCATTGAAGTGGCCGGGGCGTGTAGCACCCTCCATAACCTTATCGACCATGCCGAAGTCAAACTGACGTGTGTCGGGCTCGGGGTATATATCCTCGACCGAGGGCATAAAGACAATATCTGCACCTGCCGCCTCCAAAATAGCGCAGTCGGCCTCGGGAGTGCGAGGGTAGTTTCTGAGGTCGTTCTTATCGTTGAACTGTGTGGGATTGACAAAGACGCTCACCACGACAGTATCGTTCTCGCGACGGGCACGCTCAACGAGCGAGCGGTGGCCTGCATGCAGCGCACCCATTGTGGGTACAAAGCCAACACCCTCCTTCGGGCAGTCGGCCAATGCTGATTTAAGCTCAGCAACATGGTGTACTACTTTCATAACTTCTGGTAGTGAATAATGCGACAAAGTTACAAACTTCTGTGAAGATAACAAATCTTGAAGCCTAAAAATATATATGTAGTATAGTGAAAAAGGCGATAAAGGCTCTCTTGGCGGGCTAATATGCCGAAGGAAAGTGGTCGATAGGTAGATACTCACCCTCATCGTGTCGGTAGCAGAGGGTATCTCGGCCGTTGGTGAGAACAATATACTTGCAACCGAGTACCGAATTGTAGCGCACCGCCTGAGCGAGCACCTCGCCATCGAGCTTTACCGAGGGCTCTTTGCACTCGACAACGGCGTAGGGCTTAGCGTCGCTATCCATAGCCACAATGTCGGCACGCTGCGCCATGCCGTTGAGTGATACGGGATACTCCTCGATAATCTGCTGGGGTCGGTATCCACACTCCTTCACCATATAGGCAACCACATGACGACGCACCCACTCCTCGGGAGTGAGCACCAACCATCGGCCACGCACCGCATCAAAGACCTCGGTGCGGCCACTCGGTGAGCGTCGTGCCCGCAGATGTATGGGCGGGTAGTTCAGTTGTGGTAGCGAGTGAGCCTTCATTCGAAAAAAAAAGTATATCTTTGCACAAAGATACAAAGAATATGGCGACAAAGCAAATCAATCGTGACGAGCGCGTGGAGCGAGCTCGACAACTATTTCTCGAAGGATACAACTGTGCACAGGCTGTGGTTATGGCCTATGCCGATGTAATGGGCGTTGAGCCCGAGATGGCTGCCCGCCTTGCTGCTCCCTTTGGTGGAGGCATGGGGCGTATGCGTGAGGTGTGTGGCACGGTGAGCGGCATGACCTTCATTGCCGGGGCTATATCCCCCTCGTGCGACCCCAAAAATATGGAGGAGCGCAAGCGTAACTACGCCCTTGTACAGCACTTTGCCGAGCGTTTCCGTAGCGAGAATGGCGATATTGTCTGCCGCCGTCTTCTCGGCTTAGAACCCCGCGATGAGGCTCACGAGACGGCCATGCCCTCGGAGCGCACTGCGGAGTACTACAAGAAACGCCCGTGTGTAGAGTATGTAGCCTCGGCAGCTGCTATCGTCGCCGACTATTTAGCTACAACCGAGCGAGACGAATAACCCTAATAGAGCTTGATGTATTCGTAGCTGTTGCCCACGGCTTCGAGATACTTCTTAAACTCCTCGCGCGAGATAACCACCGTGGCGCGGTTGTCGTTGGGGTGGAAACTGAGCGCGTCGTGTTGTAGAAGTGTCTCGTCGAGAAAGAGGTGTACATGGTTCTCCGTGTCGTTGATTAGTCCGAAGGGAGATACCGACCCCTGGCAGAGTCCGAGCCACCGCTGCATACGCTCGGGCGAGGCAAACGAGAGCTTGCCCTGATGCAGCATCTTCTCCAAGTCGTGAATAGCCATAGACATCGCCGCGTCGAAGACCACGAGGTAGTGGCGGGTGCCCTTGTGGTTGCGGAAGAAGAGGTTCTTGCAATGCTTCGAGCCGTCGTTATGCCAATATTGTCGTGCAATCTCTATTGTTGGGGCTTCGGGGTGCTCGTACCACGAGTAGCTGAGCCCATGCTCATCGAGCCAGTCGAATACTATTTTACGTCGTTCCATGGTACAAAGATATAGATTTTTGCGCTTATGGTTTGCACACTCAGCCAAAAAGCCTTAACTTTGTAATGATAAAGCGACACAAAACTAAAAAACTAAATATTATGAACCTTACACTTATTAACGAAAAGTTTAGAGAGAAGTTTGGTCGTGGTGGCGAGCTCTTTACCTCGCCTGGTCGTATTAACCTTATTGGCGAACATACCGACTACAACGTAGGCTTCGTATTCCCCGGAGCCATAGACAAGGGCATGGTTGCCGAGATTGCGCTCAACGATAGCGACAGGGTACGCGCCTACTCGGTCGATTTGGATGAGTATGCCGAGTTCGGCCTTCGCGAGGAGGATGCCCCCTCGGCAAGCTGGGCACGCTATATCTTTGGCGTATGCCGCGAGGTGCAGAAGCGCGGTGGTGTTATCTCGGGCTTCGATACCGCCTTCTCGGGCGATGTGCCTCTCGGCGCAGGTATGTCGTCGTCGGCAGCCCTCGAATCGACCTTTGCTAATGCTCTGAATGAGCTCTTCTCGCTCGGTATCGACCGCTTTGAGCTTGCGCGCATCGGTCAATCTACCGAGCATAACTACTGCGGTGTGAAGTGCGGTATCATGGATCAGTTTGCCTCGGTATTTGGCAAGGCAGGACACCTTATGCGCCTCGACTGCCGCTCTATGGAGTTCGAGTACTTCCCGTTTGACCCCGAGCAGCACGGCTATAAGCTCGTCTTGCTCGACTCGGTAGTTAAGCACGAGCTTGTCGGCTCGCCCTACAACGACCGTCGCGCCTCGTGCGAGAGGGTAGCAGCGGTATTGGGTCGTGAGTTCCTGCGCGGAGCAACCATGGAGGAGTTGGAGGCTGTGCACGAGAAGATTTCGGATGAGGATTATCGTCGTGCCCGCTATGTTATCGGCGAGGAGCAGCGTGTGCTCGATGTATGCGAGGCGTTGCAGCGTAACGACTACGAGACTGTGGGTCGCAGAATGTACGAGACACATTGGGGTATGTCGCGCGACTACGAGGTGTCGTGCGAGGAGCTCGATTTCCTTGCTCAGGTTGCCGAGAGATGCGGCGTCGCAGGCTCGCGCATCATGGGTGGAGGCTTTGGAGGCTGCACTATCAACCTTGTGCGCACTGAGCTTTACGACAACTTTATTGCAACTGCCAAGAGCGAGTTCGCAGCTAAGTATGGCCACGAGCCAAAGGTCTATGCAGTGGTAATATCCGACGGTGCTCGCCGCTTGTAAGAGTTCTACACAATCTATGGTTTGCTTGCCGAGAATATCAGTTTTCGGCAAGCAAACCTATTTTTTATACCTATTATATAGTTCGTCGGCTCTACCACTGCCGTATAACCACAGCTAATACTGTTATAAGAAATTATGATTGATTTTCTATTGCAGGGTTATAAAAACTTATTATCTTTGCACCAGAAACAAGAAACAAAAGACAACAAACAATTAAAAACTAAAAACTGAAAAGAGTATGGAGAAATATACATGTATGCCTTGTGGATGGACTTACGACCCTGCAGTGGGTGATCCCGATAACGGAATTGCTGCCGGCACGCCTTTTGACGAGCTACCCGATGATTGGACATGTCCCGTATGTGGTGTAGGTAAGGCTCTCTTCGATAAGGAGTAGTTAATTATGATATAAACGATAAAAACAAATAGTACTATGGAGACAAAAGATAGAGTATTGCAGACAATGAAGGATGCGGGTGAGCCCCTTAACGCAGGCAAGATTGCCGAGCTCTCGGGTATCGACCGTAAGGAGGTTGATAAGGCTATGAAGCAGCTCAAAGAGGAGGGCGCAATTGTTTCGCCCGTGCGCTGCAAGTGGGAGGCTGCAAAGTAGTTAATCCTCACAACAAGCAAATAGCGACAGGTCTAATCGAAGGCCTGTCGCTATTGTCTAATAAAGGTGTTACTTCCAGAATTTAAGCACATTATACGAGATATTGTCATCATAGACATCCTCGCCTTCGATACGTTTCATCACCTTGACAAGGCGCACGGTGATAGGCAGTACGATGACCTCGTACAACGATTTTAACACAATCTGAGTTATCATCATCACAATAAGCTCGTGCCCCGTTAGAGCCGAGCCAAAGGCTATTGGGAAGAATATTATCGAGTCGATGCTCTCGCCTGCGACGGTCGATACGATAGCACGCAGTGAGAAGTGTCGCCCCTTATGTAGTATCTTCATGCGGCTGATGATGTAGGCGTTGGTAAACGAACCTGCAAGAAAGGCACAGAAGCTCGCTAAGGCGATGCGCGGTGCGAAGCCGAAGATAAAGTTGAAGTGTTCGCCATCTTCCCAAAAGGGTGGAGATGGTAGATGCACTGCGAGCGTGCCTACGGCCACGACGACGAAGTTCATCACAAATGCTATCCATATGATTAGCGTTATACGCTTGAATCCCCATACCTCGGCTATGCAGTCGTTGATAATGTAGGATACAGGGAAGATTAGCATGCCCGCCGTGATGGTGGTGATGCCTGCAAGGTCGAGAACTTTAGTCTCAAGAAGATTTGCTGTTATGAGGCACACGACATACACGATGGCCAACAGCATGAATAGAATAGATACTCTCTGTTTCATAATCCTGTTTTTTACGAGGTGTTCTGGAATACTCGATCATCGCGTTAATGCGATGATATCACATTTCGGTTACAAAGGTAAACAATATACTTTAACATACAAAATCTTTGTTGTGATAAGGGGTCTTTGTTGTGATAAGGGGTCATCTACTGCCGCTAACGAATTATCTCAGCAATGGGCAGTACGCCTTAGTACAGCCCATCGCCTCGAAATTCGCCGAGCGTTGTATCTAACCCCTTCTGACAACAAAGCGGGTTCTTTGTCGTGATAAGAGGTTATCTTCGAGCTCTCAATCATTGCCCCGAATGGGAAATACGCAAAGTATGTCCCATCCGAGTCAATATCTTAATCGAGCTCAAATCTAACCCCTTCTAACAACAAATTTATTCGCTGTGGTAAGTGGTTATCTACTGCCGCTAACGAATTATCTTGGCAATGGGCAGTACGCCTTAGTACAGCCCATCGCCTCGAAATTCGCCTGACGTTATATCTTGTTCATACGTTTGGTGTTTC
>JAZNDK010000021.1:0-3185 GCA_045588005.1 Alistipes sp. | reverse complement strand
CTCCACGCCGATGACCCTCTCGTCGGTGATGTTCTATACGGGCTATAACCCCTATACGGGAGAGCAGGTCTATGTCGCCCGCTCGCAGGATGATAAGCGTCGCCAGAAGTCCTACTTCTTTGGTGGTCAGCTCCCCGCGCCGCAGCCTCGCGTTAAGAATAGTGCGAAGAGCTCGCCCCGAAGATTTGGAAAGAAACGATAAAGCTACAAATAAAACGCTAATTTTCTGTCTAATAACCGCCGTCGCCGTAGGCGAGCAAGGCGCAGCCTTGCCACAAGTCCCCCTTTGTCAGCGTTGCGATTAAGGCGAGCGCAGAACAAGTTTAGTTGTTATGCCGAGCCGCAGCAACGAAAAGAAGCGTAGCGCACTTAAAGGGAGGTTTGGAGGGAATGTAAATATATTATTTTAATTATAATTATTACCATAACCATAATTGATGCTCTTGCTTTTGTGGACACCGCAGGTGTGATTTTAGTGTAATAGGTGCTCGCAAACTTATTTGCGTGAGCACCTATTACACTAAAATAGCAAGCGCAGCTTCACAAAAGCAAAATTATTTAGGAAAATATTAGTTTTGCACCCTTTTTTATCCATTATAGGGCCATTATGTGTAAAAAAGTGAGGCGAGGAGTTTGTGCTCTCTGAATAAATTTGTATCTTTGCGCGTTATATGTTTATACATGTTGCGTAAAGCGAAAATAATATTTGAACAATGGATATTCTATCAAAAGTTATCAAGGTGTTTTTCGGCTCTAAGGCCGATAAGGATCGCAAGGAGATTTTGCCCTATGTAGAGAAGATTAAGGCGGTGTATCCCTCAATCTCGGCCCTCTCGAACGACGAGCTTCGTGCCCGCTCGGCTGCGCTGAGCAAGGCTATTGCCGACTTTATCGCCGACGACGAACGTCATATCGAGGAGCAGAAGGCCAAGTTGGAGCTCGCCGAGACCTCGCTCAAAGATAAGGAGCGTATATCTAAGGATATAGACGACACAACGAAGCGTATCGACGAGCGTATCGAGCAGAAACTCGAGGAGATACTTCCCGAGGCTTTCGCCATAATGAAGGATACGGCACGTCGTTTTGCCGAGAGCGACGAGGTTGTAGTTACGGCTAACGACTTCGACCGCGACCTTGCGGCGGTGCGTCAGGACTTAGTGCGTATCGAGGGCGATAAGGCTATATACAGCAGCGAGTGGACCGCCGGAGGTAATGTCATCAAGTGGGATATGGTCCACTACGACGTGCAGCTCTTCGGTGGCGTGGTGCTACATAAGGGCCGCATCGCCGAGATGGCGACGGGTGAGGGTAAGACGCTTGTAGCTACACTCCCCGTATTTCTCAATGCCCTTGCGCGTAAGGGTGTACATGTGGTGACGGTGAACGACTATCTGGCGCGTCGTGATGCCGAGTGGATGGGCCCGATGTATCAGTTCCACGGCCTCTCGGTAGCATGTATCGACAACACACGCCCCAACTCCGAGGAGCGTCGCAAGGCCTACATGGCCGATATTACCTTCGGTACGAATAACCAGTTCGGCTTCGACTACCTGCGCGATAACATGGCCTCGTCGCCCAAGGACCTCGTGCAGCGCAAGCACCATTTTGCCATCGTCGATGAGGTCGATTCGGTGTTGATTGACGATGCTCGTACGCCGCTTATCATCTCAGGCCCTGTGCCTAAGGGTGGCGACCAGCTCTTCGCCGAGTTCCAGCCCTCGGCAAAGTATATCTACGACTTGCAGAGCAAGATGTCGTCGGCCGATGTTGCCGAGGCCAAGCGAGAGTTCGCCGCAGGAAACATGGAGGCGGCAGGTAAACTCCTGCTCCGCGCCCATAAGGCTATGCCTAAGTATAAGGCCCTCATCAAGTTCCTATCGGAGCCCGGTGTTAAGGTACTCTTGCAGAAGACCGAGAACTTCTACATGCAGGACAACGAGAAACGCATGCACGAGATTACCGACGACAACTTCGTTATCCACGACGAGAAGATGAACACCCTCATCCTCACGGATAAGGGCCACGAGGTAGCCTCGAAGCGTTTCAACGAGGAGGGTTTCTTCGTGCTTCCCGATATCGGTGCTCGTATCGCTGAGTTGGAGCACTCGCAGCTCTCGCCCGAGGAGCGTGCCCAGCAGAAGGATACTCTGCTTAGCGATTACGCTATCAAGGCGGAGCGCGTACACACCATGAACCAGCTGCTCAAAGCCTACTTCATGTTCGAGAAAGAGGTGGAGTATGTCCTCATAGATAACAAGGTTAAGATTGTCGATGAGCAGACGGGTCGTATCATGGAGGGTCGTCGCTACTCGGATGGCCTGCATCAGGCTATCGAGGCCAAGGAGAATGTTAAGGTTGAGGATGCTACGCAGACCTTCGCTACGATTACCTTGCAGAACTACTTCCGTATGTACCACAAGCTCGCAGGTATGACAGGTACTGCCGAGACCGAGGCGTGGGAGTTTTGGAGCATCTACAAGCTCGATGTTGTGGTTATCCCGACAAACAAACAAGTTATCCGAGACGACCGCGAGGATTTGGTCTATAAGACCGCCCGCGAGAAGTACAACGCTGTTATTGCCGAGATTGAGCGTCTTGTGAAGGAGGGTCGCCCCGTCTTGGTGGGTACTACCTCGGTCGAGATTTCGGAGTTGTTGAGCCGCATGCTCAAGCTGCGCGGCATCAAACATAATGTCCTCAACGCCAAGCAGCACCAGCTCGAGGCGCAGATTGTTGCCGAGGCGGGTCAGCGTTCGCAGGTAACCATCGCTACCAACATGGCGGGTCGTGGTACCGTTATCAAGCTCTCGCAGGAGGTTAAGGATTTGGGAGGTTTGGCTATCATCGGCACGGAGCGTCACGAGAGCCGTCGTGTCGATCGTCAGCTGCGTGGTCGTGCCGGCCGTCAGGGAGACCCCGGTTCGTCGCAGTTCTTCGTCTCGTTGGAGGATAACCTCATGCGTCTTTTCGGCTCGGAGCGTATCGCCAAGATGATGGATAAGATGGGTATTCAGGAGGGCGAGGTCATTCAGGCGGGAACGATTTCCAAGGCTATCGAGCGTGCCCAGAAGAAGGTCGAGGAGAACCACTTCGGCGTGCGAAAGAGACTGCTCGAGTATGACGATGTCATGAACTCGCAGCGCGAGGTTATCTACACGCGTCGTCGCCATGCTCTCTATGGCGAG
>JAZNDK010000020.1:0-7221 GCA_045588005.1 Alistipes sp. | reverse complement strand
GTGGGTTACATGGGTTACATGGGTTACGTAGGTTATATAGGGAAATACCCATTTGACCAATCTGACCTATATATGATTGAAGCGTCGCTAATGCGCCGCTATCACGACAAATTAAATTTGGTGTCAAAAGGTAGTAGATGCTGCACCGATAAAGAAGTTGGGCTGGATGGGACATACTAAGCGTATTTCCCATTCAGCCCAACGATTGAGGAGCAGCAGATGCTGCCTTTTCACAACAAATTACTTGATGCGCTCGTAATACTCACGCGTACGAGTATCTACACGAATCTTGTCACCTGTGTTGATAAACAAGGGAACCTTGATGGTAGCACCTGTATTTACGGTAGCTGCCTTGAGCGAGTTTGTCGAAGCGGTATCGCCACGAACACCGGGCTCAGTGTAGGTAATCTCCATATCGACGATGGGAGGAAGCTCGGCCGAGAGAACGGTCTCCTTCTCGGTGTGGAACATAACCTCGACAATCTGGCCATCAGCCATAAGGTCGGCGTTGTTGATGAGCTTCTTGTCGATGTTGATCTCCTCGAAGGTCTCGGTGTGCATGAAGTGTGCGCCGAGGTCATCCTCGTAGGTGAACTGATAGGGGCGACGCTCAACGCGTACCTGCTCAATCTTCTGAGTTACCGAAGAGAAGGTCTTGTCCAAGACATTACCATTCTCCAAGTTCTTGAGCTTTGAACGCACAAAGGCGGGACCCTTACCGGGCTTGCAGTGCTGGAAATCGACAACGATAAAGGTCTTACCCTCCATCTCCACGCACATACCAATCTTGATGTCAGATGCTGTAATAGTCATATATTTGTGTTTTAAGTAATTATATCCGTATTCGGCCATTAAGGCGAAAAAGACCGCGCAAAGATAGTAATTTATTTGTAAATAACAACTTTTTTGGGTCTAAGCCTCTCCATTACAAGTTTTCGAGGGTGTAGTCCACCATCTTCTGACGTATGTTAATCATATCGTCGGGGCGCATCGAGTGGTTCTGGTCGGGATATACCATCATATCGTACTGCTTGCCCGCACGGTTCAGGGCGCGACACATCTCCATAGTGTTCTGGAAGTGTACGTTGTCGTCGGCCGTGCCATGGATGATAAGCAGACGCGTCTTATTCGAGAGGCGGTCGGCGAAGTTAATCGGCGAGTTGTTGTCGTAGCCCTCGGGGTTATCCTGCGGCAGGCCGTTGTATATCTCGGTATATATCGAGTCGTAGTAACGCCACGAGGTTACGGGAGCTACGGCGATAGCCATCTTGAAGAGACCATCACCCTTCAACGAGCAACCCAAAGCCATGAAACCACCGTACGACCAGCCGTAGATACCTATGCGCGAGGCGTCGATGAAGCTCTGGTTAGAGAGGTGGCGGGCGAACGATATTTGGTCCTCAACCTCTGCGAAGCCGAGGTTAGCGTAGGTCACCTTCTTGAACTCCTCGCCACGGAAGCCTGTGCCGCGGGCATCGCAGCAGGCTACGATATAGCCGTTACGCGCCAAGGTCTCCTCCCAGTCTGTTGTCCAACGGTTCTCGATCTGCTGCGAGCCGGGGCCCGAGTACTGCGTGAGAAGCACGGGGTAGCTCTTCGCGGGGTCGAAATTCTTGGGATAGATAAGGTAGTAGTGCAGCTCGTCGCCACGCTCCGTAGTGAAGGTGTAGTAGTTACGCTGGTAGTCGGGCTTGGTAGGCTCGGTTGCGCCATCCTCGTCGAGCATCAACGAGCGCACCATCTTACCGCGCGAGTCATAGACCGCAGCCGTAGGATAGCAGTCGGTAGCCGAGTGCTCGGCAGCAAAGAAGCTCATATCGGCCGAGGGATATACCCTCCAATAGCCGGGCTTCGAGAGTAGGCACTCCTTCTTTGTGCCGTCGATATTTATGGCGTAGAGGTGACGCTCGAGAGGCGACTGCTCGGTAGAGATGTAGTATAGATGCTTCTTATTCTTCGAGAGTCCTACAAGCTGTGTTACCTCCCACTCGCCCGAGGTGATGGCGTGGAGACGACCCTGCGACACCGAGTGCAGATAGAGGTGGAACCATCCTGCGGTGGTCTCCTCGCGCACAATGAAGCGGTCGCCGTCGATGAAGATTATGCTCTGGTCGTTGGGTCGCTCGACATAGCGGTCGTCACGCTCGTCGTAGATTACGCGCTGCGAGCCATCGGCAGCCACCAAGACCACCTCGAAGTGGTTTTGAAGACGGTTTACGCGATAGAAAAAGAGCTCGCCGGCGGGAGTATAGCCAATACGCGGGATATATTGGTCAGTCTGGTCGCCTGTGGGTATCTCGCGGGTCTGCTTAGTCGCTAAGTTATAGACATGGAGTGTGACTACCGAGTTCTTCTCGCCGGCCTTGGGATACTTGAAGCGGTAGGCCTTGTTGTAGAGCTCCTTGTCGTAGCGCATCATCTCGAACTCCTTAACCTCGCTCTCGTCGAATTTGAGGTAGGCTATCTCGCGGCTGTCGGGCGAGAAAGCATAGGCCTTGGTAAACCCATACTCCTCCTCATAGACCCAATCGGTCGTGCCGTTGATGATATGGTTCCACAGACCGTCGTCGGTGATGTTGTATATCTCGTTTGTTGTGAGGTTGTAGAGGAAGATATCGTTTTTGTAGCCCATAGCGAGGAACTTAGAGTCGGGCGAGAACGATATGTCACGCACATCGTCGATGCGTATTGTCGAGCCATCGGGGCAGGCGATGAAGTAGTCCGACGTGAACGAGTGGCGGTATATCTCTCGTCGGGGTGACTCGCCATCCCACTTCTCGTAGAGGGCCATAGTGCCATCGGGCGACTTGACGTAGGACATCAGCAACTTGTCGGCACTGAAAACAACCTCGCCGTTACTCTTCTTGTCGTAGTCGTAGAGCACTACGCGCTTACCGTCGAGCTCCATATATTTGTCTGTGCCGTCAAGGGGTGTAAGGCTCGCCGGAGCTATATAGTGGGGGTGGTTGTTGCGGTGCTCCACCATCTCCAAGTAGCTCACCTGTGCCTGCGCCATGCCAAAGGCAAGGAGCGCAGCGAATGTTAAAAGTAGTCGTTTCATATAGTTTTAGGTTGTATTCGTAATTTATCAAAGGTTGGGGCTCGGGCTGCGTCTGAAATCAGATGTCTGAAATCAGATGTCGTCAATCGAGAAGTCGTAGCTAAGACGCTTGCCCGTCGTGAACTTCGAGTTGTCGAGCTTCGAGTTGAACTGATCGACCGTAACACGTATATTCTCCTCATAGGGAGGCATGAGCAGGTCGAAGTTCAGGGCGTAGTTAATCGCCGTCTCGATGATTGTCACCAACGCCTCGCGGTCGATCTTGCGAGTGCCAAAGGCCATGGGGCGCACAATGGTCTGACGCTTACCCTCCACCCAGAAGCACTTCTCGCGGTTGATGAATATGCGGCCTATGAGGTAGCCCTCGTCGGCATTGCGGTTGTATTTGAGCGAGTCGGAGAGGAAGTTGTAGATGTTGATGACACCTATGTAGGAGTTCTGAGGGTCGCTCTGCACATAGTTGTTCTGCCAGATGATATGGTTCGAGTCGAACTCGAAGATGTCGGTATGCATCTGGAAGAGCAGAATATCGCTTGCCACCTGCAACTGCGCCTCGAACTTGCCACGGTCGCGGTACTCGATACGCACTCGGCGGTCGAGCTTGCCATCGAGCTCGTCGTCGATCTCCGAGGCCATCTCGAAGAGAGCCTCTTTAAGGTCGTTGAACGTCGAGAAGGTGTTGTCGAAAATCTGCTGTTTGAGCGTCGATTTACGCACTATCGATTCCAATATTTTCTCTCTTAACGCACTCATAATCCTCTAATATTTCGTTTTACTATGCTTTGCTATAATCCGTTATATGGCCTACTTGATGCGTATCTTCTGGCCCTCGGCAAGACGGTCGGAAGCACGCATGCGGTTTAGCTTGGTTAGCTGCGCAAGGCGTATGCCGTAGAGCTGCGCCACGTCGTAGAGTGTCTCGCCACTGATTGCCGTATGCTCGCTCTCCTCGCCCTCCCAGCGCGAAGCCTTCCTCTCGATGAAGATTACAGCTCCCTCGCAGGGCTGCACATCACCCTTCACATCGTTGAACTTACGCAGCGTCGCCGCCGAGATATCGAAGAGCTCGCCGAGCTGCTCGAAGCTATCGCCACCACGCGCCACGATGTAGTGAGCACCGTTGGTGAGATAGACGTTGTAGCCGCCATGCGAGTTTATCGTCACACGGAAGTTGTTGGGGTCCACCTCGTTATCCGAATAGGCCAAACGCTTATCGCTCACGGTACGCACCATGACATGCATCTCGGTATCGCTCTTGACGGGGGCTTTGACATCGTTCTCGAAACTCGGAGCATACTTCGCCGCGAGGCTCTCGGGGTCTATGCCGAGACGCTTGGCCATATAGTCGTCGTAGTGCTTGATACCGTTCTTCTTGTCGAGCAGATAGAGCTGCGAATCCTCGATAACACGAATCAGACGCGCATCGTAGTCGGGGGCTGTGGCATATCCAGCCTTCTTCAAACCCTTAGCCCAGCTCTTGTAGTCGGTGACATCATAGGCAAACAGGAACTCGTAACGCTTACCGCTATTGAGGAACTCGGCATGGTCTTGGAATGACTCGGCAACAGTGGCATAGGCTCTGAAACACTCACCCTCGGCATCGTCGTCGTGATAGACACGCTCGCCCTCCCATGTGCTCTTGCACTTGATGCAGAAGTGGTTGTTGGCAACACGCGCCAGATAGCCGTTACCAAATCCCGACTCGAGGATGGCCTGACCCATGGTGATACTTGCGGGGATGCCATATACCTCCATATTGTCGATAGCCAAGTGTCGCCACTTCATGATATACTCCTCGCGGGTCATGCGCACCCACTCATCCTTATCCTTCAATGCTTTATCTTTTTTTGGCTCATTTACTTGCGCCGAAAGGTCAAAAGCTGAGAAAAAGAGCAAAAAAAGGATAAATAATCTGCTAAGCGTTGTTTTCCCGATAAAATTCATTATATTTGTATTAAAATTTCGCCATAGTTTGTGCAAAGATACAATTTTATAATGAAATAAACAATAAAAAAGGTCTAATATGTTTACTGAAAATGCTAACCAAATCTTCGTTCGCTCGATTGAGGATTACCACAAGTGGGACAATGTCGATCAGCCATTGGAGAACCCATTTGAGGCGGGCTCACTCGATGCACTACTCTACGAGAAGAATTGGGTAGATACCGTACAATGGCATTTGGAGGATATCATTCGCGACCCGGCAATCGACCCCGTGAAGGCTTTGGAGATCAAGCGTCGTATCGACCGCTCGAATCAGGTGCGTACCGACATGGTCGAATATATCGACTCATACCTACTCGACAAATACAAGGATATAATCCCCTCGGAAGATGCACGCCTCAACACCGAGACTCCGGCATGGGCTATCGACCGACTCTCGATTCTCGCCCTCAAAATATACCACATGCACCGCGAGGTTGTCCGCACCGATGTCGAGGAGGAGCACCGCAACGCATGTCGCAGCAAGCTCGACACACTGCTCCAGCAGCGAGTAGATCTATCGACAGCTATCGAGGAGCTTATCGATGACATCGAGCAGGGTCGCAAGTATATGAAGACCTACAAGCAGATGAAGATGTATAACGACCCGAAACTCAACCCCGTACTCTATGCCAACAAGCAGTAAAGATATCGGCGAACCCAAATATAAACACCTCCTCTTTGTCCGCACATCGGCACTCGGCGATGTGGCAATGTTGCCGCACGCGATACGAGCCTTTCAGGAGGCCTACCCCAAGGTTAAGGTGAGCGTGCTCACAAAGCGTTTTCTGCGCCCGATGTTCGACGGACTGAACGTGAACTTCATATTTATCGACGACATAGAGAAGCGCAACGAGATAGCTGCACTGTGGCACTTGGCGGGCGAGATTAAGCGTGCCAAGGTTGATGCTATCGCCGATATGCACGGCGTACATCGCTCGGCCATACTGCGCACGATGTGTCGTCTGCGCGGCTTTATCCCGAGCCGTAAGATACGCAAGGGTCGTATCGAGAAGTGGTTTCGTATGGGATATAGCAAGCACAATGCCGTGCCGCTGAAACACTCCGTAGTGCGCTACTGCGATGTGGTGCGTCGCTTAGGCTTCGTGTTCGACGACCCCACACCCGCAACCAAGCCCGAATTGGAGAACCCAATGAACAAGAAGAGCGGTCTGTGGATAGGCTTCGCTCCCTTCTCGGCACATGCCGGCAAGACCTACCCTGCGCCTATGCGCGAGGAGCTTGTGCGACTGCTTGCCGAGCGTTTCGACGAGGTATTTATCCATAGTGGCGGTGGCGAGGAGGCAGCCTTTGCCGAGGCTATGGAGAGCCGCTATAACAACGTGACAGCACTATGGCGCAGACTACCCTTCAAGGAGGAGCGCGACCTAATATCACATTTGGATTGTGTCGTTACCATGGACTCGCTTGTGATGCACCTCGCAGCGTTGGTTGCTACGCCCACTGTCTCGATTTGGGGAGCTACACACCCTGAGTTCGGCTTCACAGGCTATGGCTGCGACCCCGAGGGCATTCTCCAAGAGGAGATGCCGTGTCGCCCCTGCTCGGTATATGGTAACAAGCAGTGCAAGTATGGCGACTACCGCTGTTTGAAGGCCATAACGCCCGAGCGCATCATGGAGTGCGTCGAGCGCATAATAGCCAAGAATCAGGCATAGCGAGTTGTTGCAGCCGGCTAAGAATAGATTGGATAGATTGAATGGAGGTGGCTAATTTTAAGTTTTAGCCGCCTCTATTTTTGTTGTGATATATGCTTTTAGACGGATGTTATTGGGTAGGGTCTGCGGCATTGATGGGTTATGGGGCAGATAGGTTAGATGGGGCAGATAGGTTAAATGTGCAATCTCCCATGTAACCTATATACCCACCTGACCCATTATACCCATCTTTGATTGAGAGGTCGCAGATGACCCCTTATCACATCAAAGAACACCTCAATCGACGGTAGGCCCCTTTGTTGTCAGAAGGGGTTAGATACAACGCTCGGCGAATTTCGAGGCGATGGGCTGTACTGAGGCGTACTGCCCATTGCTGAGATAATTCGTTAGCGGCAGTAGATGACCCCTTATCACGACAAAGATTTGTTGTCAGAAGGGGTTAGATTTGAGCTCGATTAAGATATTGACACGGATGGGACATACTCGAAGTATTTCCCA
>JAZNDK010000019.1:0-21949 GCA_045588005.1 Alistipes sp. | reverse complement strand
TCATCTACCGACTCGGCTTCGGTATTCGCCATTCTACGTTCGCAAAAAATCAACCTAAAGCACAACCTACGCCCCATGTTGGAGCTAGAAAGTGGTAGTAACGACCCTATGGCCTATATCCTCACTGTCATGCTCGTTGGCATCGTCGCCAACGGCACGGAGCCGGATATTTGGAGCGCTGTCGGCACATTCTTCGTGCAGATGATTGTCGGCTGGGTATTCGGCTACGGCTTTGGTCGCGCTACGGTGTGGGTTATCAACCGCATCAACATACGCAGCAACCCCTCGCTCTACTCGGTGCTACTCCTCGCCTTCGCCTTCTTCACCTACTCGTTTACGACGATGGTCTATGGCAACGGCTACTTGGCGGTATATATCGCAGGTCTTGTAGTGGGCAACTACCGTATTGTCTATCGCAATATGCTCACAACCTTCTTCGACAGTTTCACGCTATTGCTACAAATCATACTCTTCCTTGTACTCGGCCTACTTGTCGATGTACACGATCTGTTGGACCCCCAGGTCTTTATCATGGCCCTTGCAATCGGAGCATTTATGATATTTGTAGCACGCCCGCTATCGACGGTTATATCTCTTGCGCCCTTCCGTTCGTTCTCGACCAAGGCGCGTGTATATGTATCGTGGGTGGGTCTGCGCGGTGCTGTGCCCATTATCTTCGCGCTATACCCCGTCACCGAGAATATCCCGGGCTCGGAGTATCTCTTCAACGTGGTATTCCTTGTGACGATAATCTCGCTCGTGGTGCAAGGTACAACCGTCAGCGGCATGGCCAACTGGCTGAAGCTATCCTACGAAGAGCCTCAAAAGATATTTAAGCTCACCGTACCCGACCATATTCGCAGCGAGTTCTCCGAGATCGAGGTAAACGCCTCGATGCTTAAACATGGCGACACGCTCAAAGATATAAAGCTCTCGGGCCATACACTTGTTGTCATGGTACACCGCGACGGCGACTACTTTGTACCAAAGGGCTTCACTCAGCTCTTCGCCGGAGATAAACTCTTGGTGGTGTCGGACAATAACGAGGAGCTGTTAAAACAGGTCGATGAGCTCGGAATCAAGAATGTAATGAAGATTTAGAATGAAGATTTAGATTGTTGAAGCGATGTGCGATGCTATGCGTCGCACATTTGCTTTTGCGTTGTCGGGGTGTAGTGCCTCCGACAGAGGCATATCGTCGGGCGTTGCGGCATATATCGCATAAAAATCGCTACTACGCAACTCGTCGCACCACTCCACACGGCCACCTACGGCAATGGTCGGCACTCCGTGCATGGAGGCACGGCGCAACACACCGCTCGGGGCTTTGCCCATAAGCGTCTGACGATCGATTGACCCCTCGCCCGTAACTACAAGGTCGCACGCAGCAACTGCGTCGTCGAAATTTGCCGTGTCGAGGATTGTATCTATGCCGCTACGCATTCGAGAGCCCATCATAGCCATAAGCGCGAAGCCTATACCTCCCGCAGCACCTGCACCCGCAAGGTGGCTCGCGTCGTGCCCCACATGACGAGCTACCACTTCGACATAGTTGCGCAACCCCATGTCGAGCAGTTCGATGCTCTTGTCGTTGCCACCCTTCTGTCGGGCAAAGATGCGAGCGGCGCCCATAGATCCATAGAGCGGATTCTCTACATCGGAGACTGCTATAAACTCCACCCCGTCGAGCTCGGCCATACGCCGAGAGTCATCAATCGTGGATACTCGAGCGAGATCCTCGCCTCGGCCCATAAGTTCTGCTCCGCGATTGTCGTAGAAGCGGTAGCCTAAGGCTCGCAACAGCCCCATGCCGCCATCATTAGTTGCGCTACCACCCAAGCCTACGATAATACGTCGGCAGCCCCGTCGCAACGCCTCGGCGATAAGCTCGCCTGTGCCCCATGACGAGGTTTTCAGCGGGTCACGCTCCGACGGTGCAAGGCGCATTAGACCGCTTGCCGTGGCCACATCTACAATAGCGAGTCTCTCGCGCTCGACATAGGCGTAGCACGCCTCAACCTCGCGACCGAGAGGGTCGCTAACCCTTGCATCGACAAGCTCGCCACGCAACGCGCGACACAACGCCATGGCTGTACCCTCGCCACCATCGGCAATCGCGAGCAGCTCGACAGCATCATCGGGGCACACCTCACACCAGCCTGCGGCAAAGGCCTCGCCCACCTGTTGCGAGCTGAGCGAGCCCTTAAACGAATCGAAGGCGAGTAGTAGGCGCATGACGAGCTACAAATTAGGATTTAGGCTCTTATCCTCGTAGGGATAGGGGCAATACATCTTCGAGTCATTCCACTCGCCCGTAACCGTCACTGCCTCCTTGCGGAAGATGCCCGGCGCCACCTCAATCTCGGGATTTAGCTTGCGATATTCGAAGTGCTCCTTGAAGCGATACATGCGGAACATATCGCGCGAACGCGAAGCGAAGCCGCACCAATAGTAACCGGCTATCTCCCAGCCATGCTCGTTGTATGCCGCCTCGGCAAGCTCCTCGGGAGTCATCGCCGTAGTATAGATATTTGTCGTCTGACCGTCGGCGCGATTACGCACACGGTTGAGCACATCGACAGCTCGCTGCGTCACAGCCCCCGAGCGACCTACCGCCTCGGCATACCAGCAATAGAGCTCCGAGAGGCGTATTACCTGCAAGGTCTTCTCACCGGCCGATTGACCCGGCGAGGGGTCGGTATAGTCGAACTCCGCACCGCGTGTTGCCGACTCTGCGGTCTTGATAAAGAGTGGGGCTACCACCTCACGCGACGAGGGCTCGGTGTCGTACCACCAATCGTAGAGTTGGCCATCGGCAAGCATAACCTTCGGGAAGTAGGTGGCATCCTTGCGAGGCCCCTCGGGAAACTCCTTCCAGAACTTTATCTCGCCATTGGTATCACCCCAACCGCCCTGCTTCATCTCCAACAGGAAGTCGGTCAAAGGCATGGAGTGTGACGAGCGGTCGCGATGGTAGTATAGGCCAAGCAACAACTCGGGGTTAGACTTGCTATAAGCCATCGAATATACATCGGAGTAGTCGTCCAATAGTCGATAGTAGTAGGTTCCATCCTCCACCAAGTCGATAACCTCCTCGGCCTTTTCGGCAGCCAGCGCATAGTACTCCTCGCCACGGTTAAGAGGCCACCCCGCCATACACAAGTATATGTAGGATAGTGCCGCCTTGACCGCTCCCTGACTCACCGCCACATTCACCCCATTCTGAAAATAGGGGGCCGAGTCATACTTCACCGGACACCCCGCCTCGGCAATGGCCATATCCGAGAGGATAAGCTCGTATATCTGCTCGACGCTACTCAGCGGAGCATTGTAGTCGATGGTCTCGTCAAGCATCACAGGCACAGCTCCCCACGTTGTCACCAAGTAGAAGTAGGAGAAGGCTCGCCAGAAGTGCGCTTGTGCCAAGGCCTGAGTCAGCTCCTCGGGGCTGACATCGGGCGTACGCGAGGCGTTATTGATGATGAAGTTAGCAGCCTTGATAACCTTAAATCGCTGCTCCCACATACTCACCATCCATGCGTTGTTATCCGTAACGCTATACTGGTCATGCTCTCTTAGCGACTGCTTGTTGCTCGCCGGATGTGTCGAGATGTCATCGCCCGAGAGGAAATTTGTGCCCACATAGTTGTTGGCGCGCTGCGAGGTGGTGACAACCGAGTAGAGGGCATTGAGCGAAGCTGCCAAATCCTCTCTCTGCGAGAAGAAGCCATCGCTGGGCAACTTGCCCTTGGGCTCTTCGTCAAGGAAGTGGGTGCACGACACGAAGAGTGCGGCCGCCAATATCGATACGCTTATATTTTTCAATCTCATAATCTCTCGTTTCATAGCGTTAGAATGTCATTTTTAGTCCAAATGTTATTGTGCGAGGCACGGGGTATGCACCATAGTCCAATCCGTCGTAGCTGCTATACACCTCGGGGTCCATACCCTTATACCCCGTGATGGTGAATATATCCTGCGCACTCACCGAGAGCTGTATGTCGGCAAAGCGCGTTAGGCTACGCGGCAGGGTGTATGCAATAGTGACATTTTTGAGCTTTACGAACGACGCATCCTCCAACCAGAATGTGGTATTTGCATAGCTTTTGTTGTCGGTATTCTTCACGCTCGGATACTCGGCCGTGGCCTTATCCTCGACATAGTCCCACCCGCGGAAATAGGCGTCGTGGAGCGAGATGAAGCGCGAGCCGCCACTCATCGACGCCGTGGTGAAGCGGCTGATATTCAGACGGTCGTAGTCGAACGCTCCATTGAAGAAGATGTTTATCGAGAGGTTGCGCCACCTGATAGTGTTGTTCCAACCTGCCAACCATCGCGGGCTTGCATTTCCACGAATTACCAAATCCTCCGACGAGGGTGCTGTTGTCGTACCGCCATCGGCCTTGCGATAGACGTTTGCTCCCGCCTCGTCGAATGCCAACCACTCATAGACATAGAACGAGCCAAGGGGATAGCCCGGCTTCATAATCTGCATCGGGCCTCCTAAGTCGCTATAATTTGCCGTTAGCACAAAGTCGTTACCCGCCAAATCGACAACCTCGTTTACGATATACGAGACGTTGGCCGTTGTCTCCCACTTCACCGCCCTATCTATGACGAAGGTGTTAATCGAGAGTTCGTAGCCCTGATTCTCCAAAGCTCCCTGATTTACCCAGTAGCTACCACCACCGTTGTAGTGGGGCACCTGCTTCTGGAATAGTAGGTCGTCGGTATATTTCTTAAACCAATCAAACGAGATATTCACGCCACCCAACGATAGGTCGAGGCCGACATCCCATTGCGTAGTCTTCTCCCACGTCAAATCGGGATTGGCAAACGTATTGCCCCAGTAGCCCGTATATCCGGTTGATGTTCCCCAGCCGTACGACGTACTCGAAAGCATGCCGAGGGTGCTATATGCCGATATAGCCTCATTTCCCGCCACGCCATAGCTGGCGCGCAATTTCAGCTGCTTCACGACATCCTGACCCTGCATAAAGCCCTCATGCGCAATATCCCACGCTACGGCGGCCGAGGGGAAATAGCCCCAGCGATGCTCCTTCTGGAACTTCGACGAGCCATCGGCACGCAACGACGCGGTGATAAAGTAACGCTTGTCGAAGTCGTAGCTCAGTCGAACGATACCTGACATGAGCGATGAGGCCGAGTAGGAGTTGCTCTCGCTGCGTGTTGCGGCGTTTGTCACATCCCAATAACCTACGCTCTCGTTGCTCAATCCCGTGCCGCTTATGCTCATGCGTGTATCGGTCGTGCCGCTAAGCTCCCATACGCCGGTTGCCGATAGCGAGTGACGGCCAAAGGTGTTGCTATACGTAAGGTTGTTGCTATTCTGCCAATAGCGATGTAGCGCCGAGACATTCGACATGCTATTTGTAGCACCCGCCGCCACCTTGCTCGACACAAACGAGTAGGAGGGCGAGTAGTCAAAGTCGTAACCACCCTGCACCGATAGTGTCAGCCCCTTAGCCAAGCGGAAGAGAAGCATCATATTGGCGTTAAGGTTGTAGCTGTACGAGTCGCTCTCGGTCTCCTTGACCACGCCATAGGGGTTGTTGCTGAGGATGTTGTATGGATCCTTGTTGTATATGCCCGTAGTCTCATCACGCAGCTCCATGGTCGGCGAGTAGTTCAACACATGAAACCAGTTGGGAGCTACGCCCTGTTGGTGTATCACCGCGCCACTAATCTTGGTCGAGATGGTGAGCCAACGCTTCACATCGGCATCGACATTGGCACGAAGGCCATAGCGCATATATTTTGCATCGATTGTAACAGCCTCCTGATCGAGCACCTGTCCCGAGACCATGTAGCGCACCCTATCGCTACCTCCCGAGGCTCCGAGGTTGTAGTTTTGGGTGATTGCCGTGCGTGTCATCAAATCTACCCAGTCGATGCCCTTCTTGCCCGTGCGATACAGCTCCATATCGCTATCCGAGATAGTGCCGGCGCCACGAATATCGTTCAACGCTTGGCCATACTCGTAGGCATTCATCAGGTTATAGCTCTTGCGCACATCCGAGACACCGACCTTGGCATCGAAGTATATCGACGAATGCCCCGCCTCGCCGCTGCGCGTTGTCACCAATATAACGCCATTTGCTCCGCGCGAGCCATAAACAGCTGTCGATGAGGCATCTTTGAGCACCTGCATCGAGGCTATATCCTGCGGATTGAGTCCGTCGAGGCCACTTGTCGAGATTATACCGTCGATAACGTATAGCGGATCGCTACTCTTATTTATGGATGTCGTACCACGCACTCGCACCTTGGCACTCGCACCCGGCATACCACTTGTCGTTGTCACCTCCACACCCGTAGTTCGACCTTGCAGCACCTCGGCGACACTCTTTACGGGCTGACCCTCAAAGCTGCGAGCACCGATTACTGACACCGAGCCCGTGAGGTCACTCTTCTTCACCTCGCCATACCCCACAATCACCACATCGCGCAGACGATAATTCTCCTCGCGCAGCACAAAATCGTAGGTATGCTGCTCGGCCGTAACCCTCTGCTCGACACTTTCGTAGCCTATATACGCTGCCACGATTATATCGTCGCTACTGACACTCAACTTATACGAGCCGTCGAGCTCCACCACCACGCCTCGCGACGTGTCGCCCTTGACCGTCACCGTAGCACCAACCACGGGCATACCCGCATCATCAACGACCCTTCCCGTAATAGTCATCTCCACACCTTTGTTGCGTTGCGCCATCGCCCCAATAGGCAACATCAACAACATCGCAACAAACATAGTCACACTTCGTCTAAACACTCCAAACATAAGATGTTATATTTTCTGTTCACACCTCAAATATTACCAAATCGCACTGTACGATTTAGATACATTTTCAATATATCGGCCACAAAAATAATTAAAAAAAATAAAAAGGAAATATTTTGTCGGTGAATTGCCATATTTTATTGGTGAAGTGACCATAGTTGTATAAGAATCTGTTTGAATTTTCGCATATTCTTCGTATATTTGCGATTAAACTCTACGAGACTATGAAACGAACAACGCTTTTTACAATCCTTGTCACGCTATCATTAGCAGCGGCATCGTGCAACAGCTATAAGCCTCATAACGAACGATATACGGAGGGTGTAAGTCGCCAACTTGCCGAGTGGCGCAAGGCGACCATCGAGGATGTAATCTACGACCTGAGCTTCGCTATCTCGAAGTCGCGCTCCGAGGCGGTGCTTGGCTCTCTGAGCCTAAGCTTCACGGTGGAGCAGAGTCAAGAGATAGTCATCGATTTTAGGCAGGATGCCGAGCATATCACTCTTGTTCGTGCAAATGGTGTGGAGACAGACTACGAGCTACTTAACGAGCATATAATAATCCCTGCCACGAGCATATCTGCAGGCCGAAACAGCATCGGTATCGAGTTTATCGCGGGCGACCAATCCATCAACCGCAACGACAACTTCCTCTACACGTTGCTTGTGCCCGACCGCGCACGCACGCTCTTCCCCTGCTTCGACCAGCCCAACATCAAGGCGAGATTCAACCTCTCGCTCACAATACCCGAGGAGTGGGTTGCGGTCGCTAATACGGCAATTATCGCGGAGAGTGCTGCCGAGGGATACAAGGAGCTTCGTTTTGGCACTACCGAGCCGCTGAGCACATACCTCTTCTCGTTTGTTGCAGGCGAGCTCGACAGCCGCACCTACGACAATGGCCGCCACCGCTTCACGGCCTATTACCGCGAGAGCGACCCCAAGCGTATCGCACAGCTCGACACCATATTCGCGCAGGTGGCCGCCTCGTTGGAGTGGTTGGAGGAGTATACAGCCATACCCTACCCCTTTGCCAAGTACGACTTTATCATTCTTCCGGGCTTTCAGTACGGCGGCATGGAGCATACCGGAGCTACGCTATACAACGATACCCAGATGTTTCTCGGCGAGCACCCTACGCCCGACGAGGAGCTGCGACGCATCGAGCTTATAGCACATGAGACGGCGCATATGTGGTTTGGCGACTATGTCACAATGGAGTGGTTCGACGATGTGTGGACCAAGGAGGTCTTTGCCAACTACTTTGCTGCACGCATCACCGAGCCCCTATTCCCCGATATCAACCACCGCCTCAACTTTATGAAGAACTATGCCGGTCGTGCCCTCGACGAGGAGCACACGCTCGGCACAACATCTGTACGACAACCCTTAGACAACCTCCAAAATGCAGGCCTTGTCTATGGAAATATCATATATAATAAGGCCCCCGTAGTTATGGAGAAACTCGTCGAGATTATGGGCGAGGAGGCCTTTCGTAGTGGCATACGCGACTATCTGCACAGCTTTGCCTATGGCAATGCCACATGGAACGACCTTATCGAGATACTCGATTCGCGCACCTCGGCAGACTTAGCCTCGTTTAGCGATGTTTGGATAAACAGCAAGGGTATGCCCTCGATAGAGCTATCGATTGAGGGCCGCGAACTTGTAGCGAGACAGAGCGACCCCTACTGCCGTGACCTCGTGTGGCCGCAGAGCTTTTGCTGCTCGCTCGTAGATCGCAACGGAGAGATCAGCGAGGTCGAGGTTGTGCTCCACGACTCGGAGTGCCGCATAGCTCTGGACTCCGCACCCGAGTTAGTCATACCCAATAGCGACGGCCGCGGCTATGGGCTCTTTATCTTAGACTCCGAGCAGCGTGATTGGCTGCTCTCTAATTGGAGTTCGGTACATAGCGACACATCGCGCGAGGCATATATCATGGTGCTCAAAGAGAACTACGAGGCGGGCCTTCTCGACAACGCTCAATGGCGCGACATGCTTCTACGCGCTATCGAGGGCGAGCGCAATGCCCTTATATGCTCGACACTATGCAGCTACCTATACGAGCCTATGCGCCTTGCAGCTATTCCCGCAGCCGAGGCTAAGCTTCTCGAGCTTAGCAACCGCCATCCTCTCGCATCGTGCCGACGACAGCTGCTACGGACACTATCGACGGCAGCCTCAACAGCCGAGATTTGCGACGCTATATACGCAATATGGGAGGGTGCAAACCACCCGTTACTCGGCATTACGGAGTATATGTCGATGGCATACGAACTCGCGGTGCGCTATCCCGAGCGTTACGACTCAATCGTAGAGCTGCAACGCAGCCGCATAGCCGACGGCGAGCGTCTGAGGATGTTTGACTACATAATTCGTGGCTGCAACCCCTCTAAGGAGCTTCGCGACCAGCTCTTCGACGATCTACTCGACCCCGAGAAACGTCGCACCGAGCCGTGGGCCGCAGCAACACTCTCGCTGCTGAACCATCCGCTACGCGAGGCCGAGGCCATAGGCTACATCGGTCGTGGTCTTGAAGAGATGCGCGAGGTGCAACGCACGGGCGATATATTCTTCCCGCGTAATTGGGCAGGTGCTCTACTTGGCAACCACCGTTCGGCAGAGGCATACCGCGAGGTGGAGCTCTTCTTCGAGAGCCATCACGACTACCCCGTAATGTTACGAAATAAGATTTTGCAGGCGGCACACCCTCTTTATAGAGCGCAGGGCATCACCGTAATAGGAGAAGAGAAACGACCCTTAGCGCAGTAGTCGTTCGATAGACTCCGCAGCCATGTCGTAGTCGTAGCCCAGCGACAGAGCATAACGAAGCAACTTACCACGAAGTTCATACTCCGAGGCGGCCTTTGTCGTGCGCAGCTTGCGCGACAGCCTATCATCAAGACGTGTGGCGAGCTCCTCGCCATCGAGCGAGGAGAGCACCTCGGCGATAATATCACGGCTTATGCCCTTCTCGCGTAGTTTCGTGGCTATCTTACGCGCTCCCCAACCCGCAAGGCGTGACTTCTCACGCGTGTAGGCCTCGGCATAGCGTCTATCGTCGATAAATAGCTGCTCGATAAGACGGTGTAGCACATCGCGACGCTCCGCCTCGGCAACACCCCACCCGCGCATCAGGCGCAGTGCATCGCCCGACGAACGCTCCGCTCGGGCGCAGAGTCTCATCAGCGAGGCAAGGGCCTCGGCAGCACTCTTGGGCTTACGCTCCCTCCTCTCGGCGTTCAGTTCTTCGTTGCGCATATCATACGTGGTCTATCGCGGAAATCGTAGCGTAGGCGTATATTATCGTAGCCCTCGTCGCGAAGTAGTTGCTCCATCTCGCGGGCAAAAATCTCGTGTATCTCGAAGTAGAGACGACCTCCACTGCACAGCAGCGACATACTGCGACGAGCAATGGCACGGTAGAAACATAGAGGGTCAGTGTCGGGTACAAAGAGAGCCATGGCGGGCTCGAAATCGGTGACATTGCGCCGCATAGCACCACGCTCCGACTCGGGGATATATGGGGGATTCGACACAACGACATCGACACTCTCGAAGCCCTCGGCACCGAAATCCGCAAGGGCATCGCCACACACAATAGCAACCTCGGGAGCATACCTCGCAGCATTTCGTCGGGCGATAGCTATAGCCTCCGAGGATAGCTCTATGCCTACGACCTTAGCCTCGGTGATACGGCGCGCCAAGGCAAGGGCGATACAACCGCTACCGCTGCATACATCTACTACACGCTCGCCACCCGATGCCTCCTCGGCAATCCACTCGACAAGCTCCTCGGTCTCGGGGCGGGGTACAAGAACCCCCTCGCCCACCTCGAGCTCCATATCCGAGAACGAGGCGCAACCAAGGATATACTGCACAGGTCGCCATGAGGCTATATCTTTGGTAATGGAGTCAATATCGGGAATAGATAGCTCGGCATCGGGCTCGACAATAAGAGTGTTACGCGATATGCCACCACGCTCCATAACTATCATCTCGGCAATGGTGCGAGCCTCCGCCTCGCCATAGAGCGGCAGGGCGGCTCGGTATATCGTCTCGAAAAGCTCTCTGCGTGTAGCCATGCTTATACTCTTCTGAGGTTCAGTTCGGCAAGCGACAAGGCCACCATAGCCTCGACAACGACCACCGCACGACGCGCAATGCAACTATCGTGGCGGCCTGTAATACGCAGTGGAGCAACCTCCATACGCTCGTAGTCGAAGGTTAGCTGCTCACGCGCGATGCTCGGCGTAGGCTTCACTGCAACACGCACAACAATCTCGTTGCCGTTGCTTATGCCACCGTTTATGCCGCCCTCGTTATTTGTCGAGGTGTGACCCTCGCCATCCACTATCATATCGTTACGCTCCGAGCCTCGCCTCTTAGCTGCCGCAAAGCCATCGCCAAACTCTACACCCTTAACCCCGGGTATCGAGAAGAGCAGGTGCGAGGCGATGCTCTCTACCGAGTCGAAGAAGGGCTCGCCAAGCGAGTGTGGAACGCCCTGCACACGGCACTCGATAATGCCTCCCACCGAGTCGCCACAACGGGCAGCCTCGGCTATAATATCGTCGAAACGTGCTCTATCCGTCGAGCCACCAACCTCAACGAGGCGGCTCGCAAAGCTCGCCTTGGGAAGCAGTTGCTTAGCCACAACACCCGCAGCAACCAACCCTACGGTCATACGCCCCGAGGCCATGCCTCCACCCGAGAGATCGTAATCGGGGCCATACTTGCGTCGTTGCACAAGGTCGGCATGCGAGGGTCGCGGGTGAGACTCAAAGCGCGAGTAATCGCCCGAGCGGGTATCACTATTGAGGAAACGTATAACCACCCTATCGCCCGTAGTGCGGCCCGCAGGGTCCAACCCCTCGATAAGAGGCAGGTCGCTCTCGCGGCGGCGTGTCTCGCCACTAAGCGAGGGTCGGCGACGCTCTAAATCGGCCATAAAAGGGGCCTTATCGAGGTTAATCCCCGCGGGGATACCCTCGATAGCTATGCCTATCTCGGCACCGTGCGACGAGCCAAAAATCTCGACACGCAACCTATCTCCAAACCTGTTATTCACTTTCGGCAAGCAATATATTCAAGTCGTCGAAGAACGAAGGATAGCTCTTCGCAACACACTCTCTATTCTTAATCGGCAGCTCGCCATCGATGCGTAGTGCCGTAACAGCCAACGACATAGCTATACGGTGGTCACCATGGCTATCGACCTCGGCAAGGTGTGGCTCGCCGCCCACAACGCGCATGACATTCTCGTCGTAGTCTATCTCGATATCGATACCGAGCTTCGCGTACTCCTCTTTGAGCACCTCGCCTCGATCGCTCTCCTTGCCGCGCAGACGCACAACACCATAGATGAGCGACACACCCTCTGCGGCAGCAGCCAAGGCGACAAGCGCGGGGAACAAATCGGGGCATTGTGTAGCATCGAAGCTGAAAGCGCGAAGCTCGCGGTGCGCCACCGTGAGGCTATCCTCCTCGAT
This sequence comes from Alistipes sp., assembly GCA_045588005.1. Classification (GTDB taxonomy): domain Bacteria; phylum Bacteroidota; class Bacteroidia; order Bacteroidales; family Rikenellaceae; genus Alistipes. The sequence goes on along the minus strand of JAZNDK010000019.1, from coordinate 9,650 downwards.
AACTATCGATGCACCAACGCGCTCCAAAGCTCGACAGATAGCCGTATCGGCCTGACGCGAGAGCATGCTCAGGTTGCGAAGCGTAACCTCGCCCGCAATAGCCGCAGCAACCATAATCATAGCCGCAGCACTCCAATCGCTCTCGATGGTATAATCTATCGGGGTATAGTGCTGTCCACCCTCGATATAGAACTCCGAGTAGTCGCCATCGTGATATAGAACCTCCACTCCGAAACGCTTCAGCGTATCGAGCGTCATATCTATATATGGTGTCGATACAGCTCCGCGCACCTCGACCGTAGTATCGCGCATAGCCAAAGGCAAGGCGATAAGAAGACCTGTAACAAACTGCGACGAGATGCTGCCATCGACCGTAACGCGACCGCCACGCATAGGGCCACACACCTCGATAGGGAGTCTTCCACCACCGTCGCGCACCTCGACGCCGAGTTCCCTCAGTGGCTCGACCATCATAGCCATCGGGCGGTGCAGAAGTGTTCCCTCGCCCGCGATAACCATAGGTCGGGATAGAAGAGCGGCAATAGGCGTAAAGAGACGGGCAGCAAGGCCCGACTCGCCTACATTGAGCTCAGTTTGCAGCGGGTTGATACCGCCATCTATAACAAGGGTATTTTCATCGATAAGCTCCACCTTGGCTCCGAGCACTCTGATAGCCTCGATAGCCGAGCGTGTATCGCGACAAAGCTCTATGCCTCGAAGTGTCGAGCGACCCTCGGCAAGAAGTGCCGCAGCCAAAGCGCGTTGTGCATAACTCTTCGAGCAGGGAGGCGTTATGCTACCTCTCAATCTCTTCCCTAAAGGGACAGTACTATCATCCATATATTATTGTAAATCGTTTTCCAAACTATGCTCCTCGGCCATATCCTCGTCGAAAGAGTCCTCGTCAGCGTCGTGAGGCTCGCTTATATGGCCCAGAGCCCTGAGAGCCTCCTCTCTCTCCCTCTCCTCGCGCTCCTTGCGTTGGCGAAGAATCTGCGGCGAGGTGCGCAACTCGAAGTTGCTACCGAGATATACGCGGCGCACCATCTCGTCGGCAGCCAAATCCTCGGCCGTACCCGTTTTTAGAATCTTACCCTCGTAAAGCAGATACGTCCGGTCGGTAATAGCCAACGTCACAACGACATTGTGGTCGGTGATGATAACTCCGATATTCTTATCTTTGAGCGTGCCGACGATACTCTGAATATCCTCTACGGCGATAGGATCGACACCCGCAAAGGGTTCGTCGAGGAGGATAAACGCAGGATTTATAGCCACAGCACGGGCAATCTCCGTACGGCGACGCTCGCCACCCGAGAGCTGATTACCGTAGCTCTTGCGCACCTTCTGCAAGCGGAACTCCTCGATAAGCTCCTCGCAACGCTCCCTCTGATACTGCTTCGAGTACTTGGTCATCTCCAAAACGGCGCGAATATTGTCCTCGACCGTAAGACGACGGAATACCGAGGCCTCCTGAGCAAGATAACCTACGCCCATCTGAGCACGACGATATACGGGCTCACCCGTGATATCGGTGATGTGTCCGTTGTCATCTTCGAGATAGATACGACCCTCGTTAGGCTTGATAAGGCCTACAATCATATAGAAGGTTGTAGTCTTACCGGCACCATTAGGCCCGAGCAGTCCGACAATCTCGCCCTGACGAACATCAATCGACACATGATTAACTACGGTGCGTGATTTATAGGATTTTATAAGTTCGCTTGTGAAGAGTCGCATATAGGCAATCTATTTTTTTACAAATTTTTCACAAAGTTATTACTATTTTTCAAAAAAATATATTATATTTGAGTAAAATTTTTCAGCGCAAAAATTATGAAGACCGAAGTAGGAGATTTATTGCACGATAAATTGCGTGAGTATTTTGGGTTTTCGTCGTTCAAAGGGAACCAAGAGGCGGTGATTCGCAACGTGCTCTCGGGCAAGGATACATTTGTTCTGATGCCCACGGGAGGCGGTAAATCGTTGTGCTACCAGCTGCCTGCACTTATCATGGATGGCGTGGCTATCGTCATATCGCCACTTATCGCCCTGATGAAGAATCAGGTCGATGCAATGCGCACCTTCTCGACAGAGTCGGGCATAGCCCACTTCCTAAACTCGTCACTCAACAAGTCGGCCATAGCACAAGTAAGACAAGATGTGCTCGACGGCCGCACCAAACTACTATATTTCGCGCCCGAGTCGCTAACCAAGGAGGATAACATAGCCTTCCTGCGTAAGATAAAGATATCGTTCTACGCCATAGACGAGGCACACTGTATCTCGGAGTGGGGTCACGACTTCCGCCCTGAGTACCGACGCATACGCCCTATAATCAACGATATAGGCAACGCCCCACTGATTGCCCTCACGGCAACAGCGACACCCAAGGTGCAGATGGATATTCAGAAAAACCTCGGCATGACCGACGCTGCCGTATTCCGCTCGTCGTTCAACCGCCCCAACCTATACTACGAACTACGCCCCAAGCACAATGTCGATCACGACATCATCCGCTTCATCAAGCAGAAGGAGGGCAAGAGCGGTATAATCTACTGTCTCAGCCGCAAGAAGGTCGAGGAGCTCGCCGAGCTGCTTATGGCCAACGGCATAAAGGCTTTGGCCTACCACGCCGGCATGGATGCTCAAACACGCGCCGACAATCAGGATGCATTCCTGCACGAGAGGGTCGATGTGATTGTGGCAACCATAGCTTTTGGTATGGGTATCGACAAGCCCGATGTGAGGTATGTCATACACTACGACATCCCCAAGTCGTTGGAGGGATACTATCAGGAGACAGGTCGCGCCGGCCGTGATGGTGGCGAGGGCCACTGCCTTACATTCTACAGCTACAAGGATATACAGAAACTCGAAAAGTTCATGCAGGGCAAGCCCGTTGCCGAGCAGGAGATTGGCAAGCTGCTGCTACTCGAAACCGTATCCTATGCCGAGAGCTCGATGTGTCGTCGTAAGTCGCTGCTCCACTACTTTGGCGAGGAGTACGACCAGGCAAACTGCAACAGCTGCGACAACTGCTGCAACCCCAAGCCAAAGGTCGATGCCCGCGAAGAGATGCAGCTCGCCCTTGAAGCTCTCAAAGAGATTGGCGATAAGTTTAAGATAGATCACCTCGTAGCTGTGCTCACAGGCAAGGTTACGGCGATGGTTAAGAGCTATGGTCACAACAAACTCGAAATCTTCGGTGCCGGAGCTGATAAGGATGCCCGCTTCTGGAATGCGGTGATTCGACAGTCGCTTATCATGGGCCTTGTGGATAAGAACATCGAGAACTACGGTCTTATATCGGTAAACGACAAGGGCGAAGAGTTTATAAAGCACCCCAAGAGCGTGAGCATCACCCTCGACCACGACTACGAGAGCGAGGATGAGAACCTGCCGGCAGCAGCGATGAAGGGTAGCGGAGCAGCCGACGAGGAGCTCTTCGCAATGCTCAAAGACCTACGCCGCAAGGTTGCTAAGCAGAACGACCTGCCGCCCTATGTCATCTTCCAAGACCCATCGCTTGAAGATATGTCGATACAGTATCCGATAACGATGGAGGAGATGCAGACAATATCGGGCGTTGGAGCAGGTAAGGCGCAGAAGTTCGGTGGCGAGTTCATCAAGCTTATCAAGGCATATGTCGAGGAGAAGGAGATTATCCGCCCGCAGGACTTGGTGGTTAAATCGGTAGCCAACAAGTCGAACAACAAGATATTCATCATCCAATCTATCGACCGCAAGATGGATTTCGAGGATATAGCCCGTGCCCGCAACCTCGATATGGATGAGCTCCTAAGCGAGATTGAGGCTATCGTAAACTCGGGAACACGACTCGATATACAGTACTACCTCAATACGCTGATGGATGAGGATAAGGTCAATGACATCTACCTCTACTTCAAGGAGGATGCCGAGACTGACTCTATGGAGGATGCCTTGGAGGAGCTCGGCTCGGAGTATAGCGAGGAGGAGATTCGTTTGGTGCGCATCAAATTTATCTCGGAGGTAGCGAACTAATGGCAGAGGTAAGAGCAAAAAAGGCACTCGGACAGCACTTCCTGACCGACCTTAATATAGCCCGCAAGATTGCCACGTCGCTATCGGGTGGCACAGCATCGGCTCCCGACAAGGTCTTGGAGGTGGGCTGCGGTATGGGTGTGCTCACACAGTTTCTGCTCCAAAGGGATGATATTGTAACCTATGGTGCCGAGATAGATAGCGAGTCGGTGGAGTATCTCCACGCCCACTACCCGGAGTTTAGCGAGCGTCTTACCGAGGGTGACTTCCTAAGGATGGACCTTAGGGAGAATTATGGCCCTAAGTTAAAGATTATCGGCAACTTCCCTTACAACATCTCATCGCAGATATTCTTCAAGGTGCTCGAGAACCGCGATATTGTACCCGAGTGCGTGGGCATGATTCAGAAGGAGGTCGCCGTGCGTATCGCCGAGGGTCCGGGCTCTAAGGAGTATGGCATACTTAGCGTGCTGCTACAAGCATGGTACGACATAGAGTATCTCTTTACCGTGGGCGAAAAGGTCTTTAACCCACCACCAAAGGTCAAGAGTGCTGTGATACGCCTTGTACGCAACACTACCGAGAGTTTGGAGTGCGACGAGCAGCTATTTATAAAGGTTGTAAAGGCCTCGTTCGGACAGCGACGCAAGATGTTGCGCAACTCGTTGAAGGCCGCCTTTGGTAACTTCGGAGGCGAGGAGCACCCCTTCTTCAGCATGCGTGCCGAGCAACTCTCCGTGGCAGACTTCGTAGAACTTACACAGTGGGTCGAAAGACATAAATAGAGAAAGAAGAATAGGAATAGAAATAGAAATAACAAAATATTAGGATTATAAAGATGAAGAAGTTTTTGTTTATTATTGCTGCATGTGCCATGTTCACAGCATGCAATAGTTTAGAGAGAGAGGCGATAGAGCGTCTTGAAGCAATCCAGAAGGCTTGGGATAATAACGACACGGAGCTTGCGATGCAGCTCACCGAGGATATCGCAGAGTGGGAGTCATCGCTCAGCGACGAGGAGAAGGCCGAAGTAGGCGAGGCTGTTAAGAAGTGGGCCGAGAGTAATGTTAAGGATATTTAGCCTGACGTCTATATGGGGATGACAAAAGTAAAATTGTCATCCCCATATAGATTTTTATTCAGCCACCCTCTATCTCTTCACACCCTGATTAACAATACGAAGAGCTATCTCGGAGTTGTAACTATCCACTACCCCGAAGCAGGTAACCCTGCCTTGTGGCAGCACCTCACCGGCATAGGCCGCGCGGCCATCGACAACCACGGCGAGCGTATCGCGCTCAAAGGCTATATGTCGCAATGTTGTCCGATAGCTCATATTCAGGATATCATACTCGCACCAACAAGCGTTATCGAGAGCCTCGACAAAGGTCACACCCGCAATACTGATGTAGGAGCTCATATCCTCGGCGGTAATGTCGGCTATTGCGCATCTACGAGATTGTGGAGGGCTCGGAGGCAAATCTTTGAGCCGAAGAAGTGTTGCGAGCGACTCCTCGGTCACCCTATCCACAACATAACTCATTGTAGGTGGCGCACCGAGTACTACCTTCCCGCCCTCGCGCCCAAGCGATAGTCCCGAGCAGCGCAGACGCACCTCGGCAAAGAGGGGTAGGAGTCTGTCGATGTCATCACTCTCGACGTGTAGCTCGACACCCGCCGTACCGTCATATATAACCACGGCATTGTGCAACTCGCCAATCTTATCGTTGGCGACAATGTATCCCTCGATAAAGTAATCATCGACAATGGGCGACGAATCGGCAACGGCAAACGAACGAAGATGGGCAATAGATATATCGAGACCCAAGAGTTCGCTATCGACACCCCTCTCGGCACAAGCCACAAGGAGAGCGCCGAAAAGCATAAGCAGAGCTCTTCTACTCAGTGATACAATCATCGGCATAGCGCATCTTTAACTGAAATGACTCCTCTGCGCCCGCCACAGCACCCCACTGCAATACTCCGCGGAGGGTGACTCTTCGCTGAGGTATAGGCTGTTCGGCAAAGGCTGCATAGTCGCGGGTGTAGGCCACAATCGAGTCGCCCGCACGATCCTTAAAGGTGGCGTAACCTCGCCATAGGGGCTCTTCGCAGCCACCCTCGGCCACAGATGTAGCTACGCTAAGTCTAAGACCGCTTAGCTCGACAAGACGGCCAAGCTCCTCGCGGTCGAGTTCCGCAATAGTCATCTTGCGGGGCGATATATCGACAACCTCGCGGCCTCGCAAAACGACACGCTCAACAGCCTCGCGCGAGCCGAGGTACTCGACAGCATAACTCTCGTATTCATAAGCCCTGCGCCCAACCTGTAATACGCCATAAGAGTAAGCGGCATAACAATCTTTGAGGCATAAAGCTACGCGCAGACCCTCGGGATAGGTTGTCGCCAAGGCATCCAAACCCAACATGACCTCGATGGCCGCCGTGCCGTCATCGACGATTATCGAGCGGAAGAAGTTATCCTCTTTGTCGGAGGTTATAATATAACCCTCGACAATGATATCCTCCTCGATAGTCGCCGCTGTCGAAGCGACGATATTATCTCTCAGATTCTTGATTGTCGTAGTAGCCAAAGGGAGGCCTGCATCGATTATCGGCACATCCGCACGATTGCAACACGATAAGATTAGAAGCGATAGTATGCCGAAGAGTCGAAGCATTGATTGAGCAAAAAGAGTTATAGGACAAAACTAATTTAAGGCAGCAGCATAACGCACCATTTATACAAGGTCTTTCATTCCGCACTTTTCACATTGTACTTTTCACACCTCAGTTTTTATACTGTGCCAGGCATTCCGCACTTTTCATACAGTACTTTTATACCGCACATATTGGCGACGAGGGTCGCGTGAGCAAGCACACGCAGTTTATCCCTCACTTTGAGCGGGCTTGCGAGGCAAAGCTCATTAGGATTTTTGTACCCGCAGCCCCATCTCATTACATTAGTTTCACTATTGAGCTATTAATTTTGTTGTAATATCTAAATAGCTTTTATTGTATGGTACACTTTCTCTATAAACGAAGTGTAATCATTCATAAGAATAGTACCATTAGCAGTTATACCTTGATAATTATGCGTTGAGTATGATATATTTAATTCTTCAAGCTTATTTGCATAGAATGACATATAGTCAGATTTTTTACTAGTATTTGCTGGAATATCAGGATCAATATGTGCAACACAGATAAGTGTCTTATTTGGCGTATGCATAAATATATCAATGTTATCAGCTGACAACTTGCAATATTTGCTCATATTATGATCCGTAAACTCCTCCCACTTTTTGATGTCACCGCCTTTTTTATAGTATGGAAGTTTATCAAGAATTATAAATATCTGAAAATAAGGACAACATGTCGCACGGATATTAGCTGTTTCTCCTAACATATTCTCAAAATAGTTATTTGAATTTTGAGAGTAGTTTTGCATCACAAATTTCACACCTATACCGGCAACCGGTTGTTTCGTTTGTACATTTTCAATGGTAATATCAACCATTTTATCAATGTATCTACCATCTATTTTCTTCTCTTTGCCACTACCAAAACCTTGTGAATAAACTTTGTAACCATCACCCAATAGTTCTGCTATATCGGAGGCTATTGCGCTATGTAACGGTTTGAGTTTTGCAGTACTACGAGAGGTTCCACGTTTAATAAACTCCTTGAAAGAGATCAGGACTTTGCCTAGAAATTGTTCGTTTGACAACATATTTTTGGGTCTTTTCATTATATGCAAGATAGTAGTTAATAAACTGTTCTACATCTTTTGAATTGTAAGTATAATATCCACCACTTTTATACTTTTTTAGCAGCCTTACATACTTTGCAAATTCATCAGACTCTAATATATCTTTAATTTTTTGCCACGAAATAAGAACATTAGTAATAACATATAATCCACTATAAATACCCTCTCCACACAACAATTCAACAAGTTTAAGATCTTCTTTTGTTCTTATCAACGAGTTGATAGATAATTTGGGACGATAAACATCTGCCAAAGCTTGCGATCTACCGTACAGATACCAACCTGCATACTCCTTACGACCTTTTAACAACTCGTCTTTATGAGAAAGGAAATGCTTTCTAATATCTTCGTTCTCAAAAATTTTCTCCTCTGTTAAAGGTTTTCCATTTTCATCGTATGGAAACAAACATTTGTACCACTTACCCGTTGAGCCTTTTATTGCTTTGATAGTAATTGGAGAATCTGGTATATTATCACCAATAAAAACAGCATCCGCAAGTGTTGCAAAGCCATTTTTTACAGATACATATTTAGGACTCTTCGTTGTTTTGATGTTACGAAGCATTTCAATATTCCTCTTTCGACCAAGATAAAAACATGAATCTATATAGATATCCTGTAAACTCAAACACTCTACAAAATCACAACAATTTGCTTTACTATTATAAGTGTAGTAGTTAAATGTGCTTTTATTATTAGATTTCTTGAAATGAGAAATTAACGTATATGTTGTGATTTTATCAAATGCTTGAAAATGCTCCAAGTCTATAAGTGAAGATAAATTCTGATGATTCAGAATATATCTTCTCATATTATCGGCCGCCACACTACTTAGCCACGAACTTGGGGTAATGTAGCATAGCTGCCCATCAGGCTTTAACATGTTAAAACCTATCTCAAAGAAGACAAGATATAGATCTGTCATTCCTCCATTTGCAAACTTATAGGTCTTTACATTATCATATGAAGACTCCAAATTATGTACCCTTACATATGGAGGATTGCCAACCACATAATCCATCTTCGAATTATAGGTAGAAACAGTTAGCGTGTCAGCACACAAAATATCCCAATTAACACTCTCAATTCCGTATATAGATACAACCTTATTAAGATTTGCTACGCATTTATCTCTTTCTTCTTTGTTTATCTCTATGCCGTGGATATATGTGTGTAAGTGCTCTGTTAATTCTTCAATTGAGCCATCGAATACTTTACAGTATCTGTTTACAATTTCTGTTAAGAATGCGCCATCTCCACAGCTGTTATCAATTATATGCTTGTTAATTATATTGTCATAGGAAATATATCCCGTGTGGTCTAGAATAATATCCACAAGGAATTTTGGTGTATATACTCTTCCGTATGTTTTTGACTCAGTCATTTACTAACGATAATTCGAGGGTAAAGTTACAAAAAATATAAATACGCGCATCTGCCAAATAAAGAAAATTCGTTTTTCGCAATTTTTCTTTTGGGTATGTTTAGTATAATATATTGATAATATGGATTTGACCTTAACTAATCTAGCCATAGAATACCACCACACCAAGCATAGATATACCAAAAGCGAAAATCATTTGATTCCCCTTATTCAGTCCCAACCCCTGAAAGGGGCGACGAGGGTCGCGTGAGCAAGCCCACGCAGTTTATCCCTCACTTTGAGCGGGCCTACGCAGACCCCCTCCCTCGCATGAGCGGCAAACGGGGCTCGAACCCGCGACCCTCAGCTTGGGAAGCTGATGCTCTACCGACTGAGCTACTGCCGCAATAAAGATATAAGAGTGTGGGCTACGCCTCGCGCTGCTCGACCCACGAGTCCTTCAAACCAAGGAAGTAGAGAATGCCATCC
>JAZNDK010000018.1:0-20798 GCA_045588005.1 Alistipes sp. | reverse complement strand
ATGGGTCAGATGGGTCAGATGGGTCAGATAGTTAAATGGGCAGCCCCCATTTTAACCCATCATAACCCATATACCCCACAAAACCCCTAAATGCCGCAGGCTGTACCCGCTAATGCCTACCCCTTATACCAAAGACCAGATATGCCTCCTTTTGACCAGAGTTATGGTCTATTTTGCATAATTAACAGTTTGTGTGGTATAAATATGAGAATTCGTTGAAAAATATTTGATTTCTTCTATATTTGTGCTATATTTGTGGTCGTAAAAGAAAATCCATTAAACGAAAAACCTTTAACAGTATGAAAAAATTTTTACTTCTTGTTGCTGTAACATTGTTTACAACTGCTGCTTTTGCTCAGGATTATAAGAACTCTATCGGTCTTCGCCTTGGTTATGGCGCCGAGGTTCAGTATGAGCGTCACTTCTCAGCAAAGAACTACCTCGAGGTTAATGCCGGTCTCTATGGCTTTGGTAACTCGTTCTCGGCTAATGCAACTTACAACTGGAACTGCTTTGAGTGGGATTGGACACCCAATGCAGGTAAGTGGTTCCTCTCGGCCGGTGTCGGTGGTAGCTTCGGTACTTGGGGTTATACTAAGGATGGCGAGAACAGATTGGGCTTCCAGGTAGGTGTTACCGGCGATGTAGCCTTCGGTATTCGTTTCAACAAGCCTGTGACTCTCTCACTCGACTATCGCCCCACAATCTACTTCTTGCACGGTGCTTGGGGTTCAGGTTTTTATGGTGTAGGTCTTACTTGTACCTATAACTTCTAATTTGGTGTGAAAAGAGGTCATTCTCGACCTCTCAATCATTGGCTCGAATGGGAAATACGCTAAGTATCTCCCATCCGAGCCAATTTCATGTCGAGGCCAAGCCTAACCCCTTTTGATATTAAATTCTCTTTGTTGTGATTGCGGCGCATTAGCACCTCTAAATCAAAGCCACGAATGGAATGTACTATCCATCCGTGGCTTTTTCATATCAGTCTCTATATGACTTATGCATTAAGTATTCCGCGTGAGATATGATAGCGCATCAGCAGCAGATAGCGCGACTGTGCGGGGCGGTGTACCAACAATAGTAAGAACGTCGCCATCCACTTAGCAACCTCGAAGAGGTAAAGACGCACCATACGCCGATGTAACTTAGCGCGGTGGTGCTGGCTTACGCCTATATTATACGCTAAGCGCGAGAAGTAATCTTTGTTTAGCTTATCATCTCCAATAATGTGATACATAACGGCTTGCGGTGTATAATAGCACTTCATGCCACACTCTCGCATGCGCTCAAAAAGGTCGCTCTCCTCGCCGCCGACAAGGCGTTTTCCGTTACGGCCAAGTTGTGGGTTGAACATCCCGATACGCTCAAACGCCGAGCGGCGTATAGCCATATTTCCACCTCCCGGTATGCGGTGCGAGGGGAAGGGGCGCACCTTGCTGCCGAAGTACATAGGGTTGGCGATGGGCTCCTCGGTGTATCGCGACATCCACTTGGGGCGACCTGTGGGGTATGTGGCAATGATAGGCCCGCCCGCAGAGATGGCGTCGGGGTAGGAGGCGAAGAGCTCGATATAGGCCGAGATAAACCCCTCGACAATGCTCTCGTCATCGTCGATAATGGCGATTATGCTCCCCTGAGCAGCTCTGATACCGGCATTACGGGCCGAGGATAGACCCTGCTCGCCCTCAAAGAGGTAGGTAATATTGAGCTCGGGGTGCGCGGCAGTGAAACCGGCAACGCGAGCTTGGGTATCATCTTTCGAATTATTATCTACAACGATACACTCCCACGACGAGGCGGCTGCCTTTTGTCGGGCTACCGAGTCGAGTGTAACCATCAACTGCTCAGAGCGGTTATATGTCGCGATGATTAACGAGAGAGCTATCATATTGCAAAGTTATGATATTTTGGGGTAAATTGCAAAAAAAATGAGATGTTGTGCCTCCAATAAGAAAAATTAACTATCTTTGCCTCTTGTATTGAGATGGAAATCTCTTGTTGAATGAGAAAAATTAAAATTATAACAATCTAAACTTATGAAGATTAACTCTGTTGAGGCTTATGTTGAGCCTATGATCGTGGTTGAAGAGGTATTGTTTGAAGCTGGTTTTCAGCTGTCAGAGAATAGTTTGGAGGACCCAGAAGTAATGGATGCTATCGGTTGGTAATTTAGTAATATGATATAATAGAAAACTGTAAACCATGAAAAAACTTTTAGTATTTATTTCGGCTGTGGGCCTATTGGCTTCATGTGCCAAGAGTTCCGTAGAGGAGGTTGTGACAAATCCCTCGATGGGCGATGTTAAGCAGATTACGGTGAGCTTCGATGGCGACGACACCCGTATTCAGCTAAACGAGGAGACAAAGACCGTTTGGACTTCGGGTGATGCGGTATCGGTATTCTACCGTACTGATGGTAACTCTAAGTGGATATATGAGGGCGAGACAGGTGCTCGTTCGGCTAATCTCAGCCAGTCGATCGAGAATACCGGTAGCGCGGAGTTCGACAATGTTGTTGTTGTCTATCCTTACAGCTACTACCACTCGATCAATAGCGAGGGTACTATCGTTGCAGCCACGATTCTTAGCGATCAGAGCTACTTGGAGAATAGCTACGGCGTAGGCTCTAACCTTATGGTTGCGATGAGCTCTACATCGAACTTTAATCTTAAAAATGTTTGCGGATGGCTCAAGCTTCAGCTTACTGGCGATGGCGAGGTTGTCGAGGAGGTTATCTTCAGCGGTAACAATGGGGAGCAGGTTGCAGGTACGGTATATGTGAATGCCGCTGATGCTACAATCGCTTTGGCCGAAGATGAGGCCGACATCAAGCGTTCGGTATCGGTTAAGTGTAGCGAGGGTGTCGAGCTGTCGGCCGAGCCCAAGGCTTTCTATATTTCACTTCCTCCCCAGACATTTGATAACGGTATCACCGTGAATGTTCTTTGTCAGGATGGCTCGCGTATGGTTAAGTCGAGCAGCAGGGCTTTGACTGTTGAACGTAACTATATCGTGCCCATGGAGGAGGTTGGTTACACTCCCGAGCCCTTCTATGTTACTTCCGATGCTCTTGTGAATGCTTCGTATAAGGGTCACGCCGGTACTATCAGCTATGGTATCTACGAGGAGGTCGAGGACCAGGAGGTTGTAGCTACGGCCGATGTTGATTGGATTACAATCGTAAAGGAAGAGGCCGAGGAGGGCGAGAGCCTTACTCCCGAGGCTAACAACATCAGCTATACGGTTGCTCCTCAGGTGAGTACAGAGTCCCGTACGGGTGTTATCACACTCACCTATGGTGAGTTCAGCGATAGCGTAGTTGTTGAGCAGGAGGCCGGTGTTCACGACTTTGTAATCCACACAAACGATGAGTATGAGATGAACTACGAGGCTCACGAGGTGTCGTTCGGCTATGAGCTCTCGTTGCCTAAGGAGGACGTCGAGGTTGTTATCACTTTGAGCGAGGAGGTAGATTGGATTACAGATATTACTAACACCTATAACGGCGCGGAGAGCGTTAACGGCAGCATCACCTTCAATGTTGCTGAGCACACTCAGAAGGGTGATCGCGAGGTAACAATGAATATCACCTATGGCGATAAGTCTAAGGATATTCGCATCATCCAGATTGATAACTTCCCCGATGATGTTGTGATGAATGTTGCAGAGGTTAGCGCACGTGTTCAGGCTGGTTCTGAGGGTGCGGTATGGGAGCTGATTCTTATCGAGAATGATCCTATCAAGGGTACTCCATATACTCGTATAACCGTAGGTATTAACCCTGCAAATGTACAGTATATCAATAGCGATACATACACAAAGTATGTTGGCCGTAAGAAAAAGGGTATCAAGTACGAGGAGTCTATGTATCGTTATACTGGTGATCAGGCTGCTATTACCGAGTGTGAGCTCACAGTTGATGTTAATGAGGAGACCGAGACAGCTGCTATTTCGGGATACTTTATCGCTCAGCAGTTTAGCACCGATAGTAATAAGTGGATCGATGTGCACGTGTCGTTTGCATGGGACGGCCCCGTAGGAGGCTTCCTCTTTGTTGATCCTACCGCTGAGGTTACTGAGTGGGAGTCGTTCTACATCAACAGATCTGCTAATGAGTCTTGGGCTCCTAACCACACATGGTTCAATGTTCAGGGTACGTCGGCAGATAGTAAGGTAAATGTAGAGTTCAACCTCTACGCATTCCCCAAGGGTGATCCCTATGTATTGCTTACGGGTGAGTATGCAATTGCCGAGACAAATGGTTCGGGTCACTATTGCACTGCTGATTCGAAGATTAACGGTACATATCTCACTTCTGGTACTATAACCGTTGAGGAGGATGAAGCAGGCTTCAAGCTTACTTACGATGTAGTTGATGCTAACGGTACAAATCTTAAGGGAACCTATGTAGGTCCTATCGAGAAACCGGAGGCAGAGTAGAATATAATACTACGTTATTTTGTCGGGCTGTCGCATATGCGGCGGCCCGACTTTTTTTCGAGGCTAAAAAGTAGAGCCGAGGATATGTTTATGTTGCAAAAATTCCTATCTTTGCAACAAAAGGGAGAGAGTATGAAGTATAAATTGGCGATATTCGACTTGGATGGCACGCTGCTAAATACGATAGGCGATTTGGCGGCCTCGGTAGATTATGTGATGCGCAGTCGCTCGTTGCCCGAGCATAGCGATGCGGAGTATAGAGCTATGGTTGGTGGTGGCATACGCCGTCTTGTGCAGCGTGCTCTGCCCGCAGAGCTCGCATCCGACGACGGTTATGTCGATGATTGTGTGGCGCAGTTTCGACGCTACTATGTCGATAATATCGACCGTTATACCCGGCCCTACGAGGGTATGGTGGAGCTTCTTCACGAACTTCGGCAGGGTGGGGTAATCTTGGCCGTGGCGTCGAATAAGTTTCAGCATGGTGCCGAGCGTCTTATCTCCAAGTTTTTTGCCGATGTCGAGTTCCTTGCCGTTGAGGGTAATCGCGAGGGCGCACCTCTGAAACCCGATCCAGAGATTGTAGAGGGTATTCTCGCTCGTGCCGCTACCAATCGCCACGAGGCGGTGATGATTGGCGATTCGGGCATAGATATAGCCACGGCACGTGCCGCAGGCATACATTCGATAGGCGTAGCGTGGGGCTTTCGCTATGCCGAGGAGCTCTTCGAGGCGGGTGCAGGGCGTGTGGCGACAAGCGTCGAGGAGCTCAGAGCCATGCTCTTCGACGAGCCTCAGGCGTGACAGTAACGCTCGACCGTATCTATTGTTATACGCTCGTCGCTAAGTATTATAAGTCGCTCGACGACGTTGTGTAGCTCGCGGATATTTCCCGACCAGCCGCGCCGCGACAGTTCCTCCACAGCCTCGTCGTCAATAGCCTTTATCTCAATAGCGTGGCGAGAACATATCTCCTCGATAAAGTGGTGCGTTAAGAGGGCTATATCGTCGCGTCTGTCGCGCAATGGGGGCACGTCAATCTCTATTACACTCAGACGATGATATAGGTCTTCGCGAAAGTGACCCAACTCTATCTCGTGGCGTATATCCTTGTTTGTGGCGGCCACAACTCGCACATCGACAGCTATATCCCTGTCGCCACCCACACGCGTTATCTTATTCTCCTGCAAGGCGCGGAGCACCTTGGCCTGCGCCGATAGCGACATGTCGCCAATCTCATCCATAAAGAGTGTGCCTCCGTCGGCGAGCTCGAACTTGCCCTTACGCTGTTTTACAGCCGAAGTAAACGACCCCTTCTCGTGGCCGAAGAGCTCACTCTCGATAAGCTCGGCGGGTATTGCTGCGCAGTTTACCTCGACAAAGGGTGCTGTCGAGCGGTGGCTTTTGAGGTGCAGCCAGCGGGCTACAAGCTCCTTACCTGTGCCATTCTCGCCGAGGATAAGCACGCGGGCGTTCGAGGGTGCTACGCGGCGTATCATGTTGCGAACATGCTCTATGGCTGCCGACTGTCCGATGATAGGCTGCGTGGTGGTGTTGGTGCGTCGCGGGGCTCGGCTACGACCAGTAAGCTGAGGTGGGGTCATCTCTACATCGTCTCTGTCGAGCGAGCGTAGCGTACTCAGCAGCCGGTTCATATCTATCGGGGCCGATAGGTAGTCGATAGCCCCATGGCGCAGGGCCGCAACTGCGGAGCTTAGCTCGGGGTTGCGAGCGACCACAATCGTAGGAAGCCCCGTGTTGAAATTCTGCATTTGGTCATCAACAATGGCGGCGTCGTAGTGTTCGGCGTTGCAGAGCTGTGAGGCTGCAGCCTCGCTATCTGCCCCCTCGGTGGCAAAATTCTCGAAACGCAGTCGCTCGCTTAGCGAGTTGATCATGCTTTGTGAGCGCGAAAGGATTAAAATTTTAGTCATAACTTGTATTTGTCAATAATTTGCATTTACTTTGTAGAGTCAAACAGAGGTTACGTTACAGCGATGCAGCATCTTCGCGATTAGGCGTTCGATATTGGCGCGTAACTTTCGCATGGTTCGACAATATTGGATAAAGATGGGTCATTTTATCCGATGGTGCAAGGCCTGCGGGCAGTATGAACCGTGACAAACAGCAGTTTGAACCTGTTGTGTTATCGAGCAATAAAGTATCAAAGTGAGTAGTTAAAAATGGAGAGAGGTCTAACAGCCTCAGTGTTGCTATGGAGAATCTTAGAGAGGATACTATCATGATGACGATGAACAAAAATTACAATTACACACGTCGTAAGCTCTATCTACCCGAGTATGGCCGCCATATTCAAGAGATGGTCGATGCCCTGCTTGTGATTGAGGATCGCACGGAGCGCACGCGTCAGGCTAAGGCGGTTATTGCCGTTATGGGCAACCTCAACCCCACGTTGCGCGATACCGAGGATTTCAAGCATAAGCTCTGGGATCATCTCTTTATCATGTCCGACTTCCAACTCGATGTCGATTCGCCCTACCCGCAACCATCACGCCAAGATCTGATGATTCGCCCCGAAAAGTTGAGCTATCCGCAGTCGCAGATCAGGTTTAAGCACTATGGCAAGTATGCGCAGCACTTTGTTCGTGCTATTACGTCGGAGCAGAATCTAGGTCGCTCGACAGCCGAGGTGGTAAATATAGCCCGCTATATGCGTACCAAGAGCTATGAGTTTAATAACGAGCATCCCAACAACGACTCAATCATTCGCGATATACGACTTATGGCTGGCGGTAATGTCGATATCAACCTCTCGGCAATCAGCGGCATGCATAGCGAGTATCGCCATACAGCACCTCAGAAGGGAAAAGCACAGAAGGGCAAGGCTCAGCGCGGTAAACAGATGAAGGGCGGAGCGAAGAATAGTGCCCGCCACCACTCCTATAAATAGTGCGCAGCTATTGTAGATGTCGAAATGATTGACTATCTTCGCAGAATAAATATTACGAACTGAAAGAGTAATGAAGAGATTGGTTTTTGTGGTCCTATCGTTTGTGGCCCTTGTTCTTAGCTCGTGTGGCGGTGTTGGCAGTGGTAAGGCAACGCGCATATCGGGCCGTTTTGTGGGTAGTAACGTCGATTCGATATATTTGGAGAGGGTCTCGGACACCTTCTCTGCGCCCGAGCGCATAGGTGCTCAGGCTATTGCTGACGATGGCTCGTTTAGCTTCGATTTTAGGGTTGAAGAGGGTGTATCACCGCGTTTCTACAAGCTTTCGTTCTCGGGCAGCACACGCCCTGTAACGCTTGTTGTAGCGGCTGGCGACGATATTCAGTTGGAGTCGGCCGGCGATATATTTCTCAACTATATCGTCTCGGGCTCCGAGGAGTCGGCTCTTATCTGCGAGTTTAACCACGCCTACTTCGCTTCGTGCGACCGCTTGGCGCGTATCGCTGAGAATATTACCGAGGGTAGTCGCACGATGAGCGAGCTCGAGTTGCAGGCCTATCGCACCGCTCAGGAGGCGATACAGACTCAGGTGCGTTTTGTGGGAGCTAATCAGGGTAGCTTGGCAGCCTTCTATGCTGTGCGTCATAATGTTGCCGAGAGCTATATTCCTCAGCTCGCGGGTTATGGTGTCAGCCTGATACACTACCGAGCAGTGCTTGCAGGCCTTATGCAGAGATACCCTGACTCGCCATATATTGCTGTTGTCGAGCGTGAGATTGCCGATATGGAGGCTATTACCGATTTGGCTGATAACATCAAGACAATATCCTATCCCGATGTCGAACTGGAGGATATCTATAAGACAAAACACCGTCTGTCGGAGCTTGACGGCAAAGTTGTTTTGCTATATTTCTGGTCGGCGGGTATTGCGCAGTGCAACAACCTGAATGCCGAGTTGAAAGCTCTCTACGAGGAGTATAAGGATCGAGGCTTCGAGATTTATCATATCTCGGCAGATGGCGATAAGTCGCTCTGGATCGAGGCTGTTCGCCAGCAGCGTCACCCTTGGATTTCGGTCTTTGGTGGCGATGCTCCCGAGGTCTTCACGCTCTACAACGTAGTACAGCTGCCCACCTCTTTCCTTATCGACCGAGAGGGTAATATCGAGCCTTGTAACTACGGTATCGAGGAGCTTGAAAAGAGGCTGAAACGAATGTTGTAGCCCCTATGATATATTTTGTATCGGATATCCACCTCGGAGGTGGCGACCCCTGTCAGGCACGACGTACCGAACGAGGTTTCTGTCGTTGGCTCGATATGGTTGCGCACGATGCCGAGGCTATCTACCTTATGGGCGACATCTTCGACTTTTGGTTCGAGTATCGCGGTGTTGTGCCCAAGGGCTTTGTACGAGTTCTTGGCCGCCTGGCTGCGCTGACGGAGCGAGGTGTCGAGGTCCATCTCTTTGCCGGAAACCACGATATGTGGTGCAGGGAGTACTTCTTCGAGGAGTGTGGTGTTGTGGTGCACCATAGTCCCGAGGTAGTCACTTTGTCGTGTGGTAAGGTGCATCTTGCCCATGGCGATAATATGAATATAGGGCGACAGTATAGCCTGCGCCTGATGAATAAGATATTCCGCTCGGAGAGTGCCCGCTGGCTCTTCAAATGGTTGATACACCCCGATTTTGCCATGTCGTTTGGACAGTGGTGGAGCGGTAAGTCGCGCAAGAAGCATAGCAAGGAGAGTATCACCCCCGCTAATCTCGGCTTTCTTATCGATTATGCCCGCATGCATCACGCCTCAAATAGCGATGTTCAGAGCTATATCTTTGGTCATATGCATCTGTCGCATGACTACAGCGACGAGGATATCAGGGTTCTCTTTACGAGCGATTGGTCGGGTGATAGAGCCGAGTATGTGACTTTGAACGAAGTGGGCGAGTTAGAGCTTAAAACCTTTGATATAGAATGAAACAGTATTTAGAACTATTGGAGAAGATACGTCGCGAGGGCGTCGTGCGTGACGATAGAACAGGCACGGGCACAAAGGGCATATTTGGTTATCAGATGCGTTTTAACCTCGCCGAGGGTTTCCCGTTGCTTACGACCAAGCGTGTCTTTATGAAGGGCGTGATACACGAGCTTCTGTGGTTTCTCAAGGGCGATACAAATATCAAATATTTGGTCGATAACGGCGTGCATATCTGGGATAGCGACGCCTATCGCTACTACAACGAACTATGTGTCAAGCATGGCGTTCTGCCCGTAGATATGGATACCTTTGTATCGGCTGCGGGTGTGGAGTCGCCTATCGAGGGCTATCGCTTTGGCGATCTTAACCAAGTGTATGGCTATCAGTGGCGTAGCTGGCCTACGGCTGATGGTGGTGCTATCGACCAGATAGCTCGTGTCGTGGAGACGATAAAGAGTAACCCTACCTCGCGAAGGATGGTTGTCTCGGCATGGAATGTGGCCGACGTCGAAAAGATGGCTCTGCCTCCGTGTCACACGATGTTTCAGTTCTTTGTTTCCGAGGGTCGCCTGTCGTGTCAGCTCTATCAGCGTAGTGGCGACACCTTCCTCGGTGTTCCGTTCAATATCGCTTCATACGCGCTGCTAACGATGATGATAGCTCGCCAATGTGGCTTGGAGTATGGCGAGTTTATTCATACGTTGGGCGATGCACACCTCTACCTCAACCACTTGGAGCAGGCCGACGAGCAGCTCAGTCGTGAGCCTCGACCACTGCCCGAGCTGAAGATAAACCCCGATGTTAAGTCGATCTTTGATTACCGATACGAGGATTTTGAGCTTGTGGGCTACGACCCCCATCCGGCTATTAAAGCACCTCTATCATTCTAAATAGGAGAGTATTACTATGGTAAGTATTATCGTTGCCGTTGCACAAAATGGCGTTATTGGAGATAAGAATGCGCTTTTGTGGCATATCAAAGAGGATATGCGTTTCTTCCGCACAACAACCTCGGGTCATGCCGTTATAATGGGTCGTAAGACCTTCGAGTCGTTGGGCTCAAAGCCTCTTCCCAAGCGCACAAACATAGTAATCACGCGTGCCGACCGCGAGTTCGAGGGTGCGCTTACGGCCCACTCGTTGGAGGAGGCTGTGGCTATGGCTAAGGGCGACGACGAGATATTTATCATCGGCGGAGCTCAGATATATGCCGAGGCACTGCGCCTTGCCGACCGCCTCTATATCACACATGTCGAGCATGACTACACGGGCGACACATCGTTCCCCAAGATTGAGCCCTCGCAGTGGAGGTTGGTTCATAGCGAGCGATACGACAGGGGCGAGGAGTATGAATATCCCTTCGAGTTCCGCACCTACGATAGGGTATAACAATCAGTAGGACAAGCTAAACTAAACCCTTGGCAGTGGGCCGTGGGTCTAAAAAGAGCCGTGGGTGGATTGTACACGTTGTACTCTCCACCCACGGCCTTTGTTAATACCTCTTTCAGCTCAGCCTATTTAAGGTTCATATTGTCGATAAGAGCCTGAGTCTGAGGCTTGTGGCCGCGGAAGTTTACGTAGAGGTCCATGGGGTGCTCGTGGCCGCCCTTCTCCAAAACCTCCTTGCGGAACTTCGATGCTACCTCCTCGCTGAAGATGCCCTTCTCCTCGAAGTACGAGAAGGCGTCGGCAGCCAATACCTCGGCCCACTTGTAGCCGTAGTATCCCGTAGCGTAACCACCGCTAAATACGTGGGTGAAGGCGGGGCTGAGAGCCATGCCATCAACAACGGGAACAACCTGAGTAGGAGCGATAGCCTCGAGCTCGAAGTCGCGGATGTTACCCTCGATAGGTGATGTGATAGTGTGGTAAGCCATGTCGAGCATACCGAACGAGAGCTGACGAACATTGTAGTAAGCAGCCAAGTAGTTCTTCGCAGCGATAATCTTCTCTACAAGCTCGGCAGGCATGGGCTCGCCTGTCTGGTAGTGCTTAGCCCAGAGGTCCAAGTACTCCTTCTCGGTAGCCCAATTCTCCATAATCTGTGAGGGAAGCTCTACGAAGTCGCGCTTAACAGATGTGCCGTTGATAGACTCATACTTACCCTGTGCGAGGATGCCGTGCAAGCCGTGGCCAAACTCGTGGAGGAATGTTGTGAACTCGTCGAATGTGAGCAACGAGGGAGTTGTTGCTGTGGGCTTGGTAAAGTTCATGACGAGCGAGATCAAAGGACGCTGCTCCTCGCCATTTACAACCTTCACACCGCGGAACTCGGTCATCCACGCGCCCTGATTCTTAGACTCGCGGGGGAAGAAGTCGAGATAGAGAACTGCTAATACCTCGCCCGATGCATCCTTAACCTCGTATGCCGTAGCCTCGGGGTGGTAAACCTCGATCTCGGGAGCCTCGGTAAATGTCAAGCCGTAGAGACGGTTGGCGAGCATAAATACTGCGTTCTTGGCATTCTCGAGCTGTAGGTAGGGCTTAATCTGCTCATCGTTGATGGCATACTTCTCCTCCTTGTACTTCTCGCTGTAATATGCCCAATCCCAAGGCATAAGCTTACCGTTGAGGCCGAGCGAGTGAGCATACTCCTCGATAGCCTTAACATCTTTGAGTGCGTAGCCGTGTGTAGCGTCGAGAAGCTCGCGGAGGAAGCCCTGAACGGTAGGTGTGCTCTCGGCCATGCGGTCCTCGAGAACATAGTCGGCGTAGCACTCGTAGCCAAGCAGGTTAGCTATTTTGAGGCGAAGTTCTGCTATGCGGCGGATATTCTCCATGTTGTCTGACTCGCCACCTACGGCGCGGCTGTTATATGCGCGGTAGAGCTGCTCTTTGAGGTCGCGCTGTGTAGAGTAGGTCATAAAGGGAACGTAGCTCGGTGCGTGGAGCGTAAGTGTCCAACCCTCCTCGCCGCGTGCAGCAGCCTCGGCAGCCATGCCCTCCTTTACAAAGTCGGGAAGCTCGGCAACCTTCGCTTCGTCGGTGATGTTGAGCGAGAAGGCGTTAGTTGCAGCCAAAGCGTTCTGACCGAAGGTGAGTGTGAGCTGCGAGAGCTCCGATGTATATTGACGGTAGAGCTCCTTAGCCTCGCCCTCGAGCAGTGCGCCCGAGCGAGCAAAGCCCTTGTAGCTCTCCTCCAAAAGCTGACGATCCTCGGTGTCGAGCTCTATCTCGTCGCGCATATCATAGACAGCCTTGACACGAGCAAAGAGCTCGGGATTGAGGGCTACGTCGTTCGAGAGCTCGGTGAGCTTGGGGGTGATGTTAAGAGCAATCTGCTGCATGGCGTCAGATGTGCAGCTGCCGTTAAGTACGAAGAATACACCCGTTACGCGGCCGAGAAGCTGGCCTGCCTGCTCCATAGCTACGATGGTATTCTCGAAGGTGGGAGCCTCGGGGTTGTTTACGATAGCCTCAATCTCCTTGCGATTCTGCTCGATAGCGTAGTCGATAGCAGGCTCGTAGTGCTCGAGCTTAATCTTAGAGAAGGGAGGTGTCTGGTGGGGAGTGTTCCACTCCTCAACAAAGGGGTTGCCTGCGAGTGATGCGGGAACATCCGAAGTGTTGCATCCTACAAGGGCAAGAGTCAATGCTGACATAATAAATGATACTTTTCTCATAAAAAATTATTTAATAGGTTGTCTTCATTACTTTTTATTGACTTGGGGGCGTATGGCACGAAGAGCCTCCTCTTTTGAACGCTCCTCGCTATCCTCAACCTTATCGATGAGGGTGTTATCGACCTCCAACGAGTCGATTGCTTCCGCCTCGGGCTCACTCCACAAACCGCGAGCTTTGAGCATGGGTAGCTTGTCGGGCTCGGCACCGCGGAACTTGCGATACATATCCATACCGGCACGCTGTCCGCCCTGCGCGAGAAGGTCGTAGCGGAAGCTATGTGCAAGCTCCGAGTCGCAGATGTCGCGACGCTCCTTGAAGGCTGCAAAGGCATCCTTGTCGAGCACCTCGGCCCATAGGTAGAAGTAGTATCCCGAAGAGTAGCCTCCGTTGAAGATGTGGGCAAAGTAGGTGTAGCGGTAGCGGGGTGCTATCTCGGGGATAAGACCGCGACGCTGCGCGAGGTTGTAGCTCTCGAAGGCATTTACGTCGATGTCGGTGTCAGTCTCCAACGAGTGGATATCCATGTCGATAAGGGCTGCTGCCGCAAGCTCGGTTGTTGTGAAGCCCTGATTGAAGAGCGAGGCGTTCTGAATCTTCTCGATAAGATAGTCGGGAATAACCTCCTTCGACTTGTAGTGTGTTGCGTACTCCTTCATAATCTCAGGCTCGAATGCCCAATTCTCCATAATCTGCGAGGGTAGCTCCACGAAGTCGCCCTCAACCTCTGCCAAGCTGCGGTAGCGAACATCGGCAAAGAGGAAGTGTAGCGCGTGGCCAAACTCGTGGAACATGGTCTCGGCCTCGTCGAAGCTAAGAAGCGAGGGAGTGTCACCTACGGGAGGTGTAAAGTTGCAGACGATACCTACAACGGGGGCTTTGCGCATGCCGTTGTCGTAACGCTGCTCCGAGAAGTAGCCACACCAAGCACCGCCGCTCTTCGACTTGCGGGGGTATGGGTCGATGTAGAGCACGCCCAAGTGCGACTGGTCGTGGTCGAGTACCTGATATACCGAGCACTCCTTATGGTAGCGAGGAGCTGCAATGGGGCGGAAGGTGATGCCGTAGAGGCGGTTAGCCAAGTAGAACATGCCGTTGCGCACGTTGTCGAGCGAGAGGTAGCGGCGTACGGCCTCCTCGTCGAGCTGATACTTCTGCTTGCGCACCTTTTCGGCGTAGTACCACCAATCCGAGCTCTCGAACTGCTCGCCCGGGTGATCCTCCTCGAACATAATCTTCATCTCTTCAAGCTCGCGCTTGGCAGACTCCAAGGCGGGCTCCCAAATCTCGTCGAGGAGCTCATATACTGCCTCGGGCGTTGCGGCCATCTGGTCTGCTGTGACATATGCCGAGTAGCTATCGAAGCCCAAGAGGTGGGCCTTCTCGATGCGTAGGCGAGCCATCTGCTCGATGATAGCCTTGTTGTCGTACTCGTTATCGTTGTTGCAACGCATCAGATAGCCGTTGTAGAGCTGGCGGCGCAACTCTCTGTTGCTCGAATAGGTGAGGAAGGGGAGCATGCTCGGTTTGTCGAGCGTAAAGAGGTAACCGCCCTTGCCTGCTGCGGTAGCTGCCTCCTTAGCCTGATTGCGTACACCCTCGGGGAGCTCCTCGACCTGCGAGGCGTTGAGCTCTAAGCTGAATGCTCCATTCTCGGTGAGGAGGTTGTTGCCGAAGCGGATGTTTAGAGCCGTAAGCTCGGCATTGATCTCCATAAGACGCTCTTTCGCCTCGCCCTCGAGCAGGGCTCCCGAACGAACGAAATTCTTGTAGAGTTTCTCGACAAGACGAAGCTGCACCTCGTCGAGATTTAGCTTGCCGCGCAGCTCATACACCGCCTTAACCTTTGCAAAGAGGGCCTCATTGAGCATTATGGCGTTGTAGTGCTGCTCGAGGCGTGGCATAATGCGGTTCTGCACCTCCTGCATCTCGGCGTCGAGGTCCGACGATGAGAGCATGCCGAAGAGCAGGTTAATCTCGGCAAGCTTGATGCCCGCACGATCCAAGGCTACGATAACGCTCTCGAACGAGGGCTCCTCCTCCGAGGTTACGATAGCCTCAATCTCGGCGTTGTGCTCGGCCATAGCAGCTTCGAAGGCGGGCTCGAAGTGCTCTGTGTGTATCATGTCGAAGGGGGGAATGCCAAACTCGGTGGCCCACTCCTCGAGCAGAGGGTTGCCTATGGCTACTACCTCTTCGCTTTTGCAAGAAAGATTCATTGTCATAGCAAACATTAGTGACGATAATAGTAAAAGTCGTTTCATCTCTCGTATTATTTTATTAACTTTGCGCAAAGTTAAGAAATTATTGAAGAATGCAACTATTTTATGCACCGGAAATTTCATTTCCGCGCCACACTTTGAGCGAGGAGGAGTCGAAACACTGTACCAGAGTGCTGCGTATGAAGCGCGGCGACGAGCTCTTTTTGACCGATGGCCGAGGCTCGATGCATCGCTGTAAGATAGTGAGTGACAGTGTGAAACACTGCGAGGTGGAGATTGTCGATACTCAGACCGAATATGAGCGTTTGCCCTATAATCTGCATATGGCCGTGGCCCCCACAAAAAATATCGATCGTTTCGAGTGGTTTTTAGAAAAAGCTACGGAAGTGGGTGTTAGCCACTTTTGGCCTATCGAGTGCGACCATAGCGAACGCCGACAGATAAAGCCCGAGAGAGAGGAGAAGGTCATTACGGCAGCCGTCAAGCAGTCGCTCAAAGCCTACCATCCTACGCTCCATCCACTCACTCCGCTCAGAGAACTTATCGCCTCGAAATTCGATGGACAGAAGTTCATTGCCCACTGTGACTGCGAGCTCGGCGAGAGGATATATTTGGGCCAAGCACTAAAAAAAGGGGGTGATGTGTTAATTTTAATCGGTCCAGAGGGTGATTTTTCGAAGGAAGAGATTACCTTTGCACTCCAAAACGGGTTTCAAGCTATAAGCTTGGGGTCGCAGCGTCTGCGTACGGAGACGGCGGCCGTAGTTGCCACGGTGCTTACGTCGAATATTAACTCGTTGTAAGCAAGATAATTAGATGATAAACAAAACTAAATAAACGTCATGTATATCTATGCCTTATTGGTTGCGGCACTGCTTATTGCCGCCATTTTCCTTGCTCCGCTAAGCAAGAAGGTGTGGGTGGCGACGGGCATTATTGCTCTTGCGGCGTGCTCAGCCATAGCACTTGCAGCTATGGCCTTTATCAAGGGAAGTGTCGAGTTGGCTACCCTTACAACTCCGATTTTCGGAGTGGAGTATATCGCTGTGGATAAGCTCTCGTCGCTATTCCTCTTAATTATCTCGGTTGCTGCCGTAGCTACGGTGCTCTACTCGCGAGGCTATGTCGAGGGCTATCTTATGCGCTACTCGGCGGTGCATATCTCGTTGCATTACACAGCGTTGGTGCTTCTTGTGGTGTCGATGATGATTGTGGTAATGTCCAGCGGTGGTATCTCGTTCCTCTTTGCTTGGGAGCTTATGACCATCGCCTCGTTTGTGTTGATACTCTTCGAGGCAGACCGCAGAGCGGTGCGTAGCGCAGCTCTCAACTACTTGGTGATGATGCACATCGGCTTTATGTTCCTCGTTGCAGGCTTTGCTATGCTCTATGCAACTACGGGTTCGGCCAATTTCTCGGCTATCGAGGGCTATTTCAAGTGGGCTACGCCCATGCCCCTCTTTATCATCTTCTTCCTCGGCTTTGGCATGAAGGCGGGCGTCTTCCCCATGCATATATGGTTGCCCGAGGCGCACCCCGCAGCACCGTCGCACGTATCGGCGATTATGTCGGGTGTGATGATTAAGACGGGTATCTACGGTATTATACGTCTTATGCAGGCTATCGACCACAACATCGAGCTGCTCTACGGTATAGGCCTTGTAATCTTGGTTGCCGGTATTGTCACAGGCCTTTGGGGTGTGATTATGGCGGCTATGCAGAACGACATCAAGCGTCTGTTGGCCTATTCGAGTATCGAGAATATCGGTGTTATACTTATCGGCCTCGGTGTTGCAGCTGTGGGTCACGCTGCGGGTAGTAACCTTATCGGCATGTGTGGCATCTGTGGTGCGTTGCTGCATACGGTAAACCACTCACTCTTCAAGACGTTGCTATTTTTCAGTGCCGGAAACATCTACTCGAAGCTACATACTACGGCGATGAACCAGATGGGAGGCTTGGCTAAGCATATGCCTGTTACGGCTATCCTTATGTTGCTTGCCACGGTGGCGATATGTGCTCTGCCCCCGCTCAACGGCTTTGTTTCTGAGTTACTCATATATATCGGTATGTTTAATGGTGTTAGCGACGGCCACGAGGTGCTCTACTCGGTAGCTGCCATTATCGCTCTCTCGCTTATTGGCGGTATAGTGGTTCTCGCCTTCACCAAGTTCTATGGTATTGTGATGCTCGGCACGCCGCGCTCGACACATGTTGCCGAGTGCAGTGAGGTCGATAATCTGCGTATCGCAGCTATGGCTATTCCGGCGATGTTCATACTCTTTATCGGTCTTCTGCCTCAGTATGCAATCAAGCCTATCACGGTTGTTGCCGAGTCGATATCGGGTGCTAACCATACAATCGCCATCGACCACTTTGCTCCGACGCTGAGTGCTCTGAGCTACGTCTCGTGGGCACTGCTTGTTGTCATTGTCGCGCTCTATCTGCTTAAACGTCGTGCACAGCGCAGTCGCGAGGTGGAGATGGGCCCGACGTGGGGCTGTGGCTTTACGGCAACAAATACCCGTATGCAATATACGGGAGAGTCGTACTCCGAAGGTTTGGAGAATATCGCCAAGACGCTGATGAAGGATACGGTCGATGGCCGCTCGGTGGATAAGGCCGAGATATTCCCCACGGCGCACAACTATCGCATCAAACATAGCGATAAGATCGACTCGCTCTTTGCCCGTTGGTGGGTTATCATCATGCATCGCATCAACGAGTATGTTATGCGCCTACGCACGGGTCGAGTGAATAAGTATATCACCTTTGCGTTGGTATTCCTCGTGGCAGTGCTGCTGCTCACTATTCTCGGTATTTTGTAGCCCAAAACGTGTAAATATCTGATGTTATGTTGATAAAACTTCTAAATACACTTCTAATGGTTGCGGTGGCTATCTCGATTACAGGAGTCATCAACCGCACGCGTGCCATCTTGGCCGGCCGCAAGGGCATACGTTTCTTCCAACACCTCTATAATGTGCAGTTGCAACTGCGCAAGGGTGCGGTATATTCGACCACAACGTCGGCCCTTTTTCGCATTGCGCCGTGTGTCTATCTCGGTGCGGCACTTATGGCCTTTCTCTTTATTCCGATTGCCGATTTGGAGCCACTGCTCTCGTTTCATGGCGATATAATCCTTGTCGCCTACCTCTTGGCTCTGTCGCGTACAGCCCTTATCCTCGCCTCGTTGGATACGGGAAGCTCGTTCGAGGGTATGGGTGCGTCGCGTGAGGCACTCTACGGAGCGTTGGTTGAGCCTGCGCTGATGATGGGTATGGCTACGCTGGCTCTCTTCTGTGGCTACTCGTCGTTTGCCGAGATATTCTCTACGGCGCGTGACCTCGATATGAACCTTACGGTGGTTCTGCTGCTTGTGGCCTACGTCTTTGTTATCATCATGTTTATCGAGGCAGGTCGTGTGCCTGTCGATGATCCTCGTACGCACCTCGAGCTCACGATGATTCACGAGGTTATGTGTCTCGATTACTCGGGAATAGATATGGCTATGATACATATCGCCGGTTGGTTGAAGAATAGCATCTTCGCCATTATTGCGGCTAATGCGGTCTCTGTTGCCTTCTGCTTCCACTGGTGGTTTGCTGCTCCGCTTGCGGTTATCGGCACGGGACTCTCAATAGGTATTGTCGAGTCGCTCAGAGCGCGTAACAAGCTCTCGCGCAACACTACCTACATCCTTACGATTGTAGCTATGTCGGCACTTGTGCTGCTCACGGGCTTCTTGCTAATCCAAAATATCGAAATATAGAAGTTATGACACTATCACTAATAATTCTCTATGTGCTGACGCTCATTTATCTCTCGATTGCCGAGCGTTTCCGCAACCAGACGACGATACTCGCCGTGCAGGGTCTGTTGCTCTTCGGTATCGCCATAGCGCGTCTTCACGAGTTTCACCCTGTGGAGATGAGCTTCATCATCATCGAGACCTTAGTATTTAAGGCTATCGTTATCCCTGCGATACTTATGCATGTGATACGCAAGACCAAGATCAACCGTATCCACTCGTCGTCGTCGCAGTTTGGTGCTTTGGTGATGTCGATTATGGCTCTGGTGGCAAGTTGTACGATAACCTACTATATGGCCGACGACCGTACCGACATGATATTCTTCGGTGTGGCACTCTATGCGTTGCTCTCGGGACTTATCCTTATTGTCATGCGTCGTAGAATATTTGCCCACTTGGTAGGATTTCTGGTTATCGAGAATGGAGTCTTCCTCTTCTCGATGGCTATCGGTGTCGAGCTGCCTATGCTTATCAACTTGGCTATCATGCTCGATATCCTTATATCGATACTTATCCTCGGTATGTTCCTCAGACGTCTCGATGACGATATGCATACCGACGAAACGGATGCTCTAACCTCGATTAAAGATTGATGCTATGCTTATATTCCTCATTGTAACAACACTTCTTGCTCTCATGCCGCTTATGCTTCGTAGCATGAGAGCGACAAATATCGTTGCGGGACTTTTCTTCGCAGCGCACGTTGTAGCTATCGCCCTTGTGATAGGCTTTGGTCGCATCGATACGGTTATGTTGCATATCTTCAAGGCAGATACCCTCGCGGTGCTCTTCCATGTATTGATGACGGCGGTGCTCGGCTTCGCGCTGATTCACTCGTCGTCGTATCTCAAAGCCGAGCAGATAAGCGTGACCTCGTATAAGACCTACTACACGCTGCTTATGTTGCTTGCTGTGGCTATAACGTGTGTCTATTACTCAGATAATGTGGCTATGACATGGGTCTTCTTGGAGGCTACGACCATCTGCTCCGCAGGTATCATCTACCACCGCGAGTTCCGTCAGTCGTTGGAGGCAACGTGGAAGTATATCTTCGTATGTTCTACGGGTATCGCCATGGCCTATTTGGGCATCCTGCTACTCTCGACTGTTGCGCAGCATGGCGAGCTCGACTATGCCTCGCTAAGTGTAGCTATCGCCGAGGGTAATCCCCTCTATTTGAAGGTTGCCTTCCTGCTTATCGTCGTTGGTTATAGCTGTAAGATGGAGATCTTCCCGCTCTATACCGTGGGTGTCGATGCCAACTATGCAGCTCCTGCTCCCGCCTCGGCCTTTATCTCTACGGCCCTTGTGAATGCAGGTTTCTTGGCAATCTTGCGTATATATACGCTCTTCGCCTCGGCCGGCGAGGTTTTCGTGTGGGCCCGCCATGTGCTGATTCTTATCGGTATCCTGTCGTTGGCTGTGGGTGCTATGTTCCTGCGCCGCACCAACAACTTTAAGAGATTCTTGTCCTACTCGACGGTCGAGAATATGGGTATTGTGGCTATCGGCTTAGGTATCGGAGGCGTTGCGCTGTGGGCGGCAGTATTCCATGTTGTGTGTCACACGTTTGTCAAGAGCTCGATGTTCTTCCAAGTCGGCATCATCCGCCATATATACGATAGTTATAGCATCAATCGTATTGGCAACTACTTCAATATCAACCGTGTTGGAGCCTTGGGCTTCTACATCGGCACGCTTGTGCTCTTGGCCTTTCCGCCCTCGCCGCTATTTATCTCGGAGTTGATGATATTCGGGGAGATTGTCTCGGTTGGCAGCTGGTGGCTACTCGTTGTGATGCTGATACTTATGTGTG
>JAZNDK010000017.1:0-22616 GCA_045588005.1 Alistipes sp. | reverse complement strand
AGCTCCTCAAGCTTGGCGATATATGCCTTAGCGTTTGCGGGTAGCTCGTTGTAGCTCTTAACGGCTGTGATATCCTCCTGCCATCCATCCATCTCGATATACTCAGCCTCTACGCGCGAAAGCTGCGATATGGTAGAGGGTACATAGCTGATAGCCTTGCCGTCGAGTTTGTAACCTGTGCAGATGCGAATCTTATCCAATCCCGATAGCACATCGAAGAGCATGAGCGATAGATAGTTGATGCCGCTGATACGGCGTACATGGTTGAGCACTACGCAGTCGAGCCAACCCACACGACGGGGGCGACCTGTGACTGTGCCGTACTCGTGACCGCGCTCACGGATATAATTGGCTCTCTCGTCGAAGAGCTCCGTGGGGAATGGACCCTCGCCTACGCGAGTGGTGTAGGCCTTAGCCACGCCCATAACATTGTTCACATAGCGGGGTGCAAGACCTGTGTTTACTGGCACGCTGGCTGCCGTAGGACTCGACGATGTAACGAAGGGGTATGTGCCGTGGTCAATGCAGAGCATGACACCCTGAGCACCCTCGAACAGAATCTTCTTACCCTCCTCGACAAGCTTATTAAGCAGTACCGAGGTGTCGCAAATCATCGGGCGGAGCTTCTCTCCAAGCTCCAAATATTGATTATAGATAGTCTCGAAGTCGCAGGGCTCCATACCCAACGCTTTGAGCTCTATGTTCTTCTGAGCAAGAGCATCCTGCAATCTCTCGGCGAAATACTCCTTGTCGAGCAGATCGCCAATGCGGATACCTACGCGGCTATACTTGTCGGTGTAAGCAGGGCCGATACCCTTCTTTGTTGTGCCAATCTGGCGGCCACCCTTCAACGCTTCGTATGCTCCGTCGAGCATCGAGTGGTATGGCATAACGCACGCCGCACGATCCGATATAAAGAGCTTATAGTCGGTAATGCCCGCCTTGTGTAGTCTGTCGAGCTCGTCGAGTAACGATACAGGGTTGATGACCATGCCGTTGGCCATTACGTTGATGATATGGGGGTTGAAGACACCCGAAGGAATAGACTGCAAGGCGAACTTCTTGCCATCGAATACAATGGTGTGACCTGCATTGTTACCGCCCTGATGGCGTACTACAACGTCAGCATTGCCTGCATAGAAGTCGGTAATCTTAC
This sequence comes from Alistipes sp., assembly GCA_045588005.1. Classification (GTDB taxonomy): domain Bacteria; phylum Bacteroidota; class Bacteroidia; order Bacteroidales; family Rikenellaceae; genus Alistipes. Next base: position 21,460 of record JAZNDK010000017.1, on the reverse strand, counting down.
CTTTACCCTCGTCGCCCCACTGAGCACCTACAACTACCAAAGTGTTGTTCATAGTATAAAGTTTAATTTGTAAGTCAAAACATAATTATACAGCTACAAAAGTAGTAAATTTTATCGTATGCTGCACCATTCGACCACCGAATTTATCAACATATTATCAAACCAGCACATAGTATCACCTCTTTTCGCGATTTATGATATGCTCCATAACCACAACAACGACCACGCCCATAGCAAAACCGTTGCCCACAAGAGGCTCGATAATCTGAGGCACGATACCTCGGGGCATAAGCTGGCAGAGCATAGCCACCATAAGGGGCAGACCAACTGTCATGCCATCGCTGAACGTGCGTACCGCCCCCGTTGAGCTTACCATCTCGAACGATGCAGCAAGCTGTGTACCCATCAGAAAGAGCAATATCACGCCGATAACTGAGTTGGGAATTGCCGTAAGTAGGGCGATTAGCTCGGGAGATAGTGCGCAGAGCAGCAACAAGAGTGTCGAGGGTATCAACGCATAGCGCGATGCACATCCCGTCGAGGCTACAATGCCAGGACTCATCGAGTAATTCACAGGGCCGAGTACGCCACACGCTCCGGCCACGATATTCATCGCTCCGGTAAGCCTAACACCTCGTTTCAGACGACGCTCCATGTCATTGGCACCGAGCATTGTGCCGAGCGACTCAATCGAACCGATGTCGTTGATTAGTAGTGCAATATAGCATATAACAAAGGCGATGATAAGACCTCCGTCGAACTCCACGCCCGAGATAAACATATACTTCCAACTCGCGCTACTCGCGCTATGAAACTCCCAATCGAATAGGGAGTAGTAGGCTATGCTGCCAACAACTAAGGCCATAGGTATTACCAAGCTCTTGGCTACACCTCTAAGCTTACGGTTGGCGATAACCATCAGTGGCAGGGCCGCGAAGGTGAATATTATGCCGAAGGTATGCTCCTCGTTTGATGACCCTGCGGGGAATATCAGACCCTTGATTACGGGGCTCAGAGTGAAGGCTATGAGCATAAGTATCACGATGACGATACGTGGAGTGAAGAGTCGCTGCACATGGCGCATTACACCGCCAAGGCTGAGCAGCAGGATGAGTGCTCCGCCAATAGCTATCGAGGTATATATGGCATTGACACCTGCGCCGGCTCCCAACGACGAGAGAACACCCACAAGAAGCACTGCGGCAGGCCCTACAACGAGGGGTAGGCCATGGCCCACGATGATTTGTAGAAGACCCGTTATACCCATTACAGCGAACATCTTCTGAGCGAAGAATAGTCGCTCCTCGGGGCTTCCCTGTGCCACAAAGACACTGGTAATGACTACCGCTACGGCGAGTATAAACCACTGAATGCCGTAGATTGTCAGGGCTGCTAAGGGTAGCTTGTCGTCGATATTGTATTTTAGTTTCATACGAGTAGTTGTTTATCGGTTAGAGGTAAAAATATCCATCTCGGGGTTATATATGGGACTATCGACACCGAGGAACGAGAGCACGCTATGGAAGATATGGTAGTGTCCTGCTCGTTCGACGCTGCGTGTGGTGATGTCGTCGGCCGACTCCCACACAATAAATGGTATCTCGTACTGCTCGCGTGGAGCAATAGCCATAGGCATACCGTGCATGTATAGACCTCCCTCGCCGAGCGACTCGCCGTGATCCGAGATAAAGAGCATGGCGGCACGACGCTCCGTCTGGCTCTCTAAGAGCTCGATAACAGAGTGTAGTATGTAGTCGGTATAGAGTATCGAGTTGTCGTAGGCGTTTAAGAGCTCGGCATTATCGGCCTCCGATACCTCGACCTTTCTGCATACGGGCGTGAAGTGCTCAAACTCGGCAGGATACTTCTTGAAGTATGTTGGGCCGTGGCTGGTGCTCAGGTGCAAGACAACGAAGAGCTTGTCTGCTGTCGAACTCTCGATAATCGACGATAGAGCCGTAATGAGTATGCCGTCGTAGTCGGCCTCGGTCTCGGGGTGCAGCTCCTTTAAGGCATGCTGGTCGAAGTAGTTATCTATGTGGAGCTTAGGCTCGCCCCAGTTCGTCGTTAGCCAATATACCTCTGCTCCTGCGCGACTGAGGTAGTCGGGGAGCACCTCGTAGAGCTCGTCGGTAGGCTTATGGTCGATGATAGCCTTGACTCCTGCCGTGGTATATGTGGCCGATGCGGTGGCGGGGTAAATAGTTATATCGTCGCCCGCAAGCAGAGGATTTGTTTCGCGCTCGTAGCCATAGAGCGAGAAGTTGGCTTGGCGTGCCGACTCGCCTATTACAACCACACAAATATCGCGGCTGTCGCTCTCAATCGTAGCGTCGGGGAGTGGCGTTGCGCTCCTGTTGAGCCGCTGTTGTAGGTTGTGATAACGTATCGAGTTTACAACATACGACCACGGCATTATAAGGCTGCCTATCTGTGTGGCGTTGCGGTCTATCCACAACACATTGTTCATGTTTATCACAGCAAGCAGGGCGATAGCCACAAGCGACGAGCCTACACCCGTTAAGAGCCTGCGCCACGAGCCATACTCCATCTTTCGGACAAAGATATAGACTACGGGTGGCACTCCCAAGAGCAGCAGGTATGCTACTGCCGATAGCGAGAAGAATCCCGAGGCCTCCGAGAAACGAGTGTTAAAGACGTTACCCATCATCATATCGGTAATGAGCACCTCGTAGGTGTTGATGAAATAGAGGCATATGGCGTTACCTAAGAATAGCACCGAAAGGAGTATCTTACCCACAATGCGCAGAGCGTAGAGCAGTAGTGAATAGACCATGAAGTTGGCTACGACCATTAGCAGGGCAAAGCTTAGGGTGATGACCGCACCGTTGAGGCCCTGCTCGACACTCTCGGTAACATACCTGAATAGTGGCAGATGGTAGGCAACGAGTGTGTATAGGCTTAGTATCAGTGCGTAGCGCGTGGATGAGGCCTTGCCTCTGAGGGTATCTATATTCATAGCTTAATCAGTCGATAGATAAGTGCTACAATAGCTGCTGCACCCATTAACAGTGCGAGGTTAAAGAGTAGCGTCAGCGGAATGTCTGCCTCGGGCATCGACTCTACGAAGGGAGTGTCGGCCACGGTGGCGTTGTAACGAGCAAAGGGGTTCGAGTATATCACCTCGCCATTGGGCATAAAGGCTGTGATACGCACATAGCTATCCTCCTTGCGCATGACGTATTGTGCTGCAAGGCACTCCGTAGAGGTGGCAACGCTACGCCCTCCGTCGGATGTGAAGCGTATCGAGTCGGCAGCCTCCGTAAGGCTTATATATATGGTGTCGCCTCGCGTGCCTATGCTCTCGATGCGGGGTATCTCACGGTTTTGTCGCTCCTTGGTTGCCCAATCGCCATCACCATAGTCGGGAACACGCATGGCGTAGAATGCTCCATCGCGTAGTGTGTTGAGCATGTCGCTATACTTCGCCGAAGGGGTGTTGAGCATGTTGCAACGCACGGCGATAGCTCGGCTACGGTCGGGGTAGTGTAGGTCGTCGCCCGCAAGACCAAAGGAGTAGTGACCTGCACTCAGCGCACTATCCCAGTAGCTGTTTTCGGTCGATTTGCCGCTATCGAGCTCCATCAGACGGTAGCCTTGTAGCTTGGCGAGCTGCTCGCTGTTGAGTGTAGGGCTACGCAACGGATGGTTGATTTGGATGATGTCGGCCGTGGAGCTTAGCAGCGATAGCTGCCACTGCTTCTGCGAAGCGAGAAGGGGTAGCAGGTGGTCGAAGGGCATTACCTTGTCGCTGCCAAAGACCAACTTGTGGTATTTCAGAATGTTGTAGCCGTGCTCGTAGAGGTTCACTTGAAGGGCCGGCTCGGGATGTTCGGTAATCTTGTTATGGTTCGAGAAGGTGACTATGTCGTAGCCGTAACGTTCATACTCTTTAAGTACCTCGTCGGGCCAATAGTCACACTCGTTGAGTGGCCCTGTGACGCGCGTATGTGTATGGAAATTGGCACGTTTCCAACCTATTGCAGTGTCGAGGTTGCGGTAGGGGTTGAAGATGTTGTCGCCATGAAAGGGTGTAGGCTCCTCGAACCTGTATATCGGCGATATACTTGTTGCCACCACAAGCAGCAGGGCAACAAGGAGTATCACACCCAAGCTCTTCGCGACAAGGCGTGCCACACGCTTAGCTATCGAACATACACTTCTCATTATGAGTGCAAATGTACGAAAAAACCATTATACTACAAAAAAATAGCCCCAAAGCATTCGCCTTTATGGCATACTTTGGGGCTTGATATCCATTCTATCGGGGCTTCACTCCTCACGCACAATCTCTCTCTCTCTCTCTTGGCCCACAGATTTTCGGATTGCTACTCGTACTGACCTGTTTTGAGGCGCATTACCTCGTCGCGAGTGAGGAAACGCCAAGCACCACGCTTGAGGTTCTTCTTTGTGAGGCCCGCATAATATACGCGATCGAGCTTCTGCACAGCATAGCCCAAGTGCTCGAACATACGACGAACAATACGGTTGCGACCCGAGTGAATCTCGATACCTACACTCTTCTTATCCTCCGATGTGTAGGCAATCTCGTCGGCAAAGATATCGCCATCCTCCAATGTGATACCCTCCGATAGAGTATCCATGTCGGCGCGTGTTAGGGGCTTATCGAGCGTCACCTGATATATCTTCTTCTTGTGATACGAGGGGTGTGTGAGCTGACGAGTTATGTCGCCATCGTTGGTGATTAGCAGAAGCCCCAACGAGTTCTTATCCAAACGACCTACGGGATATACTCTCTCGGTGCATGCATTCTTAACAAGGTCCATTACGGTCTTGTCGGCATAGGGGTCGTCGAGCGATGTTACATATCCCTTAGGCTTGTTGAGCACCAAATATACATGCTTCTCGCCTTGTAGCTTCTCGTCGTTGAAGCGCACCTCGTCGGTAGGCAAAATCTTTGTGCCGAGCTCGGTTACTACCTGGCCATTAACCGTAACAACTCCTGCGAGGATGAAATCGTCGGCCTCGCGGCGCGAGCATATGCCCGACTGAGCGATGAAACGATTGAGGCGTACCTCGCCTGTCTGCTTGTTGGGGTTGTACTTCGGGTAGTTGCGCGGAGCCTCCTCGCGGCTCTTATTCGTATAGTCGCGCTTTGCAGTGGGCTTATATGCTGTACGCTTTTCGCCTGTGGTCGAGGGCTTACTCTTGTAGCTGCCGCCCTCGTAGGGCTTGTTGAACGAGCCACGCTGGCTGCTGCCGCGCGACTCCTCGCTCTTAGCGCGGTATCCACCCTCGCTGCGCTTGGTGCGGAACTCCGAATGGCCACTCTCCGTACGACGCTGACGGTCGAAGCTGCGCTCGCCTCTCGCGAAACTTCTCTCTCGATTGGGGGTTCTCTCCTCGCGCTGATGCTCATACTCGGGGCGCAGACGGTTCTCTGCTGTGAAGTGCGGGTTGAACGAGCTACGCTTGGTAGTAGTGCGGGGTCGGAACTCTCTCTCTCCCTCGCTGTCAGCCTCGCGGCGGTAACGGGGGTGTGACTCTACACGCTCCGTAGAGCTGATACGCTGACGCTTGTCGCGTGCGAAACGCGAAAGGTTAGCTGATGAGTCGGTCTTAAAATCTTTCATCTCTATAAACTTATTGTTAAATAATGTGCGGCAAAGGTAACCAAAATTTTTACTATTCCCAACTTTCGCAACATCTATGCCACAAAAAGTGTGACAATAGTAAATTATGTGTAACTTTGTGCCGAAAATTTTACAGTCATATGAGCATTAACCGTGATATTCTTCGCATTGCGATACCCAATATTATCTCCAACATCACAGTACCCCTCATGGGTATTGTTTCTACGGCTATCGCCGGTCGTATAGGTGGCGACGATGCCGCCTCGACTATCGGAGCACTATCCATAGGTGTCGCAATCTTCAACTTCATCTATTGGAACTGCTCCTTTATCCGTATGGGCACAAGTGGCCTTACGGCTCAGGCCTATGGCGCGGAGCAGAACCGCGAGTACTCGCTTATGCTTTGGAGGTCGGTTGTTGTGGCTCTCGGTGTCGGACTCATAGCCTTTGCCCTGCAACGACCCATCGGCGAATTCTCTATCGACTTTATGGGCTCGGGCTCCGACGAGGGCGACGCTCTTATCGCCGACTACTTCTACACGCGAATTTGGGCTGTGCCTGCCGGCATTATGCTCTTTGCACTGAATGGTTGGCTTACAGGCATGCAGAATGCCGTTGTGCCGATGGTTGTCGCTATCATGGTAAACCTGCTCCATATTGGCGGTAGCTACCTCTTCGCTATCGAGGGCAGCATGGGCCTTCCGGGTATCGCCTTTGCCTCGGTTGTGGCGCAGTGGTCGGGTGTCGCTGTGATGACGCTTATCATCGTGTTGCTCTATCGAAATAGATTGGTGCGTGTCTCTTTCGGTGAGGTCATGGACTTGGCGGCTATGCGTAAGTTCTTTGCTATCAATGGCGATATCATTGTCCGTACCTTTTGCCTTGTGGCTGTCTATACCTTCTTTACAAAGGCCTCGGCCGACACGGGCGATAAGAATATCTTGGCTGTAAACGCCATGTTGTTGCAGCTATTCACGCTCTTCTCCTATATGAACGACGGCTTTGCTTATGCTGCCGAGGCTCTCACGGGTAGGTTTATCGGTGCGCGTGATGGAGTTTCGTTGCGTAAGTGTATCAAGATGTGTATGGTGTGGAGCTTTGTCATAGGCCTTATCTTTATCGGCGTATATCTTGGTTGGTGGCGCGATATATTTATGCTCCTTATCTCGAGCGATAGTGGCGATGTGGAGACTCTTCTTGCTGTTGCCGAGGAGTATATCGTGTGGATTATAATCATCCCTTTGGCAGCCTCTCTGCCCTTTGTTATGGATGGTATAATGGTGGGAGCTACGCGCAGTCGTATCATGCGTAACTCGATGCTCTACTCGTCGGTCGCCTACTTTGCTATTCTCTATGGCCTCGGCTGGCTTATTGGTAATAACGCGCTATGGTTGGCCTTCACGATGTTTATGTTCCTTAGAGGCGTCTTCCAATTCTTCATGTCGGATCGCCTCCGCAGCCTATACCGCGAGGTCGATAGCCCCGATAGTGGGCGTTAGAACTCCTAAAAGGGTTATCTCTGCAACTTCATATCGCCGTCCTTAACCCAGCCTAAGCGACGCATAGCGTAGTCGATAAGCAGGCAGAGAATGGCGGGAGCTACAAAGTAGAGCCCCACAATCTCGATTAGCAGCAGTGTGTGGTCTGTGGTTGCGGCCATCGTATCCCAGCAACCTATCGGACCCACGAGTCCCGAAGTTCCCATTCCTGCACCTGCAGCATTGTTTGTCATCTTAAGCACTACGGTAGATATAGGACCGAGTATTGCCGAGGTAAGCGTCGGAGCGAGCCAAATTATCGGCTTGCGGGCGATATTTCCTATTTGCAGCATCGATGTTCCGAGTCCCTGCGATAGTACTCCTCCAATACCGTTATCACGGAAGCTGATTACGGCAAAGCCTATCATCTGAGCACAGCAACCCACCGTTGCAGCACCTGCGGCAAGACCGCCTATGCCTATTGATATACACAAGGCTGCCGAGCTTATGGGGAGCGTAAGCACACATCCTACGACCACCGATACCACAACACCCATAACAAAGGGATTTAGCATTGTTGCGCGGTTGATTACCTCGCCAAGCGACATCACCCACTCGTTTATCGGGGCGCAACAATATTTGGCAAAGAGACCTCCTACAACCACAGCAACTAATGGCGTAAGGATTATATCTATGGGTGTGCGTTTCGACACCAACGAGCCGGCCTCTACGCCTACTATTGCCGAGAGATATGCTCCTATCGGACCACCAAATGTGTAGCCGAGAGCACCCACGGCTACGGCCGATATTGTCACAAGCAGATCGCGTTTCAGACCTAAGGCTATCGCCAAGCCTATCGAGCCACCCACGACATAGGGCGATTGCAGCAGAGCGGCAATATCGGCGAGAAACTCTAAGTGTGGTATTGAGGCGAGTTGCTTGACTATAAGACCGAGAATGAGTGAGCAGAATAGACCCATAGCCATAAAGCTGAGTGCATCCACGATATAGGTCTTGAAGATGCGGCCGAGCCACGATTTCGACGAAGGACTCTTGGTTGTCATTGTTTGGAATATTATTGGATTGATAATAGTACAAAGGTAATAAATTTCTGAAAAATGGAGTGTTTTTCCTTAAAAATATCTATCTTTGCGATAGACATAATATGTTTTTTTAATTATGATTGCACTTATTATTTGGATTATTGGCCTTGTCCTCACTATTAAGGCTGCTATGGAGATTTTATCGCTTGCCGGTGATTCGGTAAAGAAACTCCTCGCCGTTATCGTGCTCTTGCTCTCGAATTGGTTGGGTCTGGTGCTCTACTACTTCTGGGCTCGCGAAAAGGTTGGAGAGTGGGTGCGATAGAGATTATGGTTGTTTGGGTTCTATGACATTAAATGTTTTTGGAACTTTTGTTAGCAACACTCCTATTACTTAACTTTAATACCCCCCCCGTCAATCTCTAACTCGGTGGATTGGCGGGGAGTGGTCTGTTAAACTATTATGATAAAATATAGTGAGAAGCGCCTCGACAATGGCTTGACAATACTCGTAAACCGTGATTCGGCATCGAAGCTCGCTGCTGTGAATATCCTCTATATGGTGGGTGCTCGTAACGAAGAGCCCGACAAGACGGGTTTTGCCCACCTCTTTGAACACCTTATGTTCCGAGGTACACACCGTGTGCCCGAGTTTGATGTGCCTGTGCAGATGGCGTGTGGCGAGAATAACGCATTCACAAACAACGACTATACCGACTTCTATATAACCCTGCCCAAGGAGAATATAGCGACAGCTCTATGGCTCGAGAGCGACCGTATGCGCAATCTAAACCTCAGCCCCGAGGCGTGCGAGACGGAGAAACAGGTGGTTATCGAGGAGTTCAAGCAGCGATACCTCAACCAACCCTATGGCGACGAGCAGCTGCTACTGCGCGACTTAGCCTATAAGAGTCATCCCTACCGTTGGGCAACAATAGGCATATCGCCCGAGCATATCGCCCGAGCGACGCTCGACGATGTACGCAGATTCTACGACATGCACTACCGCCCTTCGCGTGCAATACTCTCAATCTCGGCAGATATGCCCGAGGATGAGATGTTCTCGCTCGCCGAGGAGTATTTTGCAGATATCGAGGACTTGGGAGCTACGATACCCGCTATCCTACAAGAGCCCGAACAGACCGAGGCACGACGTTTGGAGGTGGAGCGCGATGTGCCGGCTACCGATATTACCATTGCCTTCCATATGGGCGATAGAATGTCGCGTGACTTCTTCCTTGGCGACCTCAGTTCCGACCTGCTCTCGGGTGGCGAGTCGTCGCGTATGGTGGCACATCTGATTAAGGGTAGCGGCCTATTCTCGAGCGTCAATGCCTATATCACAGGAAGTATCGATGCAGGCCTCTTCATAGTCAAGGGCCGACTTATGCCCGACACATCGGAGGCCGAGGCCGAGGAGGCCCTATGGGGCGAACTTAACGAGCTGATGACGGGTGATATTACCGACTATGAGCTCGAAAAGGTCAAAAATAAGTTCGAGGCAAATATGCTTATGGGCGAGATAAATGTGATGAACAAGGCTATGAACTTGGGTTTCTATGCCATGACGGGCGATATCACACTTATCAACCGCGAGGCCGAGATTTACCGCTCGCTCACAAGCGACGAGGTGCGCGACTTTGCGCGACGCACATTCCGTAAGCAGAACTCATCAACACTCATATACCGAGCCAAGCAATGAGACCACAACCTAAGATAGTGACCCCGAGTAGGGTAGATATGCCGTATGCCTCGGTTGTCGAGGCGCGTAACGGCGTGAAGATATATAAGCTTGCAACATCCGACTTCGAGGTTGTGCGCTTCACTCTCCTCTTTCGTGCCGGTACGTCGGTGCAGCATAAGCCCTTTGCCGCCTCGGCTACGGCAAATATGCTCGGTGAGGGTAGCACCTTGCTCTCGGCGCAGCAGATAGCCGAACGACTCGACTTCTACGGCTCCTACTTCGATGTAAACATAGACCGCGACTACGCCTACATATCGTTCTGCTCGCTGCGAAAGTTCTTCGAGCCTACGATAGATGTCGCCGAGGAGATAATCCTTCATCCCGCCTTCCCCGATAAGGAGTTCGACATCTATTGCTCGAAGCGTAAGCAGAGCCTTACGATCGAGCGAAGGAAGGTCGATATGCAGTCGCGCGAGCTCTTTGCTCAGGCCCTCTTTGGAGCGGAGCACCCCTACGGAGTATCCTCGTCGGAGGAGTTATATGACAAGCTGAGCCGCGAGGACCTCGTTTCGCTATACAACCGACTCTACAATGCCGACAACTGCTTTGTGGTATGTAGTGGCGAACTCGACGAGGCAGTGATGCAACGTATCGAGGCTCTTGCCGAGTCGTTACCTTGTGGCGAGAGAGCCGATGTGCAGCTCCCTGCAACGACGACAACGCACCTTCTGCGCAAGGATGTGGATAGTGCGTTGCAGAGCTCTATTCGTGTAGGCCGACTCCTCTTCCCGCGTACGCACCCCGACTTTGTAGGCATGCAGGTTGTGGCTGCGGTCTTAGGTGGTTACTTTGGCTCGCGCCTTATGCAGAACCTACGCGAGGAGCATGGCTACACCTATGGTGTTATGGCGGCAATGGTAAACTTCGATAGCGAGGGATACCTCGCCATAGCTACACAGGTGGCACGCGAGGTGCGAGATGAGGCCCTTGCGGAGATATACCGCGAGATAGAGCGATTGCGCAACGAGCCTATCTCGGAGGAGGAGCTGCAAATGGTCAAAAATGTGATGATTGGCGAGATACTGCGCATTCTTGATGGCCCATTCGGCATAGCAGATGTCACCATCGAAAATATCATGTGCGGTATGGATAATCGCGCTACGGAGCGTAGTGTCGAGCAGATTACGGCTATCACACCCGAGGAGGTGCGTACTTTGGCCGAGAGGTATCTGCGTCGCGAGGATTTGGTTGAGGTTGTAGTGGGGTAGTATGATTGATAGCGAGCTTAGAGAGTACGTCGAGAGTGAGATTCTGCCTCGATACGATGGCTTCGATGCCGCCCATCGCCGCGGTCATGTCGATACGGTTATTCGTCAAAGCGAAGAGATAGCCATGCACTACGATGTAGATAGGTCTATGTGCTATGTTATAGCCGCCTACCACGACACAGGTCTTTGCGAGGGTCGAGAGTTACATCACATAGCCTCGGCACGAATACTACGCGAGGATTGCTCTCTTCGCCGATGGTTTAACGCCGAGCAGATAGAGCTGATGGCCGAGGCTGTTGAGGATCATCGCGCCTCGTCAAAGTCTGCACCGAGGTCGATATATGGAGCTATTGTCGCCGAGGCTGACCGTGTAATCGAGCCTGAGAGCATCCTGCGTCGCACCATTCAATACACCCTTGCCAACCACCCCGAGTTGGACAAAGAGGAGGGCTACGAGCGTATGTTGGAGCACCTCCACGAGAAGTATGACTACGGTGGCTACCTGCACCTATGGCTCGAACACTCCCGTAACGCAGAACGCCTCGAAGAGCTCCGTCGGCTGATAGCCGATAAACAGACTCTGCGCGATATTTACGATAGACTCTACGCCGAGGAGTGTCGAACGAAGTAGATATAACAAAACACACAAACATAGATTTAAGATGAAGAGATTACTGTTAGTTGCGATTGTGGCCCTCGGATTGGTGGGCTGCGTCGAAGAGGAGCTTCGCCACATCGAGGATTTTAACTTCGATTGGCGTTTTACGCTTGGCGATGACGAGGCCTATGCTAAGGCCGAGTATGACGATAGCGCGTGGCGAGAACTGCGTTTGCCACATGATTGGAGTATCGAGGGCGAGTTTTCGAAAGAGAATCCATCGACACCTGCGGGAGGTGCTCTCCCGGGTGGTATAGGTTGGTATCGTAAGAGCTTTGTAACTCCCGCAACCGAGGGAAGAGTCGTAACCTTGGAGTTCGACGGTATATTCATGAATAGCCGTGTCTATATCAACGGCCACGAGGTAGGCTACCGCCCCTACGGCTACTCGTCGCTATCGTACGATATCACGCCGTGGCTTAATGGCGCGGGCGAGCAGAATGTGGTTGCTGTGCGTTGCGACAACTCCGAGCAGCCCAACTCGCGTTGGTATGCAGGCTGTGGTATCTATCGTAATGTACGCTTGGTAAGCACCGCCAACATCTTTGTTGAGTACTCGGGTACATATATCACAACACCCGAGGTCGCGCCCGATGTTGCCTCGGTACATGCCGTTGTTACGCTAACTAACAAGAGCGAAAGAGAGCAGCGAGTGACGCTTCGTAATGTTGTGGTCGATGCCTCTGGTAGAGAGTCTGCCACGGCCTATGCCGAGCAGCTTATCGCTGCGGGAGAGAGCGTCGATGTGGCTACTGACATGACACTGAGGGATTATAAGCTCTGGGATATCGACTCTCCGCACCTATACACCATGCTTAGCTATGTAGATATTGATGGCCGTAGCGTCGATTGCTACCCGACACGTTTTGGTGTGCGCACCTTCGAGTTTTCGGCCGATACAGGCTTCTGGCTCAATGGTCGCAACCTCAAACTCAAAGGCGTATGTATGCACCACGATATGGGAGCCCTCGGCACGGCTGTTCACCGCAGAGCTTTGGAACGTCAGCTCGATATTTTGGAGTCGTACGGCGTGAATGCCATCCGCACGTCGCATAATCCACCCACGCCCGAGCTCCTGGATATGTGCGACGAGCGCGGTATATTGGTTATGGATGAGGCCTTCGATATGTGGCGTAGGGCAAAGACTCCGTTCGATTATGCCCGCTACTTCGACGAGTGGCACGAGCGCGATCTTATCGACTTTATCAAGCGTGACCGCAACCACCCCTCGATTGTGATGTGGTCGGTAGGTAACGAGATTTTGGAGCAGTGGGATAGCAACGAGCAACAGAGCCTTGACGACCTTCCTGCCGAGCAGCGCAACCTGCTGATGAACTTCCTTGCGGAGAACGCCTCGGGCGATGTTGGCGAGGCAGACCTTAACCCCAATGTGCTCCTCACGCGCCACTTGGTATCGACGCTCAAACGTTACGACGTTACGCGCCCTGTGACGGCTGGCTGTAACGAGACACGACCCCACAACAATCTCCTTCGCTCGGGAGCGATAGATATTGTGGGCTTCAACTACCACGAGAAGGATTACGACTCGGTCAAGGTGTGGTATCCCGATATGCCCTTCATCGGCTCGGAGACCGCCTCGGCACTCAACAGCCGTGGTTTCTACCTCAACCCCTCGAGCGAGATACATGTTGTCCCTGCGCGCTGGGATTTGCCCTACGACACCGAACACCATCAATGTTCGGCCTACGACAACTCGCGAGCTCCGTGGGCTACATTGCACGAGGAGGCGTGGGTTGTTGTACGCGATAGAGAGTACTGTGCCGGAACATTCGTTTGGACAGGCTTCGACTATATAGGCGAGCCTACACCATACTCTTGGCCCTCGCGCTCGTCATACTTTGGTGTTGTCGATTTGTGCGGCTTCCCTAAGGATTGCTACTATATGTACCGTTCGGAGTGGACCGACGAGCCGACACTCCACCTCTTTCCCCATTGGAATTGGAACGAGGGCGATAGGGTAGATATGTGGGCATACTACAATACTGCCGACCAGGTAGAACTCTTTGTGAATGGCCGTTCGTTGGGCCGTAGCTCTAAGACAGATAACCGCCTGCACGCCCTTTGGGAGGGTGTTGAGTTCGAGGCCGGCGAGATAACAGCCGTTGCATATAAGGATGGTGTGGAGATAATGCGCCACACCCGAGAGACAGCCTCCGAGCCTTCGAGACTAAGCCTTACGGCCGATAGAGCAACCATCGCTGCCGATGGCTACGACCTCTCGTACATCACTATCGACTGCTTGGATAGCGAGGGTAGGTTTGTGCCTACGGCGATGAATCAGCTCTACTTCTCGGTGGAGGGTGCCGGCGAGCTTGTAGGTGTCGATAATGGTAATGCTGCGGGTGGCGAGTCGCTCAAAGGCTCGAAGATGAAGCTCTTTAATGGCAAGGCTCTTGCTATTGTCCGCTCGTTGCGTGGCGAGCGAGGTCAAATCACCCTGCGAGTAACGGGCGATGGTGTTGCCGATGCCGAGATTGTTATTAAGGCGAGATAGTCTTACGCCATCAAAGAGTAGGGGCTGACTAAAAAAACTTAGTCAGCCCCTGCTTTTTGATACATTGTTTAATACTTTGTGCTACCTTGCCAATCTAAGTATCTGAGTGCCACCATGCGCTCGCTATCCATGTAGTGCGCCTTGACAATGTCGGTAGTGTCGTAGTAGTCGTCGTACGCGGTTATCGTTATATGGCCTTCGGCTATGATATTTACTCCGTAACATTGTAGGGGCGATGTAATCTCGGTAAGAAGCGTCAGCGGCTGTTCGATGCTGCGGTCGTTATCGATAAGCTCTATATGACCGTCGTAGCTGAACGAGTAGTTCTCTTGGTCGAAGCTCACGAGGAGTGATGCTGTGCCCGAACTCTCGATATGCGATATCTTGTTAAACTCAGCCTTAATCTTATTCATAAAAGGCGATAACACGACGTTGAAATAGTCGCCTCCCGTGCGTGTTACGCTCCAAGTCCCTTGCTCGGCAAGCGATAGGCCGTTTGTCACTATCGTTGTTGTGAATTGTGTGCCATAGGTTGTGTGGCTCACAATGCGTATGGTCTCCCCATTGAACGTAACCTCCGAGCCTCGGAAGTAGGTTTCGGTAAGCTCTTCGCGTCGCTCCTCGTCGGCTGATACCAGCTCCTCGATATACATTATCTCATACATTATCTCATTTATGCGAGTAATATCCTCATGCGCTGCATCGAATATGAGGCGTGCTATCCTGTCGTAACGCTTCTCTTGGTTATCTGACATTACACATGAGCTGAGCAGCAGGCTTGCCGCTATTGCATATATCCATAATGCTCTCATAATTTTCCCCCCCCCATTTTTTAGAATTTATAACCGACTCCGAGACGCAATATTCCACACATGCCGCCTCCTAACTCGAAGAATCCATAGAACGACTTGCCAACGCTCATACCGATATATGTCGCGTCGTACATCGGTAATGCATACCAGTCTCCATCATTGATGGTTGTAGCAGCACCCACGGCAAGACCCGAGTATAGACCAAAGTAGGGGCGTCTGAGCCAGTCGAAACGCATCGATAACAACATGCTCGTAGCATAGGTGTTGTCGTGTCCGACAATCTTGTCGCTAATCATGTCGCGTTGGTTGCGCCAACGCACGCCAAACGAGGCTTTGCATCCTATCGAGAACCACGGCTTCAAGGTGTGGGTATATTCGGCCGAGAGCATCGCCAACATTCGCTCCTTACCCCAATACGAGCGAGCTTGGTGTATCGACTCACTCATCGTAGGGTCGTATGGCTCGCTACTTGGCTCATCCCACGATTCGAGCATAAGTATTGGAATAAACCCAGGTAGGCCGTAACTTATGCGTAGGTTGTTGAGTGGCGTTGTACTCTCCTTAACCCTTACCTCAGCGGGCTTTGGACTCTCGGTCGGGGCTGTTGAGGCATCGCTCTCTTGTGCAGCGAGGTTGTAGGGTAGCACGATTAGGAGTGCCGCACTAATAAGTGTTGATAGTAGATGTTTCATATTACGAAGGTTTCTTTCTGCAAAGATAGTATATATCAACCTCAGTTACAAAAAAAATAAGCCTCAAATTTTTCCGCATGCTACTGTTTAACTATTTGAAAAACAGGGAGTTGAAAATTGTAATAATACTAATTTTTCAACTCCCTGATTATCAATTAGTTATACGATTATTAAATATTCCGTATCTAAAATGTTGATTTTTAGACGTTTGCAGCGATTCGATGGAACGCTTCGATAAATTTTGACATATCTTCGCTTCGTGTTGCCCAGCTTGTAACAAAACGTACTACACTATGACTCTCGCCACGCGGCCCCCAATAGTCGAACGATGCCTCTTCGCGCAGTGCGTCGATTAGAGCATTGGGAAGACGGAAGAATTGCTGATTGGTGGGCGAGGCGACATATGGCTCATAGCCCGCTGCTGCAAAGGCCTTCCTAAGACGTATAGCCTCCGTTACGGCATGTTTGCCGATACGCTCGTAAAGACCATCGCGCATTAGTTCACAAAATTGTACACCCAAGAGTCGCCCCTTTGCAAGTAGTGCGCCGTGCTGCTTGACAAGAGGGAAGAGGTTGCGCAGCAGCTTAGGATTTGTCACAACGACAGCCTCGCCGAAGAGAGCTCCCATCTTTGTACCACCTATATAGAATACATCGCTAAGGCGAGCGATATCGCGTAGCGAAACATCGCTACCCTCGGCCATGACTCCATAACCCAAGCGTGCTCCATCGATATAGAGCGGAATGTCGAACTTGTGGCATACGTCGCTGAGCGCGGTAAGCTCCGATAGCGAATATATTGTGCCATACTCCGTGGGTTGAGATATGTATAGCATGCCCGGATAAACCATATGTGGATAGGTCTCGTCGGCATAGAACTCGCTGATGTAACGCTCGACATCTTCGGAAGCGACCTTGCCGTTGTGCTCGGATAGGGTTAGCACCTTGTGCCCCGCGGCCTCGATAGCTCCCGCCTCATGTACGGCAATATGTCCGCTCTCGGCAGCCAATACCCCCTCGTGGCGCGATAGTATGCCATCGATAACTGTAGCGTTGGTCTGCGTGCCTCCAACAAGTAGAAAGACCTCGGCATCGACCATACCCACGGCGCGGCGTATCAAGCTCTTAGCCTCCTTGGTATAGGGGTCAAGACCATAGCCTGCGGTATGCTCCATGTTGGTACGCACCAAAGCGTCGATAATCGCCTCATGCGCACCGGCGGTATAGTCTGAGTTGAGGTAAATCATACGTTCTATCTCAACTCGGGTACATATATATCTATGCCCATCTCGAAGAACTCCTCGGCCGGAGAGCGATCTTCGTAGAGTATAGGCTGAGGCTCGCCGTAGTATATCTCGCTGAAATTACCATCTTCATCCTCTACGATACCTGCGAAGAGGAACTCGTCGGGCGAGTACCATAGCGTCACCACCGTAGGCGAGGGCGTAGGCTTGTACATCAACAAATCCTCCATGAAGGCCTCGTCGCTATACTCCTCGGTCATCCAGCTCTCAAACCAGAAGTAATATATTCGATCCGAGGGGCGCGATGTGATGGCCTCGACCGTTACTAAACACTCGCACTCCTCGATAAGAGGCTCGTAGCGAGGATCGATGGCTGCAACCTCGATTATGTCGAATATTTTGAGTACACGAATATCCTCGATAGCTATCTCACCCTCGGTCTGTTCGAGCGAGGTAAAACGCTTTGTGAATAGCTCCGTAGTGGGGGCCTTGCCGTCGAAGCCAAAGGCTGCCACGATATACTCCGTGCTCGGCATCAGGGGTGCCAGCTTCTCGCTATGCTCGCCAACAAATGTTGCAGGCATGAAACCTTGAATGATCGCATTCATCGTATCCAAATCGTTCTCGCACTCGGGATACTGATTGGCAGCAAGAAAGACGCAGGCATACTGCTCGTCGTTCGATGGTGTAATGGTCAAATGGGCCTCGTAGGGTGTAATATCTGTCACCTCCAACTCGATATCGAGCTCCGACGGAGCTGTGCGGATTACGGTGTAATATACCGCGGTTGTCGGGGTGTAGTACTCTCCGTCGAAGTTTACACCATAGCAGTAGATGCAGTAGTCAGTGTCGGGGTGGAGGCTGATGCCGCTATAACCAATCTTGTCGCCCGAGGTGAGCCAACCAGCCTCGCTAAGAAAATCCTTTAACGGCATGTTATACTCGGCAGCCAGAGTGCTGAAATAGATGTGGTCATCCTCGAAGAGCTCCTGCTCGCTGTCGATACCGTTTGACGTGAAGTACTGAACGGTCGAGAGAAATACTATATATTCACTCTGTTTATCTTGGGGAATGATGTCCACCGATAGGGAGGTGTGTGTCGAAGAGGGATTCTCGAAAACAAACGATGGTCTCTTCTTGTCGGGATTCTCGTTATGAGGCTCGCAGCCGACGAAGATAACTGTGGATAGTAGAGCAACAATAGCCAGCAAACAGTTAAAAGTTCTCATCATATAAATTAGGTATAATTAGGTTACATTGCACAAATATACAAAAAAATGTGAAACTACAACAAAAATAGTTGGTTCTAATTCTTTTTTTGATTGTCGTAGCCGAGGGGTTAAAATCAATTTTATCTCTCAGATAATCGGTGTTTGATGATAAATATTGGCTGTAAATGCTATTTTTCTGCGTTTTGGAGTTACATCGACACGAATTTTTGCCTAAATTTGCGAGGGAGTTGTCCTATGTTATTCGAGATAACTTCATGCGATAACCACAAATACTACTCCGTATGGAACAAACTTACGCATTGGAGATTAAGCGCAGCATCGACGAACTCTTCGGTCGTATGGCTCGTCGATGTACTGCCGAGGAGATAGCGCGTATGCGTGCAGCCTACGAGCTTGCTGCCGAGGCGCACAGCAAACAGCACCGCAAGAGCGGCGAACCATATATTATCCATCCTATTGCGGTGGCTGCTATTGTTGCCGAGGAGTTGGAACTGGGCGAGAATCCCGTAATCTCGGCCTTTCTGCACGATGTGGTCGAGGATACTGACTATACCATCGAGGATATCCATGAACGTTTTGGCGACGATGTAGCCTTCTTGGTCGATACCGTAACCAAACGTAAGAAGGATAGCTACCAGCACTCCAAGCAGGTCGATAACTATCGCCAGATGCTCGAATCGGTACACTACGATATTCGCGCACTGCTCATAAAGCTTGCCGATAGACTCCACAATATGCGTACGTTGGAGAGCATGCGCCCCGATAAGCAGATGAAGATTGCCGGTGAGACTGACTACTTCTACGCTCCTCTTGCTAATCGCCTTGGCCTCTACCATATTAAGACCGAGCTCGAGAATCTCTCGTTCCGCTATCGTTGTCCGAGAGACTATGCCGTCGTGGAGCGTATGCTTAACGATGAGATAGAGGCAGATAGACCACGTTTGGAACGTTTTACCACGGCTATCTCCGAGCTTCTTGCCGCCGCGGGCATCGAGGCGCGTACCGAGGTGCGCTATCGTAAGCCATATAGCGTGTGGCGCAAGATGCAGTCTAAGGGTAGCGACCTGCGTCATGTAGATGGCAAATACTATATACGTATCATCTATCCCAATTCGGAGTCGATGTCCGAGAAGAGCCAGAGCCTCAGAATCTATGCCGTTCTTACCGACCGCTTCAAGGAACGCCCGGGAAGCGTCGCCAACTATATTGATGCTCCCAAGGAGAATGGCTATCAGAGCTTCCACGTTAAGCTTCTCAGCGAGCAGGGTCGTTGGGAGGAGATACATATATCGTCGGAGCGCATGGTGCGTAACTCGCGCCTTGGATGTGCTGCCGAGCGTACCGAGGATAATGTTAAGGCGTGGCTCGATAAGTTTAAGTATATCTTGCAGGATGTAGCCGACGATAGCCACGATATGGAGTTTATGGATGGCGTCACATCGACCTTCTATAACGACGATATTATGGTCTTCACACCTAAGGGCCGCGGAGTAATCTTGCCTAAGGGCGCTACGGCCCTCGATTTCGCCTTTGAGATTCATAGCAAGGTGGGCGAGCGAGCTGTCTATGCCCGTATCAATGGTAAGCTGATGTCGCTACGCACGGTGCTGCACCGCGGCGACTGTATCGAGATTGGCACTGCCGACGATGCTAAGCCCGAGTTGGAGTGGATGGCACATGTCTCGACCTATCGCGCCAAGCGTTTCTTGCGTAGCTACTTTGCCAACCTGCCGCGCTTAGCCTACGAGCGTTGTGATCACTGTCATCCTCTGCCCGGAGACGAGGTTGTCGGCTTTAAGGACTCCGATGGTCATATTGTGCTTCATAAGAGGGATTGTTCGGCTGCCATACGTCTTGCTTCGCAACATGGCGACTCAATCACGTCGGTTAATTTTGAGGAGAACGAGGCCTTCCTCTACCCTGTGCGTATCCGAGTGAGAGGTATCGACCGCTACCACCTTATGAGCGATCTAATCGACTGTATTACCGACCGTTTGCATCTGTCGATGTCGTCGCTTGCTACGGAGAATATCGACCGCATAGCTATCTGTAATATCGATTTTTCGGTACATTCGCTCAGCGAGTTGCAGATGGTTATGGAGAGTATCGGTCGCATAGACGGTATCGACGAGGTAACACACGTTAATCTCTCGTAGGGTATAAGGCCTAATAATTTTAAGAAATTTTACTTCCCACCGACTTTTGCAGGTGAGCCCAAACAAGTCCCCCTTTGACAAAGGGGGATTTAGAGGGAATGTAAATACTGATTCACGAAAAAAGGAGAGCCAAAGCTCTCTTTTATTTCCGTGAATCCGCCGGGGCTCGGACGACGCAGTCGAAGAGCCGATACCACATATCGCAGGGCGCAAGCCCGAGCAATAAACAACTCTTTATCGGCTCAACCCGCATTAAGTGAGCAGGCACGGTGGATTTGTAGAGCGGTTGCGTAGCTTCTTTGTTTTGATGGGCTTTCGAGCTTGCTCGTATAAGAGCCCCAATAAGCCCCATCTCTCGCCAAAGTATACCCATAGGCCCAACAAGCGCCGTAGTCAATAACAAAAAAGAGAACCCTTTCGAGTTCTCTTTGCTGTGGTGCCACCAGAAAATGAGTTTCTTTCCTAAATGGCTCTATATCTTTGCGTTAAAGAATCGCAACAAACGTAATCTCCCGCTATTGCTCCACCTAATTTCTGCACCATTTTGCAGTGTCTCGCAGAGTCGAGTTCCTACTTTGATGCAAAGGTAGTGCTTTATTTTGAAATACAAGCGGATGCTTTGAATTTTTGCTCCACCTCAGTTCGGAATCCCTACTTGTTTAATTTTTATTTCAATATAAATTAGACAAACAATGGCTTATAAGTTTTTTTACAACTCTCCCAACTCTTTCTTAATTTGGTCTAATTTCTCAATATATTCTTTAATATCTGTTGTATATTTATTATACACTTTCTTCATGTTATTATTGATAATATTCATATAATCTTGAATAACATCAACAAGTTTAGTGAATATAGACAAATAGATTATGCTTTCACCCCATTGTCATACGCCAATGGCGTACGTCAACAAACGGATTCTACCTTCGTAAAAGGTGAAACTTACGATGAAAAGGGCAGTTTTCGTATGACGAAGGTTTCGGCTGGCGATTCCTGACTTTATCATTGCGTCACCCATTTTAAAGTTCAAGCCAATCGTACGTTTCAATCAGATCAGAAATTT
>JAZNDK010000016.1:0-16230 GCA_045588005.1 Alistipes sp. | reverse complement strand
GGCAATGATTGAGAGCTCGAAGATGACCACTTATCACAACAAATAATGGGCGGTAATGGTTTTATAGGCTGAGATAGCCACGGCATAGTCATACTGCGCTGTGATAGCGTTGGTATATATCTGCAACCAGCTAATCTGTGCCTGCATAACATCGAGTATCGTCACAGAGCCCTCGCCATAGGCATAGGTGCTTATCCGAAGATTCTCCTCGGCAAGCTCGAGGTTGCGCCGTATGGCCCGAACGCGCGAATAGGTGGTAAGCAGGTTGGTCCAGCCGTTACTCTCCTCCAAGCGCAGTCGGTCGGCAACACTCTCGACATTGAGCTGCGCAATGCGATAGCTGCTCTCGGCCGAACGCATAGCCTCGCGACGCTGCCGAAAGTGAAATATCGGCGTTGTCATGCTCAGCACCACACCTCCATCAGCAAACATGCCGCCACCCGCCATATGGGGCTGACGAGGCTGCGTATAGCCATAGAGCGTAACACCTATCGAGGGCAGAAAGCGTGCTCCCGCACTACGAATTGCCCAACGCGACAGCTCACGCTCCGAGAGCGATATTTCGTAGTCGGGATGGTGCTCAATCATCTCTTGGCCACACCGCCGAGGCATAGCCATACTATCGAGGATGGAGCTACGAAGCACCACAGGTTGAGTGGGCTCGACACCGCGCAACACATTGAAATTGTGTAACGCCAACTCGTACTGCTGCTCGGCGGCCGAGAGCTGATACTCGGCATCGCTAAGACGTGACTCCACTTGCAGAAGGTCGCTCTTGGAGGTGTAACCCTCGGCAAAACGTCGCGCCACAACATCGCGCAACGAGCCTACGATATTGCGGAAGTCGGCAACAGCACGACGATATATCTCGGCACGCGACAGAGCCCAATAGGTGGCTTCGGCCTCGAAACAGAGGTCAAAACCGAGCTGTCGCAACTGCTCCTCCGAGATATCAAGTCTGAGCTCCGCCTTGCGAACATCGGCTCGCAGTGCTCCACCCTCGTATATCGGCTGCTTGATGTCGGCACGCCGCATCCAATTCCAAGGCCTAACACCCTCGTCGTGACGAAAGTCAAGCTCGACACTCCCCGACGTAGTGAGCGACGGCAGACGAGCCTTACGGCTGTAACGCAGGTCGGCATCGGCACCCTCGATAGCAGCATCGGCCTGCAACAACTCGTGGCTATATGCCACCACCTCGTCGCGATACGCCTCGACAGAGGTCTGCGCCGAGAGCGAAGCGACACCTAAAATCGCAACCAAAAGAGTGGCTAAGGTTCGTTTCATAATCGTATGCGGTAGATTAGCGAATAGACAATAGGTAACAGCATGAGCACCAGCACAGTAGCCACAAGCAGTCCACCCATGATTGTAGCGGCCATACTGCCAAACATCGAGTCGAAGAGCAGAGGTATCATACCCAATATTGTTGTACCCGATGCGGCGACAACGGGCAGAAAACGGTCGGTAGCGGCCTGCACCACAGCCTCCGAAGGCGAGCGACCCTCGCTGCGTAATTCGCCGATACGCTCGACCATAATCACAGCATTCTTGACATTCATACCCACAAGGCCGAGAAGGCCGAGCAGCGAGAAGAAGTCGAACATCTTACCCGTAACGAGTAGCCCGAGGACAACGCCCGTAAAGATGAGTGGCAGGGTGAGCATAACGACCAACGGATCGCGGCAGTTGCCGAAATTTAGGAGCAAGATGACAAAGATAAGAAGGAGCGTGAGAGGCAACTTATCGGCAATCGCCTGGTTGGACTCCTCGCGGCTCTCCTCCTCGCCAAAGAGTTCGAGGCGATAACCCTCGGGGATAGTTACGTGGGAGGCTATCTCCTTTTTCAGTTCGTCGAGTAGCGCGAGGGTGTTCTCCCCGCGGCGGGGATCACACTGCGCCTTAACCACACGCTCGGAGTTGATGCGCTCGATGACCGAGCCACGGAAGCCGAAGTCGAATCCTGCGGCGGCCTGCTCGATCGAGTAGCTCGCCCCCGAGCGTGAGAATACGGGCATAGTCTCCAGCGATGCAAGCGAGCTATCGGCCAAAGGCTCGGTGCGCAACAACACAGGGAGCGTGAGGTCGCCATCGCGGAGCTCGGCGATAGGTAGGCCCGAGGTGGCTATCTCCAACGAGTTGAGCATCGAGCTACGCGCCACGCCGAGCCTCTGGGCTTTGAGCTGCGAATACTGCGGCTGCCACTGAGCTACACGGTTACCCCAACTATTGCGCACGTTACGCACCCTATCGTTCAGAGCCATAATCGCCATAGCCTGAGCAGCAAGGTGTTGCAACGTATCGGCATTCTCGCCGACAAAACCGAACTCGATGGTAGCATCGGGCACGGGCGAGAGCTTAAAGAGCGACGAGCGCAGCCACACATCGGCAATATTTTGCTCTACCCATCTATCGAAACGCTCCTCAACAGCTGCCGTGTGGCGGCTATCGCTAAGCTCGACGAGGAGATTCCCATAATTCGGGCGGTTGGAGTAGTTGCTGCTGGCAAGGTAGTAGCGCGGAGGTGTCCCACCCGCAGTGGTCGAGACTCGAAGCACCTCGGGTTGCGAGAGCAACCACTCGGTCATCGAGGCCAACCTACGCTCGGTAGCCTCGATATCGTAGCCCTCGGCAAGAAGCACGTCGGCACGAAAGTAGGCCTTGTCGAGTTGCGGAAAGAAGTTTTGCGGCATACGCCCCATAGCCCACAGCGAGGCGACAAAGAGAGCGACAGCCGAGCTAAGTGTAAGCCATCTGTGTCGCAAAAGAGCTCTGACAACCGAGCCAAAGCCGCGAAACGAGGCCACTTCGCCACCACCACCCTTAGCGACGAGCGAGATGCTCATCACGGGCACTTGTGTAAGTGCCAGCAACCAGCTAAGCAGCAGCGATATGGCGACAACCACAAACAACGGCTGAATAATCTCAG
This sequence comes from Alistipes sp., assembly GCA_045588005.1. Taxonomy (GTDB): domain Bacteria; phylum Bacteroidota; class Bacteroidia; order Bacteroidales; family Rikenellaceae; genus Alistipes. Next base: position 13,301 of record JAZNDK010000016.1, on the reverse strand, counting down.
CCACAGACGATGGTGCGAGCTGCAATGGTAGAAACGAGGCTATGGCGATAAGCGTGGCGGCAAGCAGAGCTATGCGCGGTGTGGTAGCCCCACGCACCGCAGCCTCGACGATAGGTACTCCTCCACGGTGCAGCCTCCGCGTGTTATCGACAACGACAATGGCGTTATCCACAAGCATACCCATAGCTATTATGAAGCCTGCCAACGAGGTGCGATTAAGCCCCTCGCCAAGGGCCAACATCAGAAGCAACGTACCTCCGATAGCGAAGAGTAGCGAACCTCCGACGATGACTCCCGAGCGCAGGCCCATAACCACCATAACAAGCAGTATGACAATAGTGAGCGACTCGACAAGGTTTAGCAGGAAGTCGTAATTAGCCTGCTCGGCAATACGGTTTTCGGGATATAGCCACACTATCTCGACACCTGCGGGCAGCTCGCGCTGCATAGTCTCGATAACGCCATCAACAACATCGCCCACAGCGACAATATCGCGCTCGGGGGCCGAAGCTACGGCGATACCTATAGCATCGCGAGCATCGACCTTCAAGCGTAGCTCCACAGGCTCGCGGTAGCCTCGCTCGACACGCGCCACATCGCCCAAACGGTACTGCTTGCCATCCTTAGCACGCAGCAGCTGACTCTCGATATCGGCAATCGAGGCGTAGGCCGTGCCCTCGGCAAGTTTGATATCAACCTCGCCGGCACGGCGCGTACCCAGCCCCACAACACGCCACTGGTCGCCCACAGCATCGGCAATATCCGAGGGCGAGAGCTCGAAGGCAGCAAGCGTGGCCGGGCTAATGATGATATTTACCTCGGGCGACTGTTCGCCATAGAGCATAACCTTCTCCACGCCATCGACAGCGTAGAGCCTCGTAACAAGCTCCTTAGCGTAGCCACGCAGCTCATCCCACGAGTAACCACCCTCGGAGCAGAGAGCATAGTAGAGGCCATAGACATCGCCAAAATCATCGTGAACAGCGACAGGACCTACACCCGTAGGGAGCGATGCAATAGCCCTATCGGTCTTGCGGCGCAGCTCATCCCACAGCTGCGGGATACGCTCTGCGGGGGTTGCAGGGTGCAGCTCGACAAGTAGTCGCGAGTAGCCGAAATGTGACTCCGAACTAATCTTATATACCGACGAGAGGGTTCGTAACTCACGCTCCAAAGGCTCGGTAACGGCGAGTTCCACCTCCTCGGGCGTAGCTCCGCGGTAGGGACAGATGACAACGGCACTCTTAATCGTAAAGGTGGAGTCCTCTCTCTTGCCGAGAGCCATAAAGGCGTATATACCACCGAGAAGCATCACCGCAAGCAGGAAGATAATGACCGAGCGGTGGGTAACGGCATATTTCGAGATATTAGACATAACACAGCTATTTCTATTGTAGGACTTGCACTCGCTCTCCATCGCTAAGATGATATACACCCGCCGAGACTACCCTATCGCCCGACGACAGACCGTCGAGCACCTCAACGCTACTCTGACCTACAAGGCTACCTATATCGACAGCGCGACGCTCCACCGTAGAGTCCTCAGTAACGACCCATACATAGTCGCCGCCCTCGGCCGGAGCATATATCGCCGTGAGCGGAACAACAACAGCCGAGCTGTCGCTCTCGGGAGTGATGACCGTAGCGATGCAGGTCATACCCGGGCTTATATCGTAGCGTGCAGTATCGACATCGACCAAGCGTAGCGAGGTGGGAAAGCCCAGCGCATCCGACGACGTGCGGGCGAAGCTCTTGATAACGGCCTTGAAGCCGATATAGGGATAGGCATCGAACCTGACAACAAAGTGTGTCGTAGGCAAGGCCAACACTCCGACAAGGCTCTCGGGCGCAGTAAAGCTCACGGTAGTACTGCGAGGCTTGACTATACGCACCACCGTTTCGCCCGAGGCAACACGCTGGAAAGCATCGACATAGGTGCGCTCGATAACGCCATCGAAGGGGGCTGTAATGCGCGTGTCGGCCAACATATCCATAGCATTGCGGTAGGTCGAGAGGCTCTGTGCCACGCTGCTCTCCAACGACTCGACCTCCTGCAATGCAATGGCATCGTGCGCAAAGAGTCGCCGTGCGCGGTTGAGTCTCGACAGAGCCTCGTTGTAGGCCGCCTTGGCGGCATCTACTTGAAGGCGTACATCCCTATCGTCAAGCTCGGCGAGAAGCTGACCACGGCGCACCATCATACCCTTAGCAACAGGTATATCGAGCACGCGACCGCCAATCTTAAAGGCGAGATTCGAGGCATCGTCAGCCGTGCTAAGGGCAGCAAAGTCGCGACGCTGTTCGACAAGGGTTTGCACAATCTCAGTCTTGACAACCTGAATGTTAGGCTCTTCGCCCGCAGAGCGATGATGACAACCCGACGAGAATATCGCAGCAAGGAGGATAAAGATGATAGACATAACAAAAAAAAATTGACCGTACCTGAGCGTTGTACGGTCAATTATCTTGCCAAAAGAGTGGCACGCTACATCAAGTCGCCGATAGGGCATTTATCCTCGATAACACCATCTACAATATATATTATGCCAACATCTGTACGAAGCATAGAGAGCAAGGTGGCGGCATCGATATCGTAGTGTTCAACCGCAGCCTCGCCACACCTCTGAGAGCTGAGCAACACAATACGGCTATCGGGATATAGCTCGGCAATACGACCCACGACACGTTGCAATCCTCCCTCCTCGGCCAAAGCCTCGGCACTCGACACACAGAGCCATATCATTGCCCCGCGCTCGGCCAGAAGCTCCTCCGAACAATCTCTACTATCGCTGCCATAGATGGCAAAATCGGCATAGTCAAGCACGACACTATCGTCGATATGGCACTCTACACCGACATACTCCAAGCTATCGTTCATCCAGCACGACGCATCATCCGAGGCAAAACGGTGCTCCGTGCCGTCGTTCACATCCCGAAAAACAAGCTCGTGGCGCGTAGCAGCTTCGGCACGCGCCCTCTCCTCGGCCACCTGCTCGCGCAGATTCGTACCACGACGATAGGGCGAGAGGTCGATAAGCGGAAAATGACGCGCCACATAGATATTCATGGCCAACGCCATCGACAAAAGGATAGCGGCCACAATCCACTCGTAAACACCTCTACCTTCGGCTCTTCGCCACGCTCGCCACAGCACCACAGCCAGAGGCATAAGGAGCAGGTTTTTGGCAAAGGTGGCCTCAGCCGAAAGCTTCACCACATCGCCAAAACAGCCGCAATCCTCCAACGGGAAGAGCGTGATATTTAGAAGTGTTATAATGGTAAAAAACGATAAGATAACAAGCGTAAGTGCTGAGGTGATGCGCCGTAATAGTCTGAAAACGAGCATCACACCGAGCCATAATTCCGTAGCACCGAGGAGTATAGCCACGGGCAGAGCCAACGGCTTAAACTGTCCCAACATTAAAGCCTCCAAATGTGATGTCACATAGAGCGACGTGCCAACCGAGTCGATACTTTTGACAAAGCCCGAGAAGATGAAAACAAGGCCGAGGATAATGGCTACCAGCCCCTCGATATTTCGGCCACGAGAGGGCATAGCTAACCGATTAGGGGTGCGAGGTGTTGCATGATACGCTCGTAGATAACCTCGGGAGTAGCCATAGACCCCTCCTCCGACGAGCAATCGACAACAGCAAGGTCGTCGTACGCCTCGGCAGTTTCGAGATATACCTCCCTCACGCGACGCTGCAAGTCGAGCGAGGCCTCGTGTATATCCTTGCCGCCATTCAGATAGGCCCTATCCTCGCCCTCGCGCACCTCGCTGAGCTTGCGCTCGGTGAAGGCAAAGGGCACATCCAAGAAGAGCGATAGGTCGGGGCGAGGAATACCAAACTCCTCATACTCGGTGTGTAGTATCCACTCGCGCAACGCGTTACGCTCCTTGCCGGCCTCCATCTTAGCACACTGATAGCCTATATTGGAGTAGAGGTATCTATCGACAATAACCACCTTGCCAGCCTCCTGCCACTCGCGGATAAGAGTCTTGGCATTGGCCCTGTCGCCCGCATAGAGCAGAGCCACCAGATAGGGATTAACCTGCTCAACAGAGCCTAAGTCACCACGCAGAAATCGAGCGATAAGATCGCCATATACGGGGGCATCGAAACGCGGAAAGTGGAGATACTCGCACTCCACGCCTCGCCTACGGAACATTTCGGTAATTTTGGCTATCTGCGTAGATTTACCCGCGCCATCAAGCCCTTCGAGAACTATGAACATATCGTATAACTATTTATCTAAGCATTCGCACAGCACGCTCAACACCGCGCACCAAGGCATCAACCTCCTCAACCGTATTGTACATACCTATCGAGGCACGGCACATGCCCACAACGCCATAGTGGGTCATTACAGGCTCGGCGCAGTGGTGCCCCGTACGGATAGCTACACCCAACTTATCGAGAATCATACCTACGTCGTATGGGTGTGTGCCATCGACTGTGAACGACACGAGCGGACACTTCCTACCTGCCTCGCCATAGATGCGCAGACCATCGATTGCACCGAGGCGTGAGCTCATTTCACAGAGCAACATCTGCTCGTGCTCCTCGATACCAACCATGCCGACGCTATCGACATAATCAATCGCGGCAGCCAAGCCCACAGCACCTATAAAGTTGGATGTACCTGCCTCGAATTTGAGGGGTAGCGGAGCGTAAGTAGTCTTGGCGAAGGTTACCTTATCGACCATATCGCCACCTCCCATATAGGGAGGCATAGCCTCCAACAGCTCGCGGCGGCCGTAGAGCACACCTACGCCCGTAGGGCCATAGAGCTTATGCCCCGAGAAGGCGTAGAAGTCGTAACCGCGGCGTGCCACATCGCCTCCGCCATGTACCACACCCTGACAACCATCGACCATGACAACAGCACCTACGGCGTGTGCCCGCGTAATGATAGGCTCCAAGTCGGGCATCGTGCCGAGTGTATTCGAGGCCTCGGTAACCGCTACTAAGCGTGTACGCTCATCGATAAGCTCAGCAAGGAGCTCGGTGCGCAGCTCCCCACGCTCATCGAACGGGAGCACCCTTAGCTCGGCACCATGACGCTCCACAGCAAGCTGCCACGGTACAATGTTGGAGTGATGCTCCATCTCCGACACGACAATATTATCTCCTCGGCGCAGGTTGGCTGCGCTCCACGCCGTAGCCACAAGGTTTATCGACATTGTAGCACCCGACGTGAAGATTATCTCCTCGCGGTGCTCTGCACCGATAAAGGCCCTCACCCTCTCGCGCGCCGCCTCGTACCTATCGGTCATCACGCCCGATAGGTGGTGTACGCCACGGTGGATATTGGCGTTATGCTCGGCCATAAGCTCCGCCGTAAGCTCGATAACCTGACGAGGCTTCTGCGCCGTAGCTCCACTGTCGAAATAGACCAGCGGGCGACCATTAACCTCGCGACCAAGAATGGGAAAGTCGGCTCGTATCTTCGATATATCCTGCATCGTCGCTATAATCTGTTAAACTTGGGCGAAAGCATCTCCTGCAACGGCTCAACAAGACTCTCGATAGAGGCATGCATAACCACATCGGCAAGGAAACCCTCGATTTGCAGACGCTTGGCGTCGGCGAGGCTCAGACCACGCTGACGCATATAGAGCACTGCATCGGCATCCATCAGGCCGACGGTAGCACCATGGCTACACTTCACATCGTCGGCATAAATCTCCAACTGAGGCAGCGTCTCAATATGGGCGCGGTCGATAACGACATTGCGGCTTGACTGCACAGAGTCGGTATGCTGAGCGTCGGGAGCTACATATACCAGGCCCGAGAAACTGCCGTGTGCCTTACCCGAGGCGACACCCTTCACGGTGGTCGTCGAGCGACAGTCGGCAGCCATATGGTTTACATCGACCGTAACGCTACCCTGCTCCTCGTCGGTGAGGATAAAGAGTCCGTTATGCTCGTAACTTGCACCACGCTCCATAAGGCTCGCCACAACACGAACATCGGCCGAAGAGGTTACCATCTGTGTCATGCGACACTCCGCATCCTCGGCCAAGGCAATAGCGAGTTGTGAGGCACTATGCTCCTTAGCGACATGCACTATACGCAACTTAGCCCCGCGACGAACATCGATGTTTATATCCGAGGCCACACCCCCATCCAACACCAACAACTTGACATCAGTGCCGGGCTCGATGACTATATCACGGTCACCCCTGAGCTCGATATACCACCTTCCCGACGAGGTACAACACCCCTCGGGAATCGGATTTGCGCCAAAGTGACTTATTAACTGCTCGGTCATAGCCTACTCCTCCTTATAGTCGTTGATAAGCCAATCGTAGCCCTCCTTCTCGAGTTTGAGGGCGAGGCTCTTATCTCCGGTGTAGATAATACGGCCCTTGTACAAGACGTGTACGTAGTCGGGTACGATATAGTCCAAAAGACGCTGGTAATGCGTGATTACCACCGTGGCATTATCCTCGCGTTTGAGGCGCGTAACACCCGTAGCCACGATACGCAGAGCGTCGATATCGAGACCCGAGTCGGTCTCGTCGAGAATTGCAAGCTTGGGGTCGAGCATCGCCATCTGGAATATCTCGTTCTTCTTCTTCTCGCCACCCGAGAAACCCTCGTTTACCGAGCGTGAGGTAAGCTTCGAGTCGAGCTCGACAATAGCACTCTTCTCGCGCATCAGTCTAAGGTACTCGGCAGCCGACAGGGGCTGCTCGCCACGATATTTGCGCTGCTCGTTCACGGCGAGCTTCATAAAGTTGGCCATCGTAACACCCGGAATCTCCACAGGGTACTGAAAGCCGAGGAAGAGGCCCTTTCGCGAACGCTCCTCGATGGGGAGCGCGAGGAGGTCATCGCCCATAAACTCAACCTTACCCTCGGTCACCGTAAACTTCTCGTTACCTGCCAAGACCGATGCAAGGGTCGATTTTCCCGAGCCGTTAGGGCCCATAATCGCATGTACCTCACCGGCCTTGACCGTGAGGTTTATACCCTTCAAAATCTCCTTTTCGCCAACCGAGGCGTGCAGATTTTCTACTTTAAGCATAGTTGTATTTTAATTTTCGTTACTTATCTAAATTTGATATGAGCGTGATATAGGCGAGCGCCGGTCGATATGCTCAACACAGCAGAGCCCCACCTATCACAGCCAACTATCCCACCGAGCCTTCGAGGCTTATCGCCAAGAGCTTCTGCGCCTCGACAGCAAACTCCATAGGCAGCTTGGACAACACCTCGCGAGCATAGCCATTGACTATAAGGCCAACGGCATCCTCGGTAGAGATACCGCGCTGATTGCAGTAAAAGAGCTGATCCTCGGATATCTTCGAGGTGGTAGCCTCGTGTTCGAGTACCGCCGTGGGGTTGTAACAATCAACAACGGGGAAGGTGTGCGCACCACACTTATCGCCGATAAGCAGCGAGTCGCACTGCGAGTAGTTGCGTGCATTCTCGGCATTAGCGGCTACACGCACCAAGCCTCGATAGGCATTCTGCGAGCGACCCGCCGAGATACCCTTCGAGACGATGCGCGAACGGGTGTTGCGGCCGATGTGTATCATCTTCGTACCCGTATCCGCCTGCTGGAAGTTGTTGGTCATGGCCACAGAGTAGAACTCGCCCGACGAGTTATCGCCCTGAAGTATGCAGCTTGGATATTTCCATGTTATGGCCGAGCCTGTCTCGACCTGTGTCCATGATAGGTGCGCCCCCTCGCGGCATATTCCGCGCTTAGTCACGAAGTTGTAGATACCGCCACGACCCTGCTTATCGCCCGGATACCAATTCTGCACCGTTGAGTACTTGACATCGGCATCTCGCTCCACTACAATCTCGACAACGGCAGCGTGCAGCTGGTTATCATCACGCTGAGGTGCTGTGCAGCCCTCCAAATAGCTTACGTAGGAGCCCTCGTCAGCTACAATAAGCGTACGCTCGAACTGTCCCGTACCCTCGGCATTGATGCGGAAGTAGGTAGATAACTCCATAGGGCAACGAACGCCCTTGGGTATATAACAGAACGAGCCGTCGCTAAAGACGGCAGCATTCAACGCAGCATAGAAGTTGTCGGTATATGGCACTACCGAGCCTAAGTATCTCTTGATAAGTTCGGGGTACTCCTTAATAGCCTCGGACATCGAGCAGAAGATGATACCCTTCTCGGCTAAGGTCTCGCGGAAGGTGGTCTTTACCGACACCGAGTCCATCACGGCATCGACAGCCACACCCGCCAAGGCCATCTGCTCCTCCAACGGTATGCCGAGCTTGTCGAATGTACGTTTTAGCTCGGGATCGACCTCGTCGATAGAGTTTAACTTGGGTTTCTGCTTGGGTGCAGCATAGTATATAATATCCTGAAAATCGATCTCGGGGATATCCAAATGTGCCCAATTGGGGTGCTCGAGAGTGAGCCAATGACGATAGGCTTTGAGGCGACGCTCGAGCATCCACTCGGGCTCACCCTTCTTCTCGGATATCAGACGTATGACATCCTCCGAGAGGCCACGGCCTATGGTGTCGGTCTCGATATCGGTCACAAAGCCATATTTGTAGTCGCTCGTCTCAAGCTCTTGAAGTATATTTTGTTTTTCGTTACTCATTGCTTATTAAAAATGTTGCGCAAAGATAGCAAAAATTCTTCAGTCGAGCAATTGTTCAACACATTTCCCGATAAAGATTTATTATAACGCTATAAATCAACGCTATAAATCGTCATAAAGAGTTAATCATCAGAACCTAACACACGGCTGCGACGCGCCGTACATGCCGCCACAAGAGCGAGCACCAACGAGGCTGTGCCCGCCACCATGAAGGCAAACGACGGCGACGAGGTGTCAAACAATCGGTCGAGAGCATCGATAGCGAAGGGGGCTATGAGGATGGCGAAATAGTTTACGGCCATGACTATCGAGAGGGCGAGCGTGGCGAGCTGTGGTGGGGCGTTAGTCGCAGCCTTATCGTAGATTATGGGTTGCATCACGCCGTAGCCCAAGCCCGTGAGCAGAGCACCGCATATGAGCGTGAGTGCCGAAGGGTGCGACCACGACATCACGAGAAGTCCCAAACCCATGACAACAAGCGATACTACGTTCACCCACCGACCAAATATCGCGGTAATGGTGTTGAGCACAAAGCCAGGGGCCATGATTGCGAGGAAGAAGAGCGAGATTATAACCCCCGACTCGGTAGTGTCGATATGTGCCTCGGAGGCGAGATACGAGGTGTTGAACGTGACGACTAACGAGGCAGCAGTGATAAAGAGATAGAAGAGCATGAGGCCACCGATAATCTTGCGGTTGAGCTCCTTCTGCCTGTTCTGCGCTCCATCTTGGGGCTCAGGCTCGGGGCGCGAGTGGCTGAGCGCGGGAATAAGCAGAAGCGTTATCGCCGGCAGCAGATATACCGCAAAGGCGTAGTACCACTCCACATCGGCAAGGTAGCCAACAAGTGTCGTAGCCACAACCAACGTGAGGTTGTTTATCGCCGAGCTGATACCGAGCTGTCGCACGCGCCTATCCCCCGTAAAGTAATCGACGATAAGACCCGTCGAAAGGGGTATAAGCAGGCCTGCGCCAACACCCATAAGGCCACCTAAGACTATGAGTTCCCACAACTTACGCGAGAGCAAGCACCCCATACCCGAGAGCAGGAACATCGACGCCCCAATGGTGAGCATACGCACCTTGCTGCGCCTTACCGACCAGCGGCCTGCGAGCAGCATAAAGGGGATAATGAGCAGCGATGGCAGCGATTCGAGCATCTCCACTTCGAGGCGGCTGGCCTCGGGAAAAATCGTGTCTAAGTCGTCGAGGATTGGCGATATTGCCAACCCGGGTAGCGAGACTATGGCCGACACCGACCAGATGGCAACCACCACGACGAGCGGCAGAGTACCCTTACCTGTATTTATGTTCATGGCATTAGCTATTTATGCATAGTTTAGCAATAGACATACCACTTTTGTGTTCATTTATCGTTATAATTTTTGGTTTTTCGGATTTTAATCTATATCTTTGTTAGCTGGAAAAAGAATAATACAAACTAAACTATAACTAAAATGAACAAGGATTCACGTATTTTTGACCTTATCGCCGAGGAGCGTGCGCGTCAGACAAAGGGTATCGAGCTTATCGCATCGGAGAACTTCGTTAGCGACCAAGTGATGGCTGCTATGGGCTCAGTATGTACAAACAAATATGCAGAGGGCTACCCCGCTGCCCGCTACTATGGTGGTTGCGAGGTTGTAGATAAGATCGAAAATCTCGCTATCGAGCGTCTTTGCGAGCTCTATGGTGCCGAGTATGCCAACGTACAGCCCCACTCGGGCGCACAGGCTAACATGGCGGTATTCTTCGCCTGCTTGAAGCCCGGCGATACATTCATGGGTCTCGACCTCTCACACGGCGGTCACCTCTCACACGGCTCGCCTGTAAACATGTCGGGTACATACTTCAAGGCCGTAGGCTACAAGCTTAAGGAGGAGACCGGCAACATCGACTACGACGAGATGGAGGCACTCGCTTTGGAGCATAAACCCAAGCTTATCGTGGGTGGCGCATCGGCCTTCTCGCGCGAGTGGGATTACAAACGTATGCGCGAGATTGCCGACAAAGTAGGCGCACTTCTTCTCGTGGATATGGCTCATACGGCGGGTCTTATCGCCGCAGGTCTTTTGGACAACCCCGTGAAGTATGCTCACATCGTGACATCTACGACGCACAAGACGCTGCGTGGCCCTCGTGGCGGTATTATCCTCATGGGCAAGGACTTCGACAATCCGTGGGGCTACACCACTCCCAAGGGCGTAGTTAAGAAGATGTCGCAGATTCTCAACTCGGCGGTATTCCCCGGTATTCAGGGCGGCCCACTGGAGCACGTCATCGCAGCCAAGGCTGTGGCCTTTGGCGAGGCTCTCACACCCGAGTATAAGGAGTATCAGCAGCAGGTGGTTAAGAACTCGAAGGCTTTGGCCGAGGCACTCACCAAGCGCGGCTATAAGATTGTATCGGGCGGCACGGACAACCACCTTATGTTGGTAGATTTGCGCACCAAGTTCCCCGAGCTTACAGGTAAGCTTGCGGAGAAGTGCTTGGTAGCTGCCGACATCACCACCAATAAGAATATGGTGCCCTTCGATTCGCGCACTCCGTTCACCACATCGGGCTTGCGCTTCGGTACTCCCGCCATCACCACACGTGGCGTTAAGGAGGATAAGATGGATTATATCGCCGAGCTTATCGACCGCGTGCTCTCAGACCCCGAGAACGAGGCAAATATCGCAGCCGTACGCAAGGATGTAAATGCCATGATGAGCGAGTACCCCTTGTTCGCGTGGTAGTAGAATAGATAACCAAGGGGGGTGGCTAAAATGCAATTTAGTCACCCCCTTGTCTTTCGTTAGCGGAAATATAAAGATGAGAGAGATTATCGACTTTCTAAGTGAGCTGCACGACAACAACAACCGCGAGTGGTTTGAGGCCAACAAGGGGCGTTATCGTCGCGTCTTGGCACGACATCAGGCTAATACTGAGGAGCTTATCCGCCGCATCGCCTCGTTCGACAAGACGATAGAGGGGGCAACGGTGGCCAACAGCACATATCGCATCTATCGCGATACGCGCTTCTCGAAGGATAAGACTCCCTACAAGGATTTTTTCAGCAGCTTCATAGTGCGTGGCGGCAAGCGTAGCGGCTTCTGCGGCTACTACCTCCACATATCGCCCAAGGGTCATACATGGGGCGAGGGGTCGTTCCTCGCTGCGGGCAATGTATCCCCCGAGCCCTATGTCCTGCGCAGCATACGCGAGGAGGTCGAGGATAACGCCGCGGAGCTTGTGCACAACATCGCGCGTAGCGGCATGCAGCTCGACACTTCGAATGCCCTGAAACGCACCCCTCGCGGTTTCGAGGCGTGCGCCCCCGAGTATGAGTACCTGCTACGCCAGCGGGAGATGATACTCAGCCGCTCACTCTCGTCGGAGTGGTTTTTAGCGGATGACTGGGTGGAGCGCACTGCCGAGCTCTTCGAGCGATGCAAGCCCTTTATCGACCAGATAAACCGCGCCATAGAGTACGCCTACGAGGAGTATCGGTAGATCTCTTTGTCATGGTCTCGGTGATATATTCCTATGTTTATATCTAAATAAAAAGCCTCTAAGATTTCGCCTTTCGCCGTCGCGGAGGGCGTTTTTTTTCTATCCTCGGCGATCAATCTCCCCGCAGAGTGTTGCTCGTTCGGAAATTTTACTTAGGGTCGGAAAGATTGGTGAGATTAACGAATTTAGTGCCTTAAACTCCCTCATCTCTCTAAATTCCCGAAGCCCCTTTGACGCGAAACAAATAAAAATATCTTGTTATTTTGTTGTTATATTTATGATTTTTTTATACATTGCACCCCGAAAATAAATAAACAGAAAAATATAACCTAAAACTACTTTTATGAGAAAATTATTTATCTTTTTTGCCGCTCTGTTCGCTTTTGCAGCGTGTACGCAGAACGAAGTCGAGGAATTTTCGGCCAACCGTGCAGATGTTCCCGAGACATTGACCGTCGGTTTCGAGGGCGGCGATACCCGTATCGAGCTTAACGAGGCTTTGAAGACCGTATGGACTGAGGGCGACGAGGTCTCGGTATTCTATCGTTCGGATATCAATCAGAGGTGGCAGTATCAGGGCGAGACGGGCGAGCGCGTTGGCGATTTGCGTCGCGTTGATGCCGGCAGTGGCACACCCACCAAAACAACAAAGGTGGTAATCGCCTACCCTTACGACGAGGCGTACTACCTAAATAGCGAGAGTTGCAACCTGCAAGCTATGCTCCCCGCCGTGCAGGGCTACAAGGCTGGCAGCTATGGCGAGGGTGGCAATATCATGGTGGCGCAGAGCGAGTTCACGCAGTTCTCGTTGAAGAGCGTATGCGGCTGGTTGCGCGTGGAGCTTACGGGCGAGGGAGAAATGGTCGAGAGCATCACTCTTCGCGGCAATGCGGGCGAGCAGGTGGCGGGCGAGCTATATATCGACACCGCCACGGCTGAGGCAATCATGGCCTCGGAGAGGGGTGAGGCCGGCGAGGGTGCCGGTGGCTCGCTTATCTTCGACGACACCATATTTACGGAGGTGACACTCGACTGCGACTCGGGCGTGGAGCTTGGCGCGGAGGCTACGGAGTTCTATATCGCTCTGCCGCCTCAGACCTTTGCGGAGGGTTTAACCATCGAGGTTAATTGCGCGGGTTATAAGCCGATGACCCTCTCTACGGAGAGTAGCATCACCATCGAGCGCAACCATATTGTGCCCATGGAGGCCGTGGAG
>JAZNDK010000015.1:0-90828 GCA_045588005.1 Alistipes sp. | reverse complement strand
AACCTCTCGCAGGTGGCACAACAGCTCGGCATTACACGCCAGACACTCTACAACAAGATTAAACGCTACGGCTTGTGAAACGACAGCAGAACATACCTTATGGCAGAATCGGTGCATACGCGGCGGTCATTATCCTGATGGCTGCCTTGTCGGGTTATGTGTGGGCTACAAATCGCCACGCACACCTTATAGCCACCATTCCGATTATTATCTTCTGCCTCTTTCGACTATTCCGTATCTACAACGAGCTGGTCGAGCGACTGATGTTTGTATTCAATGCCGTACAGAACGACGACTACTCATTCCGCTTTACCGAGAACCCCAATATCACACGCCACGCACTGGTCAATCAATCGCTCAATCGCATCAAAGAGGTAATGGACAACGCCAAGATGCAGATTCGTGAGCGAGAAAAGTACTTTGAGTTGATTATGGAGTGCGCCAACATTGGTATCATTACCGTGATGGAGAATGGCACGGTGGCGCAGACCAACTCGAAGGCTCTCCGTATTGTGGGTATGGAGCGACTAAACCATATCGACCAGCTGCGAATACTGAGCGAGGAGCTTTGCGAGGCTATGCACCGCATCGAGCCGGGCGCACAGCTGACCGCACGCTTCACTACCGAGATTGGCGACCAGAACTTGGTACTGAGTTGCTCGGCAATGGAGTTTGAGGGCAAGCAACTGAGGGTAATATCAATCGGCAATATCCACGAGGAGTTGGACCGCAAGGAGGTGGAGTCGTGGGAGAAGCTCACCCGCATCCTCACGCACGAGATTATGAACTCGCTTGCGCCTGTAACATCTATTAGCCATACACTGCTCTCATCGTCGGGCGATGCCGAGACGATGCGTCAAGGACTCGAAACGATACACGCGACATCAGATCGTCTGCTTCGCTTTGTCGATTCGTTCCGTGCCGTAACGCGCATCCCTACGCCGCAGAAAGCACCGTTCTACCTCTCGGAGTTGGTGGCGGAGTCGCTGTCGCTCATTCCGCACGAGGGTATCGAGGTTGAAGTAAGCATCGAGCCTGCGGATACGATGCTCTATGCCGACCGTGCGCTGATGTCGCAGGTGATGGTCAATCTGCTGAAAAACGCCACCGAGGCACTCCTGGCACAGGATTGCGAGCGCAAGATAACAATCCGCTCAACGATTGATGCAGAGGAGCGCATCCAAATTGAGATTACGAACAACGGAAAGGCAATCCCCGCTGAGGTCGCTGAAAATATCTTCACGCCATTCTTCACGACCAAAACCGACGGCTCGGGCATCGGCCTTGCCGTCTCTCGCCAAATAGTGCGCCTCCACGGCGGCTCCCTCCGCCTAAAACACAATGAAGAAGGTAGGGTAACATTTGCTGTTGTCGCGGAGTGATATTCAAACTGAAATTTTCATGCTGTTATGGTAATTTTATTTGTGGCAGGTATTATTGCATTGTGTGCTGTATTGGTGCTATTTCGCCCCGATTTGATCAATGTGCTGTCGGAGAACGACCTCAAAAAGATGAATCCTAAGAAAACAGGGCGAGTTGCTTTTTGGGGGCTTATGACCACCGCGTTGATATTGGTAGCCCTGTGGCTTTGTGGCATACGCAACGAGCTTGTACCAATGTTTGTCGGCATTCCAGGCGCCATCATCACCGCCGCATTGATTCAGTTTTCAATTCCTAATAAGTAGCGATTTACCCTCCCCATAAAAGATCCAACATGTTCCATAGCCAAAAAAGAAATAACCACTCTAATCAAAAACTATATTGGGGTTGTTCCATTAGCGGAGCAACCCTTATTTTTTTATTTTGTCCGAACAATATCCCCCGTGAGTGTTGTTCGTTTCGAAAATTTTTCTTACATTTGTATTGTCGAAATAGTGGCTAATCGCGCCATTTTTCGGCGGACATATTTACGAAAGTGTTTTTCGCGAGTCCTTACAAAGAAATCTGACAATTTCAAAAAGCAAAAGGATGACGAACAGCACTCATATCTTGTGTAGATATGTGGCTATGCACTATTCTTGTGCATATACCCCATACTTCCAAGTGTGGGGCATTGTATCGTTTATTTTTGCTTGGGTTTTGTCAGAACCTCTTTGTCGATAAACGAAAATCAACTCCACACTTTCTTTTTTTTATCATTTAATCGTTATACTGGAGTTGATATAACAATAAAACATTATAGCAATTATGAATAGAATTATTTCTATTGTATGTTTGTTGTTTGGCATATTTGCCTTTGTCGCCTGTACCGACACTCCTATTGATGGTGGCGATACAAGCGAAATTGTTGTAAGCCCAGAGCAGAAAGAGTACCTATCACAGAGTGTTGATGCTTTGGCTACCGAGGGACAGAGTGTTACATTTACGACCGAGGGCGCTTGGACATCTGTTATTAATACCACACGCGCAGACGAGGAGTGGGTGTCTATTACACCCGATCACGGCGATGCAGCGGGCACCTACACTATCACGATTACGCTTACCCCCAACGAGACAAGCGAAGAGCGCTATGCTGAGATTGTAATTCGCTGTGGCGAGCATACAATTAAAATAACCATTACTCAGGGAGCGGCAACAGATACCCCCTCAGGTGGAAATGATGATGATTCTGAGGTACAGCAGAAGTATGTAAGCACTATTGATTATCGCTATACCGATACGGTTAATGAGTACGAGTCGGCACACTATATCTTGACATACAAGTATGATGAGCAGAATCGAGTAGTCCGTGTCGAGGAGATATGCGATGCGCAAGAGTCTTACGAATCTTATGAGATATGGCATACCTTCGACTATTCCATCGTGGATAATATTGATATTACATCATCGTATAAGAGCGGTGGCGATGACAGCACCAAAGATGAGACTTATGAGGTTACTTTGGAGGGTGGCAGAGCAACACAGGCACTGCTGAAAGGTGAATATGAGATGTGGGATACCTATAAGTATTCATTTGGGTATGATGATGCCGGGTATCTTGTCCGAATGGTGCAACATTGTGAGGAGTATGGCGAAGAGGGCTCAAATATCACTTATGAGAATGGCTTGCTAACTGGTGTTATCTGGGATGAGTATGGCGAGGAAGATGATGACAGTATGGTCTACGATATCGAAACATTCTATCCGAATAGATATCCTAACGATAAGACAAATGTCGATTTCAATATGTTCCTTCTTAATGGTGGCCCTCAGCTTGAGGGAGATATTGTTTCACTCCTTGTGTCGCTTCGTAAGTGTGGTAAATTTGGAGATGCGTGCGTCGAGATTGGTGGCGGTGGTGATGAGTATTATTTTAATATGCGAGTGGATTATGTTCCCGATCCGAACTATCGCGAACATTTTTCCGTTTCTCGCACAAAGCTAAGTTCTGACCTATATCCTGCTATTTATGAATTTGATGGCGATGGCTGTCCCACAAAGATATCATACAATGTAGTATATGAAGAGTATCTGTGTGAGTATGATTTGGTTGCTACTTCCGAGGTAATAGAGTCGCCAGAGGGCGATATGTATGCAACAACCATTGAGAATTATACTGAGACAAAGACTGGCGAGATTCTTTGTCCTGCGGTATATACAATCACTTATAAGGAGTAATTGGTAAGTTCTTTAGTTAGAAAAGATGAAAATTAGTAGGAGAGCGATCTTTCGGGTCGCTCTCCTTTTTCCACTCCTCGATTGAGGTTATTTAAGGTTTAATCGCTCGGCCTCACGGCGGGATACGATGCGGTAGTGCGGGTGGTAGTTGGTGTTGTAGGCTTGGCTGTGGTGGACTACATAGTTGCCATTAGCAATCATCTCGGCAAGCATTGTAGAGTCTTGCTCGAAGCCCTCCAACTTGCGTAGTCGGTCGTAGTTCTGTGTGATAATCATCTGCCACTCCCTTTGCCACTCGGCAAGCGCTGTGCTATCTGCCGTTATAGAGCTTTTTGCACTCTGCATAAAGGTATCGGTGAGTTCATCGCTTGTGATTTTGCCATCACGAATGGCGTGAAGGTCTACCCTTATATAGTCGCCTCGCCAGCCACAAGGCTCAAAATAGCTCTCTCTCGCCTCGCTACACTCTAAAGTCTCTTGCTCGATATATGCCTTGACCTTTGCTCTATCCGATAGGAGGTGAGCCACGCCAAAGCGGTCTTGGAACATCGTTTTGTAGACATCCTGAAGCGTTGCAGCGGGGTAGCGGTCGAGAAGTTGCTGAACCGCCCCGCGCATAGCTATTCAGTCGATATTTACAAGTTCGTAGCTCTTCGAGCCGAGGCCAATCTGCTCGGCATAGTCTACGATATGTGTGCCGTGGCGCGACTTGATGCGCTCCAACAACGGACCATTGTCGTTGCCCTCCTCAGGGGTGATATTAAAGACAATATCGAGGCACGCCTGATCGAGAGCCACAGGGTCGGTAGATGCCAAGATGCCGACATCCTTCAACAAGGGGTCAGCGGGGTGAGCATCGCAGTCGCAGTCAATCGACATATTGTTCATTACATTGATATAGACAATCTTACCCTCGCCAAAGTATTCGTGAACAGATTGTGCAGCAGCTGCCATAGACTCCAAGAAGCCAATCTGGTCGCCCGTAAAGCCCCACATCTCATCGGGATTCTCGGTATTGCCCACAGAGTGGATATAGGCCTTGCCATTGCGCGAGGCAACACCGATAGACTGGTTCTTCAACACGCCACCAAAGCCACCCATAGCGTGGCCCTTGAAGTGGGCGAGGTTAATCATAAAGTCGTAGTTCTCGATATTCTTGCCCACAAGGTTGTACTTAAGGTGTGTAGTGTCCTGCACAGGAATCTTAATCTCGCCATCGGTATCCATAATATCGACATCGGCAATGGCAAAGAAACCGTGCTCACGCGCAGCCTTGAGGTGCTCCTCAGATGAGAAACGACGACCACGATAGGCGGTGTTGCACTCCACGATAGTGCCATCTACAGACTGCACAAGCTTGCCGATAAGCTCAGGCTTAAGGTAGTTCTTGCCACCGGGCTCGCCAGTAGAGATCTTGACGGCAACATTGCCCTCAGCCTCGATGCCTAATGCCTCATATACACGCATAAGGCCCTCAGGCGTAATCTCTGTTGTCATATATACCTTTGGAGAGCCCTCCTCGGCTTTGGGAGCTTCGGCACAACCTACTGCGGTTGCAACGAGCAAAAGCGCAAATAACTTTTTCATATTATCTCTTCGTTTCTTAAGTTCTAAATCTTAGTTTTCGGCGATGGGTAGCGTAAACTTAAACTCCAAGCCACCAGCCTTGCGGTTGTATACCTCGATGTCGCCTCCGTGGAACAGTACGGCATTCTTTACAATCGAGAGGCCGAGGCCTGTGCCACCAAGTTTGCGCGAGCGACCGGCATCGATGCGGTAGAAGCGCTCGAAGATATGGTTGATATGCTCCTCGTCAATGCCGATGCCGTTGTCGGAGAATGTTATGGTGTGCATAGCATCGTTACCCTCCGTGAGGCGGATAAATATATCTCGACCACCCGAATAGGCAATGGCATTGTCCGTAAGATTCTTGATAATCGACATAAGAAGTGTTGAGTTGCCATTTACCATAACCTTTTCGGGCATATCGATATTTACACGCATCTGGCGCTCCTGTGGCAAGAGCTTAACCTCTGATGCCACCTCGTCAATGATGGCGCGAAGGTCTACCGCATCGGTCTCGATACGGCTGCTGCCATCCTCCAAGCGGGTGATGGTCGATACATCGTGCAGAAGCTGCGTGAGGCGCTGACTGTGGGCGTAGCTCTTCTCGATAAACGAGCGGCGCTCCTCCTCACTGATGTCGTTGTTGTTGATGATGGTCTCCAAATAGCCCTGAATAGCTGCCACTGGGGTCTTCAGCTCGTGGTTGATATTGTTGGTAAGCTGACGCTTGATGCGCAACTTCTCCTCCTTTTCGTGGATTGCCTTGTCGTGCTCGTGCTCCAAGGCGTGTGATGTCTGGCGCAGACGCTGGTAGAGGTCGATAATATGGCGCGAAAGGTCGCCAAGCTCATCGCGTGCAAAGTCGGGCATCGACTCAATATCGGCACCATTATCCATTGCTTCTACCACACGCTTAAGGTTACGAAGGTTGCGGCTAAAGCGCACCGAGAGAAATATTGCAACAGCACCCATAAGCGCAGCTACGGCAATAATTGCGTAGAAGATACTCTCGTCAAGAAGCTCCGAGATGCCCTGGTGGCTGGTGAGCGATAGGCGATAGATGATTACACCGCCGATGATCGTGATGCTGAACAGCGCCAGCAAGATGTACATACCTCCTCGGTAAGAGAGTGTCTTATTCTTCAAATCCGTAGCCATAACCTGTTCGTGTTATAATGTGATTACCATATTTGCCAAGCTTTTTGCGCAT
The DNA here is from genome assembly GCA_045588005.1 of Alistipes sp. Lineage (GTDB taxonomy): Bacteria > Bacteroidota > Bacteroidia > Bacteroidales > Rikenellaceae > Alistipes. The sequence continues at coordinate 84,455 of JAZNDK010000015.1, read as the reverse complement.
TCGTGTGATGTTTACATCGATGGTGCGGTCAAGCACAACCACCTCATCACTCCATACACGCTTCATAATCTGCTCTCGCGAGAGTATCGAGCCTCGGTTTGAGAGTAGCAGCACAAGAATATCAAACTCCTTGCGCGTGAGCGAAATCTCCTCGTCGGATATTGTGCATCGCTTCTTGAGTTGGTTAATCTCCAAATCCTCGAATCGAATAATGCTGTCGCTATCTTCGGTTGCTATCTTAGGCTGATGCTGTGAACGGCGCAACACCGAGCGCACTCGCGCCATAACCTCGGCCACCGAAAAAGGCTTTGCTATGTAGTCATCTGCACCGATATCCAAGCCCTCAATCTTGTCGGCCTCCGTATCGCGAGCTGTGCAGAAGATGATTGGTAGGGTAGCTGTATCGCGCCTCTTGCGCAGTATCTTCGCCATACTAAAGCCACTCAGCTCGCCCATCATAACATCTAATATTATAAGGTCGAGTTTATCGAGTTCGAGCGTTAGCGCCTCCTCGGCACTCAATGCCGTAAGCACCTCGTAGCCCTCGCGCTCAAGGTTAAACTTCAGAATCTCGCATAGCGACTCCTCGTCATCGACAACCAGAATACGATATTTGCCCATTGTTGCAAATCTTTACTTTAAGTCTAAATATCATACAAATGTAGTGATATTTATCTATAATTCCAACCTTTCGTGCTAAAAATATTTGCTATAATGCCCTTGCGACATAGCCTAAATTTGTAACAACTGTTACGCGACTTAATGGTTTTGTAACAATTTTGTAACAATTTATTCGTAACTTTGTCATCGAAGAAACTAAGTTATTATGCACGGCATAACCTCAAGATAAGTCGCTTGCAATCGAAGTTATTGACTTCGGTTGTGGGCATTTTTCTTTTTAGAGGCACTTTGTATTGTGTTGCAGAATAATATTAACTAATTGATATATGGATCTTTTTATTGTTATTACCCTTGCGATTCTTGCCGTTATGGGTATCGTGGTTGGCGTGTCGAATGATGCGGTCAACTTCCTAAATTCCGCCTTTGGCTCGAAGGCCGCCAAGAAGAATGTAATCCTTGCGATTGCGGGTATTGGTGTTATGGTCGGCGTTATGACATCGAGCGGTATGATGGATGTTGCGCGTAGTGGCGTCTTCTATCCCGAAATGTTCTCTTATCAGGAGATAATGATTCTCTTCCTCGGTATGATGCTCTCGAACATCATTCTGCTCGACATCTACAACTCGCTCGGCCTGCCGACATCTACGACCGTATCTCTTGTCTTCGGCCTTCTTGGCTCGGCTATGGCTCTCGCTCTCTACAACATATGGGGCGGCACGACCGATGCTTCGCTTGGCGAGTATATCAACTCGGGTAACGCCTTAGCCATAGTCTCGGGTATCCTGCTGTCGGTGGTCTTGGCCTTCTTCGCAGGCCATCTGCTGATGTATGTTTCGCGAATTATCTTCTCGTTCCGCTACAACCGCGTCTTCAATCGCTTTGGTGCTCTATGGTGCGGTATTACGTTTGCGGGTATCATCTATTTCACTGTATTCAAGGGCCTTAAAAGTACAACGCTAATCCCCGAGGTACTCAAAGATTTTGTGAACGACAACACGGGTCTTGCTCTGCTTATCCTTTGGGCGGGTAGCTCGCTGCTCCTGTGGGTATTGCAGCGTTGCAAGGTCAATATCCTGCGAGTATCTATCCTCGCCGGAACATTCTCGTTGGCATTGGCCTTCGCGGGTAACGACCTTGTGAACTTTATCGGTGTGCCCTACGCAGGCTACGACTCGTATATGATTGCTCACAGTGCCGATGCAGATCTTAGCTCTATGGCGACACTCTCGGAACCCACGGTAGCCAACTTCTGGATTATGTGTGCTTCGGGCCTTGTGATGGTCATCACGCTCTTCACCTCGAAGAAGTCGATGCGCGTAATCGAGACCGAGCGTAAGCTCTCGTCGCAGAGCGAGGTAGCTCCCGTAAATAGCGACGCTACGCTTGCCGCACGAGGTATTGTGCGTGGTGCTCGTCGTCTTAACGATGGCTTGGCGGCTATTACCCCCGAGAGGGTGCGTCGCGCCATTAACAGCCGCTTCGAGCAGCTTCCCGAGGAGGAGCGTGGCGACGTGAACTACGACCTTATCCGCGCTACGGTGAACCTCACGGCTGCGGCAATCCTTATTTCGATAGGTACTCAGCTCAAACTTCCGCTATCGACAACCTATGTTGTATTTATGGTATCTATGGGCTCGTCGTTGGCCGACAGAGCGTGGGGTAGAGAGAGTGCCGTATATCGTATCACGGGTGTTACAACCGTAATCATGGGTTGGTTTGTTACGGCTCTCGGTGGCTTTATCATCGCGCTGGGTGTCACTCTGGCCTTGGCCTATGGTGGCAAGATAGCGATTGTTGGCGTTACGCTTATCTGCGTATTCCTTATCATCAAGAGCAATGTGGGTAAGAAGAAGGAGGATACCGCAGTGTCGGAGTCGGCAACCTCGGCCATCAGCGATGTCTTGAAGCGCAGTCCCGAGGAGGCTCTAATAGCCTACACCGAGCATGTATGCTCGTCGATGGAGCGCGTTACGATGATTTATGACCGTACGATTGTCGCGGTGTTTAAGGAGAATCGTAAGGTGCTACGCGATATGGTACGCGAGAGCGAGGAGTTCTATCAATCGACACGCTCGCAGAAGTACGAAATCATGCCTCTTTTGCGTACGTTGGAGGAGAGCGATGTAAATACGGGCCACTACTACGTTCAGGTAGTCGATTATATCTCGGAGACAAGCAAGGCCTTGCTTCACATCACTCGCCCCTGTTACAAGCATATCGACAACAACCACACGGGCCTCTCGAAGGAGCAGGTCTATGATTTGAAGCGTATCAACGACCGTGTGGAGGAGATATTCAACGATATTAACGAGATGCTGCGTACTCGCTCGTTCTCACATATGGAGACGGTGCTCAACAAGCGTGACGAGATGTTCGACCTTATCGACGAGGTTATGCAGAATCAGTTGCGCCGTCTGCGCGATATGGGAGGCTCGTCGTCGGCTAATATGTTGTTCTTCAACATCCTTACCGAGACTAAGACCATGGTTCTCCACTCGCGTAACATCATGAAGTCGCTCGAACACTTCGTCGATTTCTCGCGATAAGGCTTAATCCGCGACCCTCTCTCATAGATATTAGAGGCTGGCTAAAATATCCTTTTAGTCAGCCTCTTACTTTGCCATCCACGCATCTCGGCCCTCGCCAATGTATATCCTGCTACGAGTGCGCCTACGCTCTTTTGTTTGCCTCCTCGCGCTTACCTCTCGCGCGTGCGCATGTGCTACGCGTGTGTATGTGTATAAAATATAGGGGATGACAAATTTACTTTTGTCATCCCCGTTTTGTTAGGAGCTGCTCTATTATAGGTTAAGCTCTTTGGCGATAGCTGCAATCTTCTGGTCGAGCTCCTTCTCAACCTTCTCGAACTGCTCTACGCAGCACAAGGGAGCCTTAACACCGAAATAGAACTTAATCTTAGGCTCTGTGCCCGAGGGGCGTACCGATACCTTTGTGCCATCCTCGGTGAACCACTGTAAGACGTTGCTCTTCTCGTCGATGCCCTCGATAGCACAACGCTCGCCTGTCTTAACGTCGATCTGCTCCAATGTCTTGTAGTCCAAAATCTTGACTACGGGCGAACCAAGTATCGACTTGGGTGGGTTCTGGCGGTAATCGACCATCATCTGCTGAATCTCGGCAGCACCCTCCTTGCCCTTGCGGACAACGTTTACAAGACCCTCGCGGAAGAAGCCATACTTAACATATAGCTGCTGCAACCACTCGTAGAGCGTGATGCCCATAGTCTCGCGAGCCCATGCTGCGGCCTCGGCAACAAGTGTGATAGCTGCTACGCCATCCTTGTCGCGCACAAAGTCGCCCGGAAGATAGCCAAACGACTCCTCGCCGCCACCGATATACTTGGTCTTGCCCTCCTGCTCGCGGATAATCTTTGCGATATACTTGAAGCCTGTGAGACAGTTGTAGCACTTCACGCCATAGTGCTCGGCGATAGCGTCGGGCATCATCGACGTAACGATAGTCTTAACGACAAACTCCTTGCCCGTAATCTTGCCGAGCTCGGCCCAGCGTGTGAGCTGGTAGCTCATGAGAAGCACAAGGGTCTGGTTGCCGTTCAGAAGAACGTAGTCGCCCTTGCCTGTGCGAAGAGCCACGCCCAAACGGTCGGCGTCGGGGTCGGTGGCCATGGCGAAATCTGCACCCTCCTTCTCGGCAAGCTCGATAGCCATAGCCATCGTCTTGCGCTCCTCGGGGTTGGGCGAAGCTACGGTGGGGAAGTTGCCGTCGAGCACCATCTGCTCCTCTACACATATAATATTATTAAAGCCGTAGTTGCGCAGCGATTGAGGCACGAGCTTGACGCCTGCGCCGTGAAGCGGCGTATAGACAATCTTCATGTCGTTGTGCTTAGCCACAGCCTCGGGTGATAGCGACAGGGCCTTGATAGCTGCCAAATAGATCTTGTCGAACTCCTCGCCGAGGATGGTGATATTCTCGGGGTTCTTGCCTGTGAGCACCTGCGATACCTCGGTAACCTTGCCCACCTCCTCGATTATGTTTACATCGTGGGGCGATGTCACCTGCGAGCCGTCGGTCCAGTAGGCCTTGTAGCCGTTGTACTCCTTGGGGTTGTGCGAGGCGGTAACCATAACGCCCGAGTGGCATTTGAGCTCGCGGATGGCAAAGCTTAGCTCGGGTGTGGGGCGCAAAGCGTCGAACAGAAATACCTGAAAACCGTTCGATGCGAAGATGTCGGCTACTCGCTCGGCAAAGAGACGCGAGTTGTTGCGGCTGTCGTGCGATATGGCAACACGAATCTGCTCGCCTGCGAAGTTCTTTTTGAGATAGTTTGCAAGTCCTTGGGTAGCAGCACCTACGGTGTAGATGTTCATGCGGTTAGAGCCCGGGCCCATGATGCCGCGGAGGCCACCCGTACCAAACTCCAAATCCTTGTAGAAGCTCTCGATAAGCTCGTTCTGGTTATTCTCCATCAGGAAGCGTACCTCCTTCTTAGTGGCCTCGTCATAGTCGCCGTCAAGCCATGCTTGAGCCTTGGCCAATACCTGCTTGTCTAATTCGTTACTCATAATGTATAGGTTATTTTTATAGTTTGTAGTTTCGAGTGAAATAAATTCCAATATGCAAATATAAGAAAAAATATTGATATAATGAAGTATCAGCGACTTAAATTTTCAAGCAAAAATCTCGCCGATTTACCCATATCAAAAAAATCGAATTTTGCAACACTAAATTGAGTTTATTTTAATAAAATTATCCACATCTTTGCAATGTCAAAACGCCCCCTTTTACGCGAGTGATTTCGGGTGGTGTTAAAGCAAAAATAGAGGTCCGATTTATAACTTGCTGAGACAGAATATTAAGACTGTTTCTTGGGGGTTATCGGCCCATAAAAACGAGTAAAAAAGAACGCGATGGTGCAAACCGAGACATATAACAAAGTGTGGCAAGACTGCCTCGACAGACTTCGCCCCTCGATTACCGAGGAGGAGTTTGTCAAGTGGTTCAAGCCCATTTGGCCCATCGGGTTCGACGGCTCGAACCTGCGCCTCAGAGTTCCCAACGAGAGCTTTGTGGCCAGCATCGAGAAGCGTTATCTGCGCTTTTTGCGCCCCATTATCTCGGAGCTCTATGGCGTTGATACTCAGCTGCATTATGCCGTGCCGCGTCGCACGTCGCAGAGTGTCGTTGCGACCGATACATCGGCCGTGCCGCAGTTTGCACAACCGACCGACACTGCAAATATAAAAAATCCTTTTGTAATTCCGGGCCTGCGCCGCATAATGTTTGATCCGCAGCTCAACGCTAACTACACCTTCGACAACCATATCGAGGGCGAGTGCAACCGTTTGGCGCGCTCGGCGGGTATGGCCGTGGCGGTGACTCCGGGCAACAATGCCTTCAACCCTCTATACATCTACGGCGACTCGGGATTGGGTAAGACACATATCGTTCAGGCCATAGGTCATGAGGTGCGCCAGCGACACCCCGAATTGCAGGTCTTGTACGTCTCGATGAATAAGTTTCAGGCGCAGTTCCAGACAGCATACAAAAATGGCGAAATTACCGACTTTATCCACTTCTACCAGATGGTCGATGTCCTTATCATCGACGATATTCAGGAGCTGACGGGTAAGACAGGTACGCAGAACGCCTTCTTCAATATCTTCAACCATCTGCAACTTGCCGGTAAGCAGCTTATCCTAACCTCGGATAAGCCCCCTGTCGAGCTTAAAGATATCGAGCAGCGTCTGCTGACACGTTTCAAATGGGGACTCTCGGCATACCTGAGCATCCCCGACTACGAGACCAAGGTTAAGATTATACGAGCTAAGGCGCAGCGTCTGGGTGCCAACATCCCCGAGGATGTGGTGTCGTATCTCGCCGACAATATCTCGGCAAACGTGCGCGAGATTGAGGGTGCTCTATCGTCGCTCATAGCCAACGCCTCGTTCCTCGGCCGTAAGATTACAATATCGCTTGCAAAGGATATTCTCAAAGTATATGTCAAGCTCACGCAGCGCGAGATAACCATCGAGCATATCGTAAAGGTTGTCTGCGACTACTACAACATCGAGCTCGACACCTTCAACTCGGCGAAGCGTACGCGCGATGTGGCGCAGGCGCGCCAGGTGGCGATGTTCTTGGCAAAGCAACATACCAAGGCCCCGCTCACGGTCATTGGCTCGTCGATAGGTGGTCGTAACCACGCCACAGTGCTTCACAGCTGCAAGGCGGTATCCGATATGATGGATACGGATAAGCAGTTTAAGCTTCAGATAGAGGAGATAGAGCGGATTGTTACCGGCCGCAACTAATTTGTTGTGAAAAGCCGTAATCTGCGGCCTCTCAATCATTGGCTCGAATGGGAAATACGTTTAGTATGTCCCATCCGAGCCAATTTCATGTCGAGGCCACATCTCACGGCTTTTGACAACAAATTGAGTGCGCTGCGCTATGTTGTCATTCTCAGCCTCTCTATCGTTGATAGGTCAGATAGGTCAGATGGGTCAGATGGGTCAGATGGGTCACATCGGTTAAATGAGTACTCTTCCACGTAACCCATGTAACCCGCAAAACCCATCAAGGTCGTACCCACCAATACCCCGGCCTCCCGCGCAACCCCTCCGCCTCGAAATTTTATTTTTTTTCAAGAATTGTGCTTTTCTGAAAAAAGTAGTATCTTTGCAAATTGATAAAAATATTCGATTAAAACGCGGTTTATTATGTTAAGTATTCTCTATTACATCGTCTGTATAGCAATAGCTCTTGTGCTCTTTGTGCTATCGTTTATAGCTCTTGCATTGTGCTATCCGTTTGATAAAAAGCGTGTTGTGGTACACACCCTGTCGAAGTGGATTACAGACGTAATCTTTGGTCTGCCTCCGTTTATGAAGCGCGAGGTGATAGGCATAGAGAATATCGACCCCAAGCAGCAATATGTCATCACGCTAAACCACAACTCGATGGTCGATATTATCTGCCTCTACAAGCTGCCATTGGTATTTAAGTGGGTATCCAAGAAGGAGGTATATCGCATCCCGATAGTAGGCCCGCTGCTCTATGCGCATGGCGATATAGTGATTAACCGCGCAAGTGCCAAGGAGGCGATGCAGCTGGTGCACGACAAGGGCAAGGAGTGGCTCGCGAAGGGTGCGTCGGTGAGCATCTTCCCCGAGGGTACACGTTCGAAGGATGGGGAGATTCACAACTTTAAGGCCGGAGCCTTTATCCTCGCTAAGGATGCCGAGGTGCCTATTCTTCCGATTGTCCTCGACGGCACAACTACGATGGTACGCAAGGGCTGGCTTATGAATTGGCGCAACCGCATAACTATCAAGGTGCTTAAACCCGTGAGCCGCGAGGAGGTCATCGAGCGACCCATAAAGGAGATTATGGCCGAGGTACACGCCTCGATGGTAACAACACTTGACGATATTCGCGCCCAGAAGCGTGCATAATTTAGCAAACGACGAGCAGGAAATATATGGCAGAGCAGAGTAAGACTACACCTATGGCTGAATATGGCAAAGATGCCATAGTGACGCTAACGCCGCGTGAGCATATACGCCTACGCCCGGGAATGTACATCGGTAAGCTCGGAGATGGTACACAGGCCGACGACGGTATCTACGTTCTACTGAAAGAGGTTGTGGATAACTCGATCGACGAGTTTATCATGGGCGCGGGTAAGCGCATCGAGATAACTATCGAGGGCGATAGGGTGTCGGTACGCGACTACGGCCGCGGCATTCCGCTTGAAGCGCTCTCGGATGCTGTGAGCAAGATGAATACCGGTGGTAAGTATGGTGGCGATGCCTTCAAAAAGACGGTGGGTCTGAATGGTGTAGGTGTCAAGGCTGTGAATATGCTGTCGAGCCACTTCCTTGCTCGCTCGGTGCGTCAGGGCGAGGCACGCACGGTAACCTTCTCGCAGGGTGTCGAGCAGACCGACCGCTCGGAGAGTGGTGTCGAGGAGCAGAACGGAACATATGTTGAGTTTGTAGTCGATACCGAGGTCTTTGGCGAGTATAGCTACAACTTGGAGTATGTCGAGCAGATGGTCAAGAACTACACCTACCTGAACCTCGGCCTCACGGTGGTACTCAACGGCAAGCCTTACACCTCGAAGAATGGCCTCTTGGACTTGGTGAACGACAATCTCTCGTCGGAGCCTCTCTATCAGCCCATACATATCTCGGGCGAGGATATCGAGGTGGTGATAACCCACGGCAACGGCTATGGCGAGGCCTACTACTCGTTCGTAAATGGTCAATATACTCCGCAGGGAGGTACTCATCAGGCTGCCTTCCGCGAGGCTGTGGCTAAGACTATCAAGGAGTTTTACCACAAGGACTACGAGCCTGCCGATATTCGCACCTCGATAATTGCAGCTATATCGGTGAGGGTGAACGACCCCATCTTCGAGTCGCAGACTAAGACAAAGCTCGGCTCCAAAGATAAGGAGGAGGGCGTGACGATGCGTCAGTTTGTTGGCGACTTCCTCGCTACCAACCTCGACAACTATCTGCACAAGCACCCCGAGACGGCGCAAACCTTGCAGCGCAAGATTGTAGAGAACGAAAAGGAGCGTAAGGCCATCTCGGGCGTGCAGAAGAAGGCGAGGGAGGCGGCAAAGAAGGTGTCGCTAAACAATAAGAAGCTGCGTGACTGCAAGATACACTATACCGATAAGAGCGATCTTGCGGAGCAGACGATGATATTTATCACGGAGGGTAACTCGGCCTCGGGCTCGATAACGTCGAGTCGCGATCCGCGCACTCAGGCCGTCTTCTCGTTGCGCGGTAAGCCGCTCAACTGTTACGGACTGACCAAGAGGGTGGTCTATGAGAACGAGGAGTTTAATCTCTTGCAGGCAGCACTCAACATCGAGGAGGATATGGATAATCTGCGCTACAACAAGGTTATCATCGCCACCGATGCCGATGTCGATGGCATGCACATACGTCTGCTGCTAACGTCGTTCTTCTTGCAGTTCTTCCCTGATGTGATACGTTTGGGTCACCTCTATATCCTGCAAACGCCGCTCTTCCGAGTGCGTAACAAACGCGAGACCCACTACTGTTACAACGACGACGAGCGTCAGGAGGCGATACGCAAGTGTGGCTCGCAGGCTGAGATAACGCGCTTTAAGGGTCTTGGCGAGATTTCGGCTGCCGAGTTCAAGGAGTTTATCGGCGAGGGCATGCGCTTGGATAGAGTGCGTCTTACGAAGGATGACCCGATAAAGGATATGTTGGAGTTCTACATGGGTAAGAATACCCCCGATAGAAAGGATTTCATCGTGGGCAACCTCCGTGTCGAGGAGGATATTATCGAAAACCTGAAACAGCTTAACTAACGATGGAGGAGCGTAACGATATATTGAACGAGAGCGAGGAGCAGACTCTCGACGACGTGCAACAGGAGTTTGCCGATGATGCTGCGGAGGGTGCGCCTAAGGGTAAGTACGAGGCTCTCACCGCTGCCGAGGATGATGTGCGACGCCTTACGGGAATGTACAAGAATTGGTTCTTGGACTATGCCTCGTATGTTATCCTCGAACGTGCCGTGCCGCACCTCGCTGACGGATTGAAGCCTGTGCAGCGTCGCATCCTTCACGCTATGAAGTGTGTCGAGGATGGCCGCTACAATAAGGTCGCCAATGTCGTAGGTCAGGCTATGCAGTACCACCCCCACGGCGACGCCTCGATTAAGGATGCGCTGGTGCAGCTCGGTCAGAAGGGACTGCTTATCGACATGCAGGGTAACTGGGGTAATATCCTCACGGGTGACGAGGCTGCCGCAGCTCGATATATCGAGGCGCGTCTATCGAAGTTCGCCCTCGATGTGGTCTATAACAAGAAGACTACGGAGTGGATGTTGGCCTACGATGGCCGTAAGGAGGAGCCTGTGACCCTCCCCGTGAAGTTCCCGTTGCTCTTGGCCCAAGGGGCCGATGGTATTGCCGTAGGCTTGGCTTCGAAGATTCTGCCTCACAACTTCGTAGAACTTATAAATGCCTCGATAGCCTATCTGCGTGGCGAGGAGTTTATGTTGCTTCCCGACTTCCAGACGGGAGGTATCATGGATGCCGGCAACTATAACGACGGCCTGCGTGGTGGCTCGGTGAGGGTGCGTGCCCGCATATCGAAGATAGATAAGCGCACGCTGTCGATTACCGAGATACCCTATACAACCACCTCGGAGTCTATCAAGGAGTCTATCATCAAGGCTAACGATAAGGGTAAGATAAAGATTAAGAAGGTCGATGACAATACTGCCGAGAAGGTGGAGATTATCATTCAGGTAGCTGCCGACGAGTCGTCGGATAAGACTATCGATGCGCTCTATGCCTTTACCGACTGTGAGGTCTCTATCTCGCCCAATGCCTGTGTCATTGTCGATGATAAGCCCGTATTTATGGGCGTAAGCGATATTTTGCGTTACTCGACCGACCACACCAAGTCGTTGCTCGGCCGCGAGCTCGAAATACGCCTCGAAGAGCTCAACGAGGCGTGGCATGCCGCGTCGCTCGAGCGTATCTTCATCGAGAATAAGCTCTATCAGCTTATCGAGGGTTGTCGTACGCGCGAGGCTGCATACGAGGCTGTGGATAAGGGCCTTGACCCATTCAAGAAGAGGCTGCGCAGGGAGGTTACTATGGAGGATGTGCAGCGTCTTACCGAGTTAAAGTTCATCCGCATATCGCGCTACGACTCCGAGAAGGCCGACAACGAGATTAAGCAGATCGAGGCCGATATCAAGCTCACGAAGCACGATCTGGAGCACCTCACCGACTACACCATCGCCTACTTCGAGCGTATTAAGGCTAAGTATGGCGAGGGCAGGGAGCGTCGCACCGAGATACGCGCCTTCGACACTATCGAGGCGTGGAAGGTTGCCTCGTCGAACGCCAAGCTCTATGTCGATAGGGCCGAGGGCTTCTTCGGCTATGGCAAGAGCATGAAGGAGTCGGAGTTTGTATGCGACTGCTCGAATCTCGACGATGTGATTGTAATCCTCAAAGATGGTCGATACAAGATAACCAAGATTTCGGATAAGGCCTTCTTCGATAAGGGAATATACTACATAGGCATATATAAGCGTAACGACGAGCGTACGATATACAATCTCCTTTACAGGGATGGTCGTGGCGGTGCTATCATGATGAAGCGTTGCGCCATCAAGAGCATTACGCGCGATAAGGAGTACGACCTCACGAAGGGTACGCCCAAGAGCGAGCTCTTGTACCTCTCGGCAAATCCCAATGGCGAGGCCGAGGTGCTCAAAATATATCTGAGACCGCGTGCCCGCTTGAAGAAGTGTATCATCGACCTCGACTTGGCTACTCTCGCCATAAAGGGTCGCCAGAGTGTCGGTAACCTTGTTACGCGTTACAGCATAAATAAGATTGTTCTCAAAGAGCGTGGTGCTTCGACTCTCGGCGGTCAGAATATATGGTACGACGAGGATGTGCGACGCCTCAATGCCGATGGCCGCGGTCAGCTGCTTGGCGAGTTCAAGGGCGAGGATAAGATTGTGGTCTGGACAGCTAAGAATCAATACTACATCACGGGCTTCGACCTGCAACAGCACTTCCCCGACGATACTATCCGCGTGGAGCGTTATGTCGAGGGTAGGGTATATTCGTTGTGCTACTACGACGGCGAGCAGAAGTACTACTATATGAAGCGTTTCGAGTTGGAGGCGGGCGATAAGATACAGTACTTCTTGGAGGAGGGCTCTACGATGCGCTTTGTGGCGATAACCATGGCTAAGGGTGCGACTTTGGAGGTTGTATTTGGAGGTCAGCACGAACAGCGTGCTACCGAGCTAATCGATGTCGAACAGTTTATCGCTGTCAAGAGCCACCGAGCCAAAGGTAAGCGTATCACGACCTACGAGGTTGCAAGCCTGAGGTTTATCGAGCCCGAGATTTCGGAGGATGACGAGGCGAATATTCTCGAGGAGGAGCTCTTGAACGGTGACCTCGCGGAGGATGTCGCAGATGAGGCTCTTGTCGAGGGTGGCGATATTGCGGAAGACGAGGGTAGCGATATTGCGGAAGACGAGGGTGGCGACGACGATAGTATTAACGTCGAGGAGATTATTGGTGAGGATATCAAGGCCGACCCCAATGTCGATTATCGCAGCCGTGACGAGAAGGATGATGCCCCCTTCACGGTGTCGCAGCTCGACCTATTCTAAAACTCTCTAAGTAGGCGAAAAGGGATTATGGTCATCTTCTTGGTGGGATATGCAGGCTCGGGCAAGAGCTCTATGGGCAAGCGTTTGGCGCGCCGTCTTCATCTCCGTTTTATCGACACGGATAGGGTTGTCGAGCAGATGGAGGGTGCTTCGGTTGCCGATATATTCTACTACGGTGGCCAGAGCTACTTCCGCGAGGCTGAACGTCGCGCTTTGGAGAGTGTTGTCGAGGGCAGTGCGGCGTGTGTGGTCGCTACGGGTGGCGGTCTTCCTGTATGGGGCGACAATATGGAGTGGCTCGTGGAGCATGGCCTTACGATATACCTTAGTCGCAGTGCCGAGGCTATAATGCGCCGTCTTACGGCCTATGGGCGCGAGAAACGCCCCATGTTCAGAGGCAAGAGCGACGAGGAGCTGCTCTCCTTTATGAGGGAGCAGATGGCCGAGCGCGAGCCCATCTATGCCAAGGCTCGCTTTAAGGTCGATTGCAGCACGAGGAGCGACGACGAGGTTGAGGATATGATTGTGAAATATATCAAAGAGCAACAAGGTGAGTAACAATGCACCCATAGGAGTCTATGATTCGGGTATCGGAGGGTTGTCGGTGTGGCGCGAGCTGCGTCGCAGACTCCCCGAGGAGTCGCTATTGTACTTGGGCGATGGCAAGAACTGTCCCTATGGAGGCCGCTCTAAGGAGCAGATACGCGGCTTTGCCGAGCATGCTGTCGATACGCTTGTACGCAGGGGTGTTAAGCTCGTTGTTGTGGGGTGTAATACAGCTACTACGGCGGCTATCAATGATCTTCGCCAGAGGTGGCCGAGTCTGCCTATCGTAGGTCTTGAACCTGCCGTCAAGCCGGCGTCGCTCACTACGCTCACGGGTCGTATTGCGGTGCTTGCTACGGAGCACAGCTTGCAGAGCGAAATGTTTCTTAGTACGGCCTCGCGCTACGCCTCGAATGTCGAGGTGGTAAAGGTCGTTGGCCGCGACTTTGTGGAGATTGTCGAGGCCTCGGAGGAGGAGACACCCCGCGCCCGCGAGGCTGTGAGGAGTGTTGTAGCTCCGCTGAGGGGCTCGGGTGTAGATAGGGTGGTTCTCGGCTGTACGCACTATCCCTTCCTGCGCAACCTTATCGAGGAGGAGCTTGCTGGTTGCGGTATCGAGGTTATCGACTCGGGCGAGGCTGTGGCTCGTCGTGTGGAGTGGCTCTTGGAGCGTTACGATATGCGGGCCGAGCGCGGCTCGAAGCCTCTGTTGGAGTTTATTACCTTTGCCGATGAGGAGTATAGGCAACGTCTTGAACATAAGGCACTTTCGTTGCGATAAAATACCGATTACATATTAAAAAGAGTGAGATACGGGGATAAAATTTTCGTATCTCAAAAAAATGTCGTATATTCGTACGCTTTATTTGTATATAACAACGCGCGATATTATGGCCAAAGATATAAGTAGCAGAGGTGTATCGTCGAGCCGAGGCTCGCGAAGCACATCCAAAGGTGGGGGCTCGACTCAGGATTCATCGGTGGTGAGTGCTCGTGACAACATACGTCTTGTCTCAGGTTTTGTGCTCATGGTCTTGGGTGCCTTCCTCTTCTTCTCGATTCTCTCGTTCTTCTTCTATTGGAAGGAGGATATGAGTGCGCTCTCGCAGGTGGGAGTGCCTATGAGTGATCCCCGTTTCAGCAATGTTTGCGGTCGAGGAGGAGCGAGTGTTGCAAATGCTTTGGTTGGTGGTGGCTTCGGTCTCTTTGCCGTGGTTATCCCCGTGGTACTCATCCTTTGGGGTTGGCGACTATTCCGCTACATACCACTTCGACTGCTACGTTCAGTACCAATCTATGGTCTTATACTGTTGCTTGGCTCGCTCACCATGGGCTTTATCTTTGGCACATCGTGGGATATCTATGGCTCGGGCCTTGGTGGTAGCTATGGCGTAGCCATGAGCGAGGCATTGCGCGGTGCTACGGGCTTTGTGGGCACGCTGCTAATCATCGTTGCCGGGTGGATAATGACAGGCCTACTCGTAAATCGCAACTTCCTGCGCGATGTCGATAAGCAGGGTAAGCGAGTGGCAGGAGGTGTTACGCAGGCCACGCGCCGTTTTTGGGGCTTTGTGCATCACTCGACGCATCACGATAGCGAGGATGACGAGGTAGCTATCGACGACGATACCGACGAGGAGGTTACTTCTGATAATAGTGCCGTAGCGGAGACTTCGGCCGAGGAGTCTCAGCCCTCGATTGGTAGTGCAGTAGCCGAGGAGCATGCCGACGATGATGATAGCGAGGAGCTTACACTCGCAGCAGTGCCTATCGACAATGGGGATGACACAAGCCATGCAACCGAAGATTTAGTTGGCGAGATGTTGCACGATGGCGACTTTGGCGATGGCGGGGCTCAGCCCATGGATAGAGCCGAGGCCGAGAGTGCGCTCGGCATGTCGTCTTGCGGTAGTGATGGTGACGACGAGCTGATAATCACTGTCGAGCAGCGCGAGGCCGAGGAGATCGATGCGGAGGATATCGAGGGTGACCTCTACGACCCTATGCGCGACCTGCACAGCTACACCCCTCCCACACCGTCGCTACTTATCGACCACAAGTCGAAGGCCATGGTCGATGACGAGGAGATATTCCAAAATAAGGAGCGCATACGCGAGACACTGCTCAACTTCGGCATACCCATCCGCAGCATGCACGCTACGGTAGGCCCAACGGTGACCCTCTACGAGATTGTGCAGGAGCAGGGCGTCAAAATCTCGAAGATTCAGGGCTTGGAGAGCGATATTGCACAGAACCTCAAAGCTTTGGGTATTCGTATCATCGCCCCCATTCCGGGTAAGGGTACGGTAGGTATCGAGGTTCCTAACCTCACGAAGCAGACAGTGTCGATGCGCTCGGCAATATGTTCGCGCGAGTTTCAGGAGTCTAAGGCGGAGCTTCCGGTAGTCATTGGTCGCACCATTCAGAACGAGAACTACACCTTCGACCTCGCCAAGATGCCTCACTTGTTGGTGGCAGGTGCTAC
Source organism: Alistipes sp. (assembly GCA_045588005.1). Classification (GTDB taxonomy): domain Bacteria; phylum Bacteroidota; class Bacteroidia; order Bacteroidales; family Rikenellaceae; genus Alistipes. Next base: position 68,614 of record JAZNDK010000015.1, on the reverse strand, counting down.
GGGTCAGGGTAAGTCGGTAGGTCTGAATGCTATCATCACCTCGCTGCTATACAGAAAGCACCCTGCCGAGCTTAAATTCGTGCTTATCGACCCCAAGATGGTGGAGTTCTCGCTATACAACAAGCTCGAGAAGCATTTCCTCGCGAAGATGGAGTCCGAAGACGAGTCGATAATTGCCGACCCGAAGAAGGCGGTATATACGCTCAATGCGCTCTGTACCGAGATGGCTAACCGCTTGGAGCTCTGTAAGACCGCGCATGCAAAGAATATCGTCGAGTATAACGAGAAGTTCCTGCAACGCAGGCTCAACCCCGAGAAGGAACACCGCTTCTTGCCATATATCGTTGTGGTGATAGACGAGTTTGCCGACCTTATTATGACAGCTAAGGAGGTCGAAGCTCCTGTTATGCGCTTGGCGCAGAAGGCGCGAGCCATAGGTATCCACCTTATCGTGGCTACGCAGCGCCCCGATGTCAAGGTCATTACGGGTGGTATCAAGGCCAACTTCCCTGCGCGCATCGCCTTCCGTGTGATGCAGATGACCGACTCGCGAACAATCATCGACCAGCCGGGTGCTAACCAGCTTATCGGTCGTGGCGACATGTTGCTCTCGAATGGTGGCGAGCTCACCCGCATACAGTGTGCCTTTGTCGATACCCCCGAGGTGGAGAGTATCGTCGAGCATATCCACTCTCAGCAGGGCTATCCCTCGGCTTACAACCTGCCGGACTACACCCCCGAGGCGGGTGGCGAGGCTCTTCCATCGTTTGGTAGCGAGGAGAGCAGTGCCCCGCAGAAGTACGACCCCAAGTTCGCAGAGATTGCCCGCGAGGCGGTGGCTAACGGCATGATATCTACCTCGATGATTCAACGTAACTTCGAGGTGGGCTTCAACCGTGCCGGCCGTATCATGTTGCAGCTCGAGCGTGCCGGTATCGTAGGCCCGCAGATAGGCTCTAAGCCGCGCGAGATTAAGTTCTACGACCTGCCCTCGTTGGAGGCTAAGCTTCAGGATTTGGGTATATTTTAGCTTAATTGACGATGAAGAGGTTTCTAATGCTTCAGTTGATGATCTTTGCGGTAGCTACACTCTCGGCGCAGAGTAGCCCGAGCGAGTGGCTCAACGGCCTGCACCGCACACTCGGCAACCACTATGCCACCTCTATCGCGGTCGAGGCCGAGGGTATGGACTCCATGCGAGGCTACTTCGTTGTCGAAGGCGATAGCTACTATCTCACGCTGGGTGCCATGGAGGTATATTCCGACGGTAAGTTGCGCTACGAGGTGAACAACAGCCGCAAGGAGGTTGTCGAGGATCGAGCCAACTTGGAGGCCCGCGATCTGTTGAGCAACCCTACACGCGCCTTCGAGTTTGTCGAGGGCGAGTACAATATCTCGATTAAGGAGAGCTCGGCCAGTGGCGTAACCCTCAGCATAGAGCCCACGGAGCAGAGCTATGGCGATATGCAGATTGAGCTTACGCTGAGCCGCGAGGGGGAGAGGGTTCTGCCCCGCAAGGTGGCCTATAACTACGACGGCGAGCACTATGCCATAAGCTTGGAGCTCCTCGATAATGTTGCGTTAGAGCCTGTGCCCGAGTGGAATAGGGGCGATTACCGCGCCTACGACATTGTCTCATTTCTATAATCGAGCAAATAAAGAAGAGTATAATAATCCAAAACAGACTATATGAAGAAGTTTTTATTACCTATCTTATCCCTGCCACTACTTTTGATAACGAGTTGTACCGATATACTCGATAAAATAGGTGGTGATGATGATGTTCCAAGAGAAAATCTTGTCGAAATTGTATGCGAGAGTTTCGACACTGATGCTCCTGAGACCTACCTCTTGGGTTACAACAGCGCATATCTCAAATTCGAGCACTTCTTAAACGAGGAGTATGGCTATTGGGGAGGTTTTGCCCACTCCTCTATGCACAACATGGAGGATGGTAGCTATACCAACCAATATAGCGTCTATAATCACTCAGGCGACGGCTTTATGCTCTTCTACTACGACAGCTACAATCCCACCTGCGATATTCTGTGTCGCTACTTTGGCGATTATGAGTTTTCATCCGTATTGCTCAACCTCTCGACCTACACCCATCAAGCCATAACCGAGGGTAACGACTTTGCCCGTGCCTTTACTGATGGTGACTACCTAAAGGTTACCTTCACTGCGCTACATGAGGATAAGCGTGAGGGTAAGAGCGTCGATTGCTATGTTGCCGACTATCGCGAGGGCAGGCGTTTCGTTGCCGATGCGTGGAATAGCTTTGATCTCTCGGAGCTTCGAGGCGAGTTGTGGGGTTTGCGCGTCAAGGTTGAGACAACCGATGTTGGCGAGTATGGCGCAAATACTCCGCTATATATCTGCATGGATAATCTTATCTACAAAGTAGAATTAGACGACTAATCTTTGTTGTTATAAGGGGTCATCTTCGAGCTCTCAATCATTGCCCCGAATGGGAAATACTTCGAGTATGTCCCATCCGTGTCAATATCTTAATCGAGCTCAAATCTAACCCCTTCTAACAACAAATCTTTGTCGTGATAAGGGGTCATCTACTGCCGCTAACGAATTATCTCAGCAATGGGCAGTACGCCATAGTACAGCCCATCGCCTCGAAATTCGCCGAGCGTTGTATCTAACCCCTTCTGACAACAAAGGGGCCTACCGCTGATTGAGGTGTTCTTTGTTGTGATAAGGGGTCATCTACTGCCGCTAACGAATTATCTCAGCAATGGGCAGTACGCCTTAGTACAGCCCATCGCCTCGAAATTCGCCGAGCGTTGTATCTAACCCCTTCTAACAACAAAGCAGCCTGCTGCTGATATAGGTGAGGGTTGCCTTCTGACAACAAATCTTTGTCGTGATAAGTGGTCATCTTCGAGCTCTCAATCATTGCCCCGAATGGGAAATACTTCGAGTATGTCCCATCCGAGTCAATATCTTAATCGAGCTCAAATCTAACCCCTTCTGACAACAAAGGGGCCTACCGCTGATGGAGGTGTTAGTGACCTTCTGGCTAAAAAGAGGCCTGCTGCTGAATGAGGTGGGAACGTTCTAATAACCAAGTGGCTTACCGCTGATGTAGGTGGGTAGGTCATCGAAAAGATAAGAGAATATTTGAAACGACGATAGTTTAAGAATTAACTAAAACGAATATACGATGATTAAAGATTTTGTTCAGGAGCTCGAGTGGAGAGGTATGATTCATACAATCATGCCCGGTGCTAAGGAGCAGTTACAGAAGGAGATGACAACAGCCTACCTCGGTATCGACCCCACGGCAGACTCGTTGCATATAGGTCACCTTGTTGGTGTCATGATTTTGAAACACTTTCAGATGTGCGGCCATCGCCCCATAGCACTCATAGGTGGTGCTACGGGTATGATTGGCGACCCCTCGGGAAAGTCACAGGAGCGCAATCTCCTCGACGAGGCTACACTGCGCCACAATCAGGAGGCTATCAAGAATCAACTTGCAAAACTTATCGACTTCGACTCTGAGGCCGAGAATAGGGCTCTCCTTGTAAACAACTACGATTGGATGAAGGAGTTCTCGTTCCTCGACTTTGCTCGCGACATCGGCAAGTGCATCACCGTAAACTACATGATGGCTAAGGATTCGGTAAAGAAGCGTTTCAACGGCGAGGGCGACGGCATGTCGTTCACCGAGTTTACCTATCAGCTCTTGCAGGGATACGACTTCCTACACCTCTACCAGCAGTATGGCTGTAAGGTGCAGCTCGGAGGTGCTGCCCAGTGGGGTAACATAACCACAGGTACGGAGCTTATCCGTCGTAAGCTCGGCGTGGAGGCTGAGGCCTTTGCTATCACCTGCCCGCTGATTACCAAGGCCGACGGTACGAAATTTGGCAAGACAGAGAGCGGTAATGTATGGCTCGATGCACGCTACACCTCACCCTATAAGTTCTATCAGTTCTGGCTCAATGTGAGCGACGATGACGCTAAGCGTTACATCAAGATATTCACGCTGCTCGACCGCGAAACTATCGAGCGTCTTATCGCCGAGCACGACGAGGCTCCCCATCTTCGCATCTTGCAGAAGCGTCTTGCCGAGGAGCTTACAACGATGATTCACTCGCGCGAGGAACTTGAGAAGGCGCAGGCAGCCACCAACATCCTCTTTGGCAATGCTACGTCGGAGGCTCTCCGCTCGTTGGACGAGGCCACGCTGTTGCAGGTATTCGAGGGTGTGCCACAGTTTAGCATGTCGCGTGAGAATTTAGGAAAGCCCTTTATCGACATCGTGGCCGATCTATGCAAGGTCTTCCCCTCGAAGGGCGAGTGCCGCAAGATGGTGCAGGGTGGTGGTGTGCAGCTCAACAAGGAGAAGGTCGCCGACCCTATGCGTGCTGTCACCGAGGCCGACCTTATCGCCGGCAAGTACCTCTTGGCGCAGCGTGGCAAGAAGAACTACTATCTTATAACCGTTCAATAGTGTTGTGTCGTGGATAAGAGTTACACTATTCGCCTAAACGGCATTTCGCTACGCGCCTACCACGGTTGCTACGACCTCGAGCAGAGGGTGGGTAACCGTTTCCGTGTCGATATGACGATACGTACCCCGTTGGGTGAGCTTCATCGCGAGGATGATGTCACCAAGGCGGTAAACTACCTCACCGTATATGAGATTGTCGAGCGCACGATGCAGCGTACGCAGCGCACCATCGAGGCTGCTGCGGCGAACGTCATCGAGGCTGTGCGTGCCGAGTTCCCGCAGATCGAGAGTGTGGAGTGTACCGTGGCGAAGATAGCACCTCCGCTTGGTGGTAAGGTTGATAGTGTGAGCGTTACGCTTGTAGGATAGACTAAAACAAAACTTAAAATATGAGTGCAATGGAAAAACGTGGAGGCTTTGGCGGTAAGATTGCTGCCATCCTCGCAGCCGCTGGCTCGGCCATAGGTCTGGGTAACATTTGGCGATTTCCCTACATTACAAGTGAGAATGGAGGAGGTGCCTTTATCATCATCTACCTCGGATGTATCCTCTTTTTGGGTCTTCCGCTCCTTATCGCCGAGTTCTCGGTGGGTCATAACTCGAAGAGTAACCCGATAGATGCCTATGCCAAGATTCGTAAGGGCTGGGGCTGGCTCGGAGCATTGGGCCTTGTCTCGGTATTCCTTATCATGGGCTACTACTTTGTAATCTCGGGTTGGACGCTGAACTACGCCTACGCCTCGGCAACAAATAGCATAGGTAGCGACTTCGGTGGCTTCTTCACGGAGTTCACCTCGGCAACATGGGCACCGCTCATCTGCACCTACATCTTCATCCTTCTCAACCACTTCATCATCATCGGTGGTGTTCAGGGAGGCATCGAGAAGGCCTCGAAGGTTATGATGCCGCTGCTCTTCGTCATACTTATCGTCTTGGCTATCTACTCGTTGTGGCTGCCCGATGGCCGCGAGGCGTTGGCCAATGTCTTTACTCCCGACTTCTCGAAGGTTACGGGTAAGACCTTCCTCGATGCCATGGGTCAGGCCTTCTTCACTTTGTCGATAGGAATGGGTGCTATGCTTATCTACGGCTCATATTTCAAGGACGGCACCAAGCTCTCGGGCACGGCCATCAGCGTTGTGTCGCTCGATACGTTTGTGGCCTTGACGGCTGCTGTCATCATCTTCTCGGCAGGTGTCGAGAATGAGAGTGGCCCTCAGCTCGCCTTTGTGGCTATGCCCAAGGTGTTTAGTGCCATGCCTCTTGGAGGTCTGTGGTCCACGCTCTTCTTCCTCCTCTTGGCTCTTGCAGCTCTATCATCGACAATCTCGATGCACGAGGCTGTAACCTCATACTTTGTCGAGAAGAGGGGCATGTCGCGCAATGCGGGTGCAACGCTTGTCACTCTGGGTGCTCTTGCACTCGCTACGGTGGCCTCACTCTCGCTCGGCGTATGGGATGGTGTGCGTGTTGCGGGCATGAATATCTTCTCATTGCTCGACAACTTCACGGCTATCGTCATGTTGCCGCTCTTGGGTATCCTAACCTCGATATTTGTCGGTTGGTTGTGGAAGAAGGAGGATATGCGTGCCGAGCTTACGGCCGAGGGAGGCATCGATGCCAAGACCTACCCCGTGATACGCTTCCTGCTTCGCTATGTATGCCCCGTGCTGGTGTCGATAGTCTTTGTCTTTGGCATCATCGACTTTATCAGCAGCTTGTAACATAATATCTTGCAACGAAATAATAAACACAATAAAAACTAAAACAACTATGGCAGAGTTTATCTATCAGGAGCCGTTCCCTATCCAGGCGGATAAGACGGAGTACCGCCTTCTCACGAAGGACTATGTAAAGGTCGTAGAGTGCGACGGCCGTAAGATTTTGAAGGTCGATCCTAAGGGCTTAGAACTCTTAGCTAAGGAGGCATATAGCGACGTGTCGTTCTACCTTCGTGCTTCGCACCTTCAGAAGCTATCGAACATTCTGAAGGACCCCGAGGCTACCGATAACGACAAGTTCGTTGCCTACACCATGCTCCTCAACCAGTGTGTAGCTGCCGAGGGCGAGCTTCCCACATGTCAGGATACGGGTACTGCAATATGTATCGGCCATAAGGGCGAGGATGTATATACCGGAGCTAACGACGCCGAGTGCATCTCGCGCGGTGTTTATGAGACATACAAGGAGCGTAACTTGCGCTACTCGCAGGTCGTTCCCTTCACCATGACCGAGGAGAAGAACTCGGCAACCAACCTCCCCGCACAGATTGACATCTACGCAGGTCATCCGGGCATGGAGTACGACTTCCTCTTCATCACTAAGGGTGGTGGCTCGGCAAACAAGACCTTCCTCTATCAGCAGACCAAGGCTCTGCTCAACGAGGAGTCATTGACCGCTTTCATCAAGAAGCATATCCTCGACCTCGGTACTTCGGCATGTCCTCCCTACCACCTCGCAATATGTATCGGTGGTACATCTGCCGAGATGTGTCTCTCGACCGTTAAGAAGGCTTCGGCGGGCTATCTCGACGAGCTTCCCACATCGGGCAACGAGGGTGGTCGCTGCTTCCGCGATTTGGAGTGGGAGGCTAAGGTTGAGAAGATATGCCAGGAGATAGGTCTCGGTGCACAGTTTGGAGGCAAGTACTACATCCACGATGTTCGCGTCATCCGTGCTCCGCGTCACGCTGCATCGTGCCCCGTGGCTATTGGTGTTAGCTGCTCGGCAGACCGTAACATCAAGGCTAAGATTACCCCCGACGGCATCTTCCTCGAGCAGTTGGAGAAGAATCCTGCCCGCTTCCTTCCTGCCGAGGCTCCAGCCATGTCTCCCGCCGTAGATATCGATCTTGACGAGGGTATGGATAAGGTACGCGAGATTTTGTCGAAGTATCCCATCAAGACACGTCTCAACCTTAAGGGTACGCTTGTTGTAGCTCGTGATATCGCTCATGCCCGCATCAAGCAGATGCTCGACGAGGGTAAGCCAATGCCCGACTACTTCAAGAAGCACCCTGTTTACTATGCAGGCCCTGCAAAGACTCCTGCCGGCATGCCTTCGGGCTCGTTTGGCCCCACCACGGCAGGTCGTATGGACTCGTATGTCGATCTCTTCCAGAAGGCCGGAGGCTCTATGGTTATGGTAGCTAAGGGCAACCGTTCACAGCAGGTTACCGATGCATGTAAGGCTAATGGTGGTTTCTACCTCGGCTCTATTGGCGGTCCGGCTGCTATCCTCGCCAAGAACTCTATCAAGAGTGTCGAGGTTGTCGATTTCGAGGAGCTCTGCATGGAGGCTGTTCGCAAGATTTACGTTGAGAACTTCCCTGCCTTCATCATCGTTGATGATAAGGGTAATGATTTTTTTGCTGACTTCGCACATTAAAATCGTATAGCAGGGTTATTTCGGCATTCGGCTTGGTAGCGAGATGCTCACATACATATAGTATGCTGCGCTCTCGCTCCCTGCGACCGACTACCAAACTAACCCTACTCTCCGATTTTAATTGGGGGGGGGTATATCAGGGTTATTTCGGTATTTAGCTTGTGGCGCGAGGCTCTTTACATACGTCAAGTATGCTGCGGTTTCGTGAGCGGCGACAATCCTCCAAACTAACCCTACTCTCCGATTTTAATTGGGGAGAGTTGCTATAACGATTTTAGTTGGCATAGGCTAACCATAACATGCACTTGTTAAGAGTGCGGCAAAAAATAGGCAGACAACGCCCCTCGCTATGGTTGAGGGGCTTGTTGGCTGCTATGGAAATGCAATAAAACGCCTGTCGAGGCGTTAAAAAAGTGTCGGCAATACTTAATTTTGTTTAGATGAAACATTTGATTCGTAGAGTATGTATCGTCGTAGCCCTGCTTCTCGGCTCTATCGAGGCGTGGGCGCAGGTATCGTTTGTGGCTGACGCTCCCGCACTGACAGCCATGGGCGAGCCCTTCCGTGTGGAGTTTACAGTCGATGCCGAGCCTGACACTCGCTCGATTAAGGCTCCCGACTTCGAGGGCTTCGAGCTTATTGCTGGGCCAAGCGTATCGACAGGGCACTCAATACAGTTTATTAACGGCAAGCAGTCCACAAGTTACAGTTGTACCTTTACCTATGTACTTCTCCCCGAGAGGGCTGGAACATTCACCATAGGCTCGGCAAGTGTCGAGGTAGATGGCAAAAGCTACTCTACAAAGCCCCTGCCGGTAGAGGTCATAGCCGAGCGTGAGGCCGCTGGCAGCGAGCGTGGAGCTACCGCCTCGCCCGAGAGTCGCATAGCCAAGGATGACATTCTGTTACGACTCAAACTCTCAGATACCGAGGTATATAAGGGCGAGGCTATTCGTGCTTCGTTGGTGCTCTATACGCGTGTCGGTATCGACCAAATAGAGAGCCTCGAGATGCCTTCGTTCGACGACTTCTGGTCGCAGGAGTTGTCGTTCGACAATACGTCTTCGCGCGAGGAGTATAACGGTCGTGTCTATGAGACCTACAAGATTCGCGAACTGCTGCTGTCGCCACAACGTAGCGGCGAGGTAGTCATCCCACCTACGACGATGGATGTTGTTGCACAGGTAGTAGTGCAGAATAATAAGCGACACTTCGATCCATTTTTTAGTGGAAATCAGATATATCACGTCACTCGTAAGCTCCAAACCAAACAGCAGAGTATTCGAGTTCTCGACTTCCCGAAGGGTGCTCCGGCCTCGTTCTTAGGTGCTGTGGGTAGCTTCTCTCTTCAAGCGAAGATGCCCGAGGCAAGGCTCGATGCAAACACCTCGGATCAGATATCAATCACCATCTCGGGTGATGGCAATCTCAAATTTATTGCCGCTCCCAAGTGCCGCCTACCCGAGTCTTTCGAGTTGTATGATACCAAGAGCGTTGATAATATCAAGATTACGCCCACCGGCACATCGGGCTCGATAACATATACCTACCCCTTTGTTGCACGCTCGGCGGGAAGCTTTACTATCGAGCCTATCGAGTTCAGCTACTTCGATCCCCGCGATGGCGAGTATCACACGCTCTCTACCGAGCGGTTTACTATCGAGGTGCTCGACGATGGCAAGTCTGATCGTAGCAGGGAGATCTACTCCGGCTCGCTTACCGACTATGGCGGTGCGATGCGTCAGCTCGACCGCGATATACGCTACGTTCACACCTCGGGCACGCCGCGCTTGGATGCACCGATATTTATCTTCTCGCCTCTCTATTGGCTAATAACTATCGGGTCGCTCGCTATCTTCATCGTGCTCTATGTCTTGCTGCGTCGTCAGATACGCCTGAATCGCAATGTCGTAGCACGACGTATGAAGCGTGCCGACAAGGTCGCTGTGCAGCGTCTGCGCATGGCCGAGAAGTATATGCGAGAGCAGAACCGCCACGCCTTCTACGAGGAGATGCTTCGTGCCATGTGGGGATATATCTGTGATAAGTTTAATATCCCTGTTGCGGAGCTTACCAAGGAGACTATCCGCGAGGAACTATATCGTCGTGGCGTATCATCGGCAGATGCCGAGCAGTTCTGCCAGATTATTTCGCGCTCCGACGAGGCGCAGTATGCCCCCTCGACAGATGGCGATATGAATGGTGTATATAGCGACGCTGTCGAGGTAATATCAAAGATAGAATCGGTAATAAAACATTAAGAGATGATACTTCCCGTAAAAGATACGTTCACTAAGATAGTTCTCTGCACCACACTTCTCGTGATGAGCGTGGGGCAGCTCTTTGCGGCCGATGCCAAGACAACGGCTGAGGTGTGCTGGCAGGAGGGTATTCAGGCCTATGGCGATAGGGATTATGCTCGCGCTGTCGAGCGTTTGGAGCGTGTCGTAGAGCTCGGTTATGCCACTCCCGACACCTACTACAACCTTGCCAACGCCTACTTTAAGCTCGGCCAGAACACTCTTTCGCCCTCGGGTCGAGGCTTTGCCTCGGGAGAGCTCGGCAAGGCTGTGCTCAACTATCGACGCGCTCTGCGCCTCAATCCTGCGATGGAGGATGCTCGTTACAACCTTGATATCGCCGTGGATTACACCAACGACACCGAGGCCATTCCCTTTAGCTTTGTCGTGAGCCTCTGGCATTCGTTGCGCAACAAGGCGACAACAAACACTTGGGCTGTTAGCTCCGTGGTGCTCTTTGTCGTGCTGCTAATCTCGCTCCTTGTCTATCTTCTTTCGCAGCAGGTTTTGCATCGCAAGGTAGCCTTTGGCGTAGCTGTCGTCGCGCTACTTCTCTTCGTCATTACTACCGCATGCTCTCTCTCGCAGCGTGCCGAGTTGCTCGAAAATAGTCATGCTGTGGTTGTATGTAGCGACACCACACCTGTTCACGCCTCGCCCGACAGCTCGTCGAAGATTATCCGTCAGCCCTCGCAGGGCGTGACCCTCAGGGTGTTGCGTAGCCATGGCGAGTGGAGCGAGATCCTCTTCTCGGATGGCGAGAAGGGGTGGATTCGTAGTTCGGTTATCGAGGAGGTGTAGCCATGTCTAAGCTCTTGGATAACCTATGTAGTGAGTTACAGCGTCTTCCGGGTATCGGCCGACGCACGGCACTGCGCCTTGCTATGCATATCCTTAAGATGGAGACAGCTGCTGCCGACTCACTCTCGTCGAGCATATCGCGTTTTAGCCACGAAATACGCCATTGTGCAAGTTGTAACAACCTCTCCGACGACACCTTCTGCCCAATATGCAGCGATGCGCGACGTGACCGTTCGACGATATGTGTTGTCGAGCAAGTTGGCGACCTTTTATCTATCGAAAATACAGGGCAGTATCACGGCCTCTATCATGTCCTTGGCGGTGTTATCTCGCCCATGCAGGGTGTAGGCCCCTCCGATTTGAAGATCGACCTTCTCTGCGACAAGCTCCTTACGGGTGAAGTTCGCGAGGTTATCATCGCAATATCAACCTCTGTCGAGGGGGAGACCACGCTCTTCTACCTTATGAGCCGTCTGAGGGCCTTCCCCGATGTCAAGGTTACGACCATTGCTCGCGGCATAGGCTTTGGTGACGAGCTTGAGTATGTCGATGAATTGACCATAGCACATGCTTTGCATAATCGTCGCCCCTTATAATTTTTGTGAAAAGGGGTCATCTGCGGTCTCTCAATCATTGGTGCGATTGGGAAATACATATAGTATATCCCATCCGCACCAATTTCATGTTGAGCCCACATCTAACCCCTTTTGACAAAAATTATGTGTTGTGAAAAGATGTCATTTGCGGCTATCCAATCGTTTGTTCGAATGAGAAATAGATATAGTATGTCCCATCCGCACCAATTTCATGTTGAGCCCACATCTAACCCCTTTTGACAAAAATTATGTGTTGTGAAAAGTGGTTATTTGCGGCTATCCATGCATATAGTGATAGTCATCGTTACATCGCTATAGCAGCGCAACAAGGCGTTCGAGCCACTCTCTGTCGCAATCATCAAAGGTGGCGAGCTCTCTGCTATCTATATCGAGTACGGCAACGACCCTCGCGTCACGCCACACAGGCACGACAATCTCGCTGCGCGAGAGGCTGCTGCACGCGATATGCCCCGCAAACTTATCCACATCCTCGACAACAACACTGCGCTCCTCACGCCACGCCGTGCCGCACACACCTCTCCCATAGCCGATACGACTACACGCCACAGGCCCCTGAAATGGACCTAAGACCAACTCCTCGCCGCAGACACGATAAAAGCCTGTCCACCAGAAACCAAACGTCAGATGTATCATAGCCGCCATATTGGCCATGGCGGCAATAGCGTCGCTCTCCTCCGAGAGCATAGCCTCGGCCTGCTTGTATAGCAGCTCGTACTTCGAAATCTTATCCCCTTTCGATATCAATAACTCTTCGGCCATAACAAAATAGATGATAACAACACAAATATAGTAAATTATTTCGATATATCACATCATCGAATTGTATAAGCGTTATCTATACCGCTATAAAAACAAAGAATTTGACAAGATAAATTCTTTGCACTATATTTGCACCAGAAACAGAAAACAAAATTAAGAGTAACCAATAAAGACTAAGATATTATGGCAACGAAATTTTTCAAGTGTAACACTTGTGGCAATGTGATTATCAAGTTAGTAGATTCGCGAGTTCCGGTGGTATGTTGTGGCAAGCCTATGGAGGAGCTTACACCCAATACGGTGGATGCAGCTACCGAGAAGCATGTTCCCGTGGTTACGCGCATCGACGATAACCATATTAAAGTTGAGGTGGGTAGCGTGGCTCACCCCATGACAGAGGAGCACCACATAGCCTTCATCTATGTCGAGACCGAGGATGGTGGCATCCGCATCGACCTTAAAGATAAGCCCGAGGCGGTGGTATATCTCGGCGAGGCGAAGCCCGTAGCTGTCTATGAGTATTGCAACCTGCATGGGCTCTGGAAGATAGACCTTTAAGAGCACTTATAAAACATATAGTGGGACTCTTAGAAGAGAGAGTCCCACTATATGTTTTATATATCCGAGCAACGTAACTAACCGCAGTTAAAGTAGCGGTGTACCATGTTAAGCATCTCCTCGGGTTTGCCTTCGAGCTCTTGGCGCAACGTGCGGTCGTTGTACGAGCGTAGGCTCTTGAGCACGCCATCGATCATTGCGGCACTGAATACACCGTGACGCTCGAAGAACTCGCGCTGTCGCTCCAAGGCGTCGGCCGACGCTGCACAGCTGTCGGGGAGCTGAGCCAGCTGCTCCAATTTAGCTGCGTTCTCGGCCTTATGTATATTTACATTTACATAGGTGCGCTCAGCAATCTCCAAAGCATTATCCAACTCGAAGCCGTAGCGGCATGCTACAGCCAAGCCTGCGATAAGCTGATATATATCTGCCGAGCCATCCGGCGAGCGCATCTCCACGGTCTGTTTCTTCGAGGTGTCGTAGTGGCTCTCAGACTCTAAGGGGTTAGCGATGCGCGACATATCGCTCTTGGCTGTCCAGCCCAGCGGCACACGAACCAATACCGAGCGGTTGCGGTCGCCCCAGCATACATTTGTCGGAGCCTCCTGTTGCGGTACAAGACGGAAGTACGAAGTGGGGTTGGTATTGCCAAAGGCGGTAATTGAGGGGGCAAGCTCCATCATGCCGGCGATAGCCTTGCGGGCAACCTCCGATAGGCGACCGCCGTCGAGCATCATATTCTTGCCATCCTTCATTATGCGCATATGGATATGGAGGCCAGAGCCGGCCTTGCCTGCGGTAATCTTAGGTGCGAAGGTGACCTCGTAGCCATACTTATAGGCGAGGTTGCGGATGATCCACTTGGCAACCATGAGCTGGTCGGCTGCATCCAAGGCGGCTGTGGGCAGGAACTCGATCTCGTTCTGCTCATAGACAAGCTCGTCGAGTGTAAAGTTGCCCACTTCCGAGTGACCATACTTAATCTCGCCGCCAGCCTGTGCGATATATGCCATACACTCGGTGCGGAAGTCGTTGAACTTGGCAAAGGGGGCAGACTCGTGGTAGCCCTTCTGATCTGTTGCGGGGAACATGCCTGTATCGGGGGCTATGACGTAGTACTCCAACTCGCCCATAGCCTCGAACTCCATGCCCGTAACCTCGCGGAAGCACTCGCACGCTTTGAGTAGGGTGTAGCGCGGAGAGCTCGCTAAGGGCTCGCCATCCTTGTTGAAGAATGAGCAGAGCAGCGAGAGGCTGGGAATCTCGGCAAAGGGGTCTAAGAAGGCCGTTGCAAAACGCGGTACGACATAGAGGTCGCTACTACCTGCCTCGATAAAGGGGAAGAGGCTCGAACCATCGACTCTCTCGCCGCAGGTGAGTATTGCGTCGAGATATGCCGCATTGTTGATTACGAAGTTGAGGGTTTTAAGACGACCATCGCCCGCAGGGTACATAAAGTTTACCATGCGGATACCATTCTCGGTGATGTATCGTACTATATCTGCCTTTGTAAACTCTTTGTTGGGCTTACCTAAATAGGCGACAACTTTATTGGGATTTAGTGCTAACTCCTCTTTCATAGCCTCGGATTTTAGATGTGTTATTATAATCACTACAAAGTTATAAATTTTATGCTAAACTTGTAACTTTTTATGCAAAAACTTTCATTTATTCACTTCGCGACGCGCCACGACACTCCTGTTAGCAACCTTTTTTTGCCGAAAAAATTTTAGGCTACGGGTTGTAATTTGCAGATTTTTACTACCTTTGCAGTCCAAAGCAGATACTTATGGGGTTGCAACTGACTGATGCAACTGAGTGGTATCGAAGTTAAATTATTAAAAATTAAAACATTATGAAGTCAATTCAGATCAATGGTACAGCTCGTGCAGAGTTCGGTAAGAAGTTTGCAAAGGCTGCACGTCGCGAGGGTCAGGTACCCTGCATTGTTTACGGTGGTGGCGAGGAGAAGGCATTCACTATCGATGCTAAGGAGCTCAAGCAGCTTATCTACACTCCCAACTCATACATCGTAGAGCTCAACATCGACGGTGTTATCGAGAAGGCTGTTATGCGCGAGGTTCAGTATCACCCCGTTCGTGAGCAGGTTCTTCACGTAGATTTCTACCGTGTTCAGGAGGGTAAGCCCGTTGCAGTTAATGTTCCCGTTCGCCTTACAGGTAACGCTGAGGGTGTTAAGATCGGTGGTAAGCTTGCTTTGTCGGCTCGTAAGCTCACTGTTAAGGCTCTTGTTGAGTATATTCCCGATGAGATCGTTGTTGATGTTACCCCCTTGCAGGTTGGCCAGACTATCTTCGTAGGCGACCTTAAGATGGAGAACCTCACATTCGTAACTCCCGCAACTACTGCTGTCTGCGCTGTTCGTGTAACACGTGCTTCGCGTGCTGCTCAGTAGTGGTAGGGTCTTAGAGGACTAACTTTACGACTATCAATGAAGTATCTTGTTGTAGGGTTGGGAAATATCGGTGCTGAGTATGCCGACACCCGCCACAACATAGGATTCAGAGTATTGGATGCCTTAGCCGAGGCATCCAATATCTCTTTTACTACGGTGCGTTACGGAGCTATGGCTACGCTCAAACACCGTGGTCGCACGCTGCTGTTGCTCAAACCATCGACATATATGAACCTCTCGGGTAAGGCCGTAAGGTATTGGATGGAGCAGGAGCGCGTACCGCGTGAGAACCTACTTATCATTTCGGATGATATTGCTCTGCCGTTCGGCACGTTCCGCATGCGAAAGAGTGGTAGTGAGGGAGGCCACAATGGTCTGAAAAGCATTACAGAGCTGCTGGGTGACAATCAGTATGCCCGCATCCGCTTTGGTGTAGGCGGTGACTTCCCTCGTGGTCATCAGGTGGATTATGTGCTCGGCGACTTCTCCGACGACGAGCGCAAACAGATGCCCGACCGCCTAAAACTCTTTGGCGACGCGATTCTTGCCTTCGCATCTATTGGGGCGGACCGAACAATGAATTCGTATAACGGCAAATAAGATTATTGGCTACGGCCTCGATGCCGCACGATTTAGAACCCTATCACCCAAACTACTCGTGGTGGTAGGGTTCGTTGCGTAGAATGGTGAAGGCACGGTAGAGCTGCTCGGTAAATATGGCGCGAACAATCTGGTGTGAGAAGGTCATGCGCGATAGCGAGAGCTTGCTGTTGGCACGCTGATAGACCGCATCGGAGAAACCGTATGGGCCACCGATAACAAAGACAAGGCGTTTTGTGCCTGCCGACATTCGATTTTGCAGATGTTGGGCAAACTCCACAGAGCGTAGTTCAAGGCCGTGCTCGTCGAGGAGCATCAGATGGTCGCTCTCGTTTATCAGGCGCAGTATCGCCTCGCCCTCCAACCTCTTCTGCTCGGCCTCGGAGAGCTTGCGTGTGTTGCGCACATCGGCAATCGTAGTGATAGCAAAGCGAACATAGTGGTTGAGCCTCTTGCTATACATTGCGACCAAGGCCTCCACCTCCTTCATGTCGGTCTTGCCGACAACTATCAGCTCTATATTCATACTCCAACTATTATAGGTCGCTATTCCACTCGCCGTCAGCCCCTTCGTAGATTATTGGGCGGCTGTCGCCCTTCGATTTCAGTAGCTCGTAGGCCTTATACATATTGTAGCCATTGCCCGACGAGGCGTTCCCAAGGGAGAAGGCTATGATGCAGACGTGGTTGTGTGAGCGATGGTACATCGCCTCAACGCGTTGCAGATACTCTCTTTCGAGCTCCGGAGCATTGGCCGGTGTTCCTCCCATGCTGCGGTCATCGCCTGTCGAGGGCGATGATATTGCTGCGCAATCGATGACATATAGCCCTATTGTGTCGCAGAGCTCGTAAAACCATCGTGGCTGCGGGTATTCGGGGCATAGGGTGTTTATCCCCTCGCGCTTTATGGCGAGTAGCTCCTTTTCGGTTGTAGCTCTATCCGCGGCGGCGTTATATACCCGCTTATTGAGTTTCAGAGGCGAGCCAAAGAGGGTGATATCGCCCGAAGAGGTGTAACCATACTCGGCAAAACCCACTTTGAGGGGTATATACTCCCAGAGTATGCCGCTACGCTTGACATAGAGCATCAGCTCGTAGAGCTTGGGGTTTTCGGCCGACCATCGATTTGGGTTTGAGTGGTAGATATAGGGATGGAAGCTCAGCGTGTCGCGCGAGTAGCCCCTCATGGCTAACTCATTGACGCTATACTCCATAAGCTTGCCATCGGGGGCGTAGATGTCGTATCCAACTGCGATACGCTCTTCGGTGGAGAAGGAGTTGTCGGCCACCACATCTAAGCGTAGCTCGGCAAAGCGGTCGAGCGAGTCGGGGAGCATGCGTACATGGAAGTCATAGACCCCGAGGCGACGCTGTGCGAAGATGTAGCAATTTGTAAACTGGGCCCTCTCTACCACCTTTAATCCCTCGTCGAGATGTGACATGTATGGCTCTTCGACCGTGGCGATAGCTACGATATTCTCGCCCTGAGTGAGGTAAGGCGAGATGTATAGCTCGGTGGGTGTGAAGCTATCTATGGGGCTGCAAATCTGTCGGCCGTTGATAAAGATGGTGTAGTCTGCGCCGACATTCTCGGTGTGCATGTAGGCGTTGTAGTCGTTCCATGCTGCGGGCACGTCGATAGTCTGCTCATAGACTCGGCGTAGGACACCCTCCGTGTTCTCGAATTGTAACTCGGGGTGCAAGGCAATATGCTTATCGATGCCGGTGCGAATATCGTGGCGAGCATCTTCACGCTTATCGTAACATATAAATTCGGTGCGGGCGATACGTGCCTGAGCCGCTGCCTCGCCTATTGTCAGAGTTGCTAAAAGGAGCATAAATGCCCCACAAATGGTAAGTCGCTGCATGGTTTTGGTGCAATATTTCAGACAAAGATATAAAAAAGTGTAGGATGTGCAATCGTTTGTAAAAAATTTAGTAATTTTGCATGATTATATCCCTGCTATAAACGCGGGGTATAGCTTTGAGCAAAAGAGATACAAAAGAGAGACAAGATAATAAAATATTTAGAGGTATGAAACTTATTAGAATTGCCGAGATGCTCCGTATGGAGGGCGACGGCAGAGAGGTTACGGTTAAGGGCTGGGTGCGTACAAAGCGCGGCAACAAGAATGTAGCTTTCATTGCGCTTAACGACGGCTCGTGCGTAGCTAATATTCAGATTGTTGTCGATTTGCAGCAGATCGACGAGTCGGAGCTTAAAAGCGTGACTACGGGTGCTTGTCTGCGTGTGGATGGTAAGCTTGTTCAGTCGCTTGGCGCAGGTCAGGGTGTCGAGGTTCAGGCTTCGCGTATCGAGGTATATGGCACGGCCGATCCCGAGACCTACCCCTTGCAGAAGAAGGGTCACTCGTTGGAGTTCTTGCGCGATATTGCCTATCTACGCCCCCGCACCAATACTTTTGGCGCAGTGTTGCGTATTCGTCATGCTATGGCCTATGCAATTCATAAGTACTTCAATGATAGGGGTTTCTACTATCTTCACACTCCGCTTATCACAGCTTCGGATTGCGAGGGTGCCGGCGCAATGTTCAACGTATCGACTCTCGATATGGAGAATCCTCCCCGCACCGAGGATGGTAAGGTAGATTACTCTCAGGACTTCTTTGGCAAGCCTTGCAGCCTCACTGTGTCGGGTCAGCTCGAGGGTGAGCTCGGAGCATTGGCTTTGGGTCAGATCTACACCTTTGGCCCTACCTTCCGTGCCGAGAACTCAAATACTCCCCGCCACTTGGCCGAGTTCTGGATGATAGAGCCCGAGATGGCGTTCTATGAGTTGCAAGACGATATGGATTTGGCCGAGGACTTCCTCAAATATCTTATCCGCTACGCCTTGGAGAACTGCCGCGAGGATCTCGAGTTTATGAACAAGATGTGGGATAAGGGCCTTTTGGAGCGTTTGCAGTTTGTGCTGGACAACGACTTTGTGCGCTTGGACTACACCGAGGGTATCGAGATTTTGAAGGCTTCGGGCAAGAAGTTCGAGTTCCCCTGCGATTGGGGTTGCGACCTTCAGTCGGAGCACGAGCGTTATCTCGTTGAGGAGCACTTCAAACGCCCTGTAATCCTTATCAACTATCCCAAGGAGATTAAGGCCTTCTATATGAAGCTCAACGACGACGGTAAGACAGTGCGTGCAATGGATGTTTTGTTCCCCCAAATCGGCGAAATTATCGGTGGTTCGGAGCGCGAGGCCGACTTTGGCAAGCTTTGTGCAAGGGTTGATGAGTTAGGCATGAGCCGTCGTGAGCTATGGTGGTACTTGGATACTCGTCGTTGGGGCTCAGCACCTCACTCGGGCTTCGGTCTGGGCTTTGAGCGTCTGCTGCTCTTCGTGACAGGTATGGGTAATATCCGTGATGTGATACCCTTCCCGCGTACTCCCAAGAACGCCGAGTTCTAACGCTCGGAGTTGCCACTTGCCATACGAACGGCCGGCCCATGGCCGACTGTTCGTTTTTTTAATATGTTAAGCATATGACACATCGCCTACAACAGACCATTGCGTTGCAGACCAAAATCTCGCCGCAGCAGATACAGATGATAAAGCTCTTGGAGCTGCCCACGATGCAGTTGGAGGAGCGTATCAAGCGTGAGATTGAGGATAACATCGTCTTGGAGGAGGATACCGATGCTAAGAGCGAAGAGGCGGGCGATGGCACAGAGCTCCCCGAGAAGATTTCGGTCGAGGAGTATATTGGCAAGGAGGATGATGCGCCCTCGTATAAGGCTCGTATAAACAACTTCTCGAAAGACGATAAGCAACGACCTGTATATATCACCGAGGGTCGTTCGCTCGGCGAGTCGCTCGTCGAGCAGCTCCGTTTCCGACAGCTTAGCAACGAGGAGATGGTCGTTGCGGCCTATATCGTTGGCAGCATCGACGATGATGGCTACCTCCGTCGCGACCTTGTGTCGCTATCCGACGACTTGGCCTTTACGCGTGGCATGGAGGTTTCGGTCGAGGAGATAGAGCGTATCCTCGCTCTTGTTCAGGAGCTCGAACCTGCGGGCATAGGAGCTCGAACCTTGCAGGAGTGTTTGCAGCTACAACTACAACGTCAGAGGCTCGATACGCCAACAAAACGACTCTCGGCGAAGATTGTCAATTCGCACTTCGAGGCCTTTGCCAAGAAGCATTACGAGAGACTCATAGCGCGTCTTGGCTGCTCGGAGGATGAGTTTCGCGAGGCGATAGAGTACATCCGCAGCCTATCGCCCAAGCCCGGAAACCTCTATACGGATGGGGGTATTGATACCGCACCGTACATCGTTCCCGACTTCTTGCTCGACACGACAGATGGCGATATGCGTCTATCGCTCAATGCTCAGGGTATCCCCGAGGTGCGTATCTCGCGCCGCTATCGCGATATGATGCGCGACATGGTTGCCCCCGACGGTACGGTGAAGGCCAAGGATAGGGAGGCGTTGCAGTTTGTTAAGAGCAAGATAGAGTCGGCTAAGTGGTTTATATCGGCTATCAAGCAGCGTCACGATACGCTGATGCGCACCATGCAGACCATACTCGATTTTCAGCGCGACTACTTCGTCGATGGCGATAAGAGTAAGCTGCGCCCGATGATTCTCAAGGATATAGCTGACCGTACGGGGTTAGATGTATCGACAATCTCGCGTGTCGTTAATAGCAAATATATCCAAACATCGTTTGGCATAATACTCCTAAAATCGCTCTTCTCCGAGGGTATGCAGACCTCGACGGGCGAGGAGGTGTCGAGTCACGAGATAAAGAAGATTTTGCAGGACTGCATCGACTCCGAGGATAAGCGTCGCCCCCTTACCGATGAGAACCTTATGGATATTCTCTACGAGAAGGGCTACCGTATTGCACGACGTACGGTGGCTAAGTATCGCGAGATGCTCGATATCCCCGTAGCGCGTATGCGTAAACAGATATAGAGCACGAGAGAGGGGGGGGAAAAGATTGAGGCCATCTTCGACACAAGCGAAGAGAGATTATATCGCTACCCACCACGTTTTTCGATTTTTTTGTATATCTTTACACCCAGCAACTAACGTATTAGAGTTTAAGGATATATGAAAAAGAGTCTTTTTGCTGCTTTCGCAGCACTGCTAATAGGGCTGCCAGCCATCGCCTCAACACCCGCAGGGAGCTACGACGAGGAGCTGCGCGGACGCTCAAAGTCTACATCGCAGATACGACATCAGGTGGAGGTGAGCGCAGGTTTCATCACAGGAGGTAATCTAAAAACTAAGCTATTTGGCAATGTCGCCACCAATCTGTCGCGCCCGACGCTCGACATAGTCTATGGTGCTCGCTTCAACCCATACCTCTTTGCCGGTATTGGTACCGGCGTGCAGTATGCCTATGGCGAGTGTAACCTTATCCATCACTTAGATGTCGGCTCGCCCGACAAATGGGGAGCTCTCGGCATACCGCTCTATGTCAATGTCAAGGGCTACTACCCCGTTAGCCGCCTCGTTGCGCCATATATCACCCTGAGCCTCGGCCACGCATTTATCGCCACCTCGAATTTCAGCCAAGAGGGGTATGGCAAACTCAACGGAGGGCTCTATTGTAAGTTCGGCGCAGGTGTTACTATCGGTAAGCTAAATATCGGCCTCGGCTTGGCATCGCAGAGCTTGAAGTGGATAAATGCTGCCGATGAGCTTATGTTTAGTGCGGGTAACAACGCCTTCTTCATCGAGGCCGGCGTTAAGTTTTAAGGGCAGAATTACTATTATAAAAATGGTAGGGGTGGCAAAATTTTGCCGCCCCTTATCTTTCGAATATGCCCTACTTCGTACGCACAAAGCGTAGCGAGTGGGGTGTTGCCTGCTTGATTATTATTCGTTCGTCGAAGGCGTAACGACGGTAGAGCTCGTCGGTGTAGTAGCGAATTGTTACCATCTCGACATCCTCAATCTTCTCGACATCGAAGCCCTCGGCCATAAGCTCGGCGATAGCATCGTCGATATGCCATGAAGAATCGACAGCCAGATAGAGGTTTACCGCCGAGTTGTGTACAAGATTGATGCGCAGACGGTGGCTATCGAGCGTTGCAAAAAGCTTGGCGAACTTCTCCTCCAAGACAAACGACAAATCGCGCGAGTGGAGGTTCAATAGCACCTGATTGCTCTTCTGAATCATGATAGGCTCGAAGGCACGCTCCACATCGCCTGTGATTACCGAACCTTTAGCATCCTTATTACCAAAGGGGCGAACATAGAGGGGTATATTCTTCTGTTGCAGAGGCTTAATGGTCTTTGGGTGGATAATCTGCGCACCGCTGTATGCCATCTCGATAGTATCCATGTAGTTGAGTCGCTCGATTTTGCGAGCGTCGGGGAATATCTTGGGGTCGGCATTGAGTATGCCATCGACATCCTTCCATACACTCATAGACTCGGCATCCAGAACATTGGCAACGATAGCTGCCGAGTAGTCCGAGCCCTCGCGACCCAATGTCGTTGTCGTGCCGTCGGGAGCACCACCAATGAAGCCCTGACCAACGAATACGGTGACGTCGCTATCGGCAATCTCGCGTTTTAGGCGCACGGCCGTAGCCTCCAAATTGACGTTTGCATCCTTGTGACGCTGCTCCGTGAGGAATGCTCGGCGCATATCCACCCAGCGGTTCTTGACGCCAAAACCGTTGAGGTAGTTCGAAATGATGGTTGTTGATAACAGCTCGCCAAAGGCAACAATGGTGTCGTACCACAGCTCGGCATCCGAGGGGCGATAGATGGTGTTGCGCACCGTATTGCGAAGCTGTGCGAAGAGTACGTTTACCTGTTCGATGGTAATATCTGCGCCCATAAGCTCGTCGATAATCGAGCGGTGATAGGCGTAGCTCTGGTCTATACGCTCCAAGGCCAAGGCTTCGTCGCCTTGCTGCATGGCGGAAAAGACCCCTTCGAGGGCGTTGGTTGTCTTGCCCATTGCCGATACGATGATAAAGAGGTCGCTCTCGCCCTTAACAATATTTAGGAGGTTGCGTACACCGGCTGCATCCTTAACCGACGCACCACCAAACTTATACACTTTCATAATCTTATCTGCTTATTATTGCTTTATGGCCACAAAGTTAATAAAAAACTCCAAAAAGACATAGAGTAATGGGTTAAAAATTGCCACAAAAAATATGGCCCCCAACAATCTGTGGAGAGCCATATATAAATATTGGAATAGATTATTCGACCTATACGCGGCAGCGCAAGAAACCGATGCCGAAACGCTCGACAGCGGCACGCTCCAAATCCTCGCGAACCGATGGGTCGGCGATAGAGATAAGTAACTTAGCGCGCTCGGCCAACGACTTGTTACGCAGATAGACAATACCGTGCTCCGTGGCGATATATTGTGACTGGAAACGTGTTGTAACAACACCAGCACCCTTTGTGAGTGTGGGGACAATCTTCGAGATACCCTTATTGGTAATCGAGGGTAGAGCAATGAAGCACTTACCGCCCTCCGATAGAGCACCGCCATACATAAAGTCGTGCTGTCCACCTACACCCGAGAAGATGCGCTCGCCAATTGAGTCGGCGCATATCTGTCCCGTGAGGTCGATCTCGATAGCCGAGTTCACTGCCATAACGCGGGGGTTCTGGCGGATGTTCTGCGGGTCGTTGGTCCATGCTACATCGCGGATGACCACATCGCGGTTGCCATCCAAGTAGTCGTAGAGACGCTGGCTACCCAAGCAGAGGCATGCTACCGACTGTCCGGGGTATATCTTTTTGAGCGAGTTGTCGATGATACCCTTCTGAATGAGGGGCACAACGCCGTCCGTCATAGCCTCGGTATGTAGGCCGAGGTGCTTATGGTCGTGTAGCGCGTCGAGTACGGCATTGGGAATGCCGCCCACGCCAATCTGCAAGGTTGCGCCGTCGGGAATCTCCGAAGCGATATAGTTGCCGATAGCTCGCTCCACATCGTTGGGTACGACTGTGGGTACTTCGACAAGAGGCTCGTCGCCGCGTACCATAGCGTCGATCTTCGACACATGGATTACGGGGTCGCCAAACGTACGAGGCATATACTTATTGACCTGTGCGATGATGGTCTTCGAGCACTCGGCTGCCGAGAATGCCAAGTCGGCAGAGATACCGTAAGAGCAGTAGCCCTCCTCGTCGGGCTCCGACACATTTAGGAGTGTTACATCCAAGGGCACCTGACCCGAGCGGAAGAGGAAGGGAATCTCGCCGAGGAAGGCGGGGATGGTCTGTGCTACACCCTCTTTGATGGCGTTGCGCAGGTTGTTGGCCACGAAGAAGCTGAGCGGCTCGAAAGAGTCGCGGAGCTCTGCCTTGGCGTATGGAGCATCGAAACGACCGATAGCAAAGGCCGAATAGACCTTAACATCGCGAAGCTCCGGAGCGCGGTCAGTCATCGCTTGAACCAAGACCTCGGGGATAGATGTCGAGCCCTGAATAAAGACCGAGTCACCCGACTTAATAAGTTTTACGGCTTCCGCCGCAGATACAAGTTTCATACTCATAAAGGTTAAAAAGGGGAGGTAGCTAAAAACGATTTAGCTGGCCTCCGCTAATTAAGAGAGTGAATAAAAAGATATAGTTTTAGGCCTCTGAAGCCTGAGAAACCGCAGTTTACTCTACCTAAATGAGGATTTTGAGGGCGAGCGTAACGCCAAAATATACTTTTTATTCACTCTCTGTTTGTTAATAATCTTGGCTGAATAAGTGGAGTCGCTTGTCGAGTTCGTCGTACTGGTAGTCCGAGATCATCGACACGCAGCCTCTAAGACCCTCGCGCGAGCTACCCGTGGGAGCAAGCGTGATGGCCGAGATGCCGTAGTAGATAAGCTTGTTGATAAGCTGCTCGCCGGTCATATCCTTGTAGCCAAATGTGAAGAAGAAGCCGTCGCTGACCTCCTGATCGCAATCCTTATCATATACAATATGGAAGCCATTCTTAATCATAATCTCCTTCACGCGTGCAGCACGACGTGCATACTCGCGCGTATGCTCAACGTAGTTGAGGCGACCATCCGAAGCGGCACGGAACATCGCCGTAAGAGCATACTGAGCCGAGTGGGGAACACCCGACGAGAGAACGTAGAGGATATTGAAGATGAAGTTGCGGCGGAACTGTCCGTCGTTGCCATAACGCTTAGCAAAACCCTCGTAGCAGCGGTCTGCGAGTGCGGGGTTCATAGCTACAACGGCGATACGCTGGCCGGCATACGAGAACATCTTCGAGCCCGAGAGCAGGTGCAGACAGTTGTTCGTGTAGCGGGCAACCGTAGGCTGATAGGGAGGCTCAAAGGGCTTTGAGCGATCCTCTCGGAAGTCCATGTTGAGGTATGCCAAGTCCTCGATGACGATCACATCGTACTTCGTTGCCATGCGGCCGATAATCTCGAGCCCCTCCTCGTTAAGACACATCCACGAGGGGTTGTTGGGGTTCGAGTAGATCATGCCGCTGATACGGCCCGACGAGAGAATCTCCTCGAGCTTCTGCTCCAAAGCCTTGCCACGATAGTCGATAACGTCGAACGACTCGTAGCGAACACCCTGCACGCGGCACTGCGCCTTCTGTACGGGGAAGCCAGGGTCGATAAAGAGGATAGTGTCGCGATCCTCGCGCATCTGCGTAAGAGCCATGAACGATGCAAAAGCACCCTGCATAGAGCCTACCGTAGGCACAAAGCATGCGGGAGGTATATCAATGTTGATAAAGGCCTTGACAAAGCGCGATGCCTCCTTGGTTAGGGGCTCGATACCTGTGATAAGGGGGTACTTCGAACCAACGCCGGCAAGCAGAGCCTCGTGCTCGGCCTCGATACCTATCTGCTCGGCGGGAAGACCGGGCTCGCCAATCTCCATACGGATATACTCCACGCCGGTCTTAGCCTCGATATCCTTCACGACGCTTACAAACTGACGAATAGAGGCTGCGCCAAGCTCCTTGGCGTTGCGCAAGCCGTTGGCGATACAGATATTATCGACCGTCTGTTTATCCAATGGTCTATCCATACGAACTTCTATTTAGAGTTTTACGCTATTCTCGAAACCTGCGCGTACTGCTGCGAGGTTCTTCTCGATAACCTCCTCGCCCTTGCGTGCGAAGATGCGGCGAATACCTGCCTCGAACTTCTCCTTCTCGATGTCGAGCATGGGGATAGCTGCGCCAAGCAACACCATGTTGGCTGCCTGAAGCGGAGCACCTGCTGCCTTAGCGAGCTCCTCGACGTTTAGCGATACGCAGTGAGGAAGTGCTGCCAAGTGGGCTGCAATATCCTCCTCGGCGGGGTAGTTGGGGATGTTGATGAAGGGAACATTGCTTGTTACTACCCAGCCATCCTTCTTCAAATAGGGGAGGTAGCGCAACGCCTCCATGGGCTCCAACGAGATGATGATGTCGGCTCCACCCATAGCGATAAGGTCCGATGCGATAGGCTCGGTCGAGATACGCAGGTTACTCTGCACATCGCCACCACGCTGGCTCATGCCGTGAACCTCGGCCTGCTTGATGTTCCAACCCTCGGCAAGAACTGCCTCGCCGATGACCGTGGCAATCGACAGAATACCCTGTCCGCCGACGCCGGCTAATATGATATCTTTTTTCATTTCGGATTCGTTTTAGATGTTTCTCTCTACTTCTTCTGTGCTGCACGTGCCTTAGCGTGACGCTTAGCTGTCTGGATACACTCGCGACGAGGTATCACAACCGATACGCCGTTGTACTCGATCTCCTCGCGCAACGTAGCCTTAATCTCCTCCATATTCTTGGGCAGAGGCACAACAACGCGAACATGGTCGGGGTGTACGCCCAAGCCACGGCAGACATCCTCGATCTTGCCTGTGCCGGCCGAGTCCTGACCACCGGTCATACCCGTAGTGAGGTTATCCGAGATGATGATAACAACATTAGCATTAGAGTTTACGCAGTCCAAAAGACCTGTCATACCCGAGTGGGTGAATGTTGAGTCGCCGATAACTGCAAATGCAGGGAACTGACCGGCATCCGAAGCACCCTTAGCCATAGTTATCGAAGCACCCATCTCCACACATGCGCTCAGAGCGTTGAAGGGTGACAGAGCACCGAGAGTGTAGCAACCGATATCACCGAAGATGCGGGGATTATCGTACTCGGCAGCCACCTCGTTCAGAGCCTTGTACATATCGCGGTGACCGCAACCCTGACACAAGGCGGGCGGGCGGGCTACTACGAGGTTGTCGGCATCGTGGTTCTCCAAAGCGGCCATGCCGAGAGACTTACGCACGCTGTCGGGTGTAAGCTCACCTACGCGGGGCAAATCGCCTGTGAGGCGGCCCTTGACTGCAACTGTCGAGGGAACAATGGCACGAACCATCTCCTCAACCACGGGCTGACCCTCCTCCATAACGAGAATCTCCTTAGCACCATCCTCGACCATCTTCTCGATAAGAGCTACGGGAAGGGGGTACTGCGACACTTTGAGTACGCTGCGCTCCTCGGCACCTGCTACATTCTCCATGTAGTAGTTGTAGGCGATACCTGTTGTGATTACGCCGAGTTCGGGCTTAGAGCCCTTGCGATAGATGTTGAACTTCGACTCTACGGCGGCCTTCAATAGGTCATCCTGCTGAGCGAGCAACTCGACATAACGCTTCTTTGCGAATGCGGGGAGTAGAATCCAGCGGCGCACATCCTCGGGACGGTTGATCTCGTTCTGCTTGCGGGGCGACTCGCTAATCTCGACCACGGCGCGCGAGTGGGCCATGCGTGTTGTTACGCGGAGGAGTACGGGGAGCTTAACAGCCTCCGAGAGCTCGAATGCGGCGCGTGTCATCTCATACGCCTCCTGCTGTGACGATGGCTCAAATACGGGGACAAGGGCGAACTTGCCGTAGAAGCGAGAGTCCTGCTCGTTCTGCGACGAGTGCATCGAGGGGTCGTCGGCAGCAACAACCACCAAACCACCGTTCACGCCTGTCATGGCTGAGTTTACAAATGGATCGGCAGCAACGTTCATGCCGACATGCTTCATGCAGACCAAAGCACGCTTGCCCATGTACGACATGCCGAGAGCACCCTCCATGGCTGTCTTCTCGTTTGTTGCCCAGCGGCAGCAAATCTTGTCGTCGGTTGCACCGCGCTTCTCTTCGCGAAGCTGAATGAATTCTGTAATTTCGGTTGAGGGAGTACCCGGGTATGCATAGACACCCGACAGACCTGAATCGATAGCGGCCTGTGCGATAGCCTCGTCACCGAGAAGTAGTTTTCTCATATCTTTAATTGTTTTAGGTTTGTTTGTTTCACAATAATGTACAATATCTTGTCAAAGGTATATAATTTTTTCGAGACTGCGAAATAATTTGCCATATTTTTTTGAGTCTGCGCCCCTGGCTTCGAGCCAAAAACTCGACCTTTATATTGCATGGTGTTCATATCTGGTGTTATCCAACAGCTCTTATCTTCTAAGTTGCTTGTCGGTTTTAACCCACATCACCCCCCCCATTTTTCCGATATATTTTTCTTCTAATAAATGATTTTTTAGTAATTTTCTATCGTTTATTTTAGCCAAATTAAGCTATCGTTTATTGATAATATAGGGTTGATATAGTTGTGAAATTGTGGATAACTCGCTTATTTGCAAGGTTTATTTCTATTGCGTTTATAGTAGAGCGTTTTGTGCTCTATTATATGTTTTGGATATATTCGTTGCGAGTAGCTCTTTGAGCGACCTCCAACGACTCTCGATGGTGTTGTCTGTTTAGATTATTTTCTATATATATGTTCTATATATATGCGACGAATTAGTTAATGTAGATGAAAATAAAAACTTTCTATGATTAGACTTTTATCTTTTTTGCCTGCGTCGCTTTTTACAGCTATTACACCCGATTAGGGCTCCTTATTCTCTATAATTCGCTCTTATTAGCACATAATCCTTTCGCAGTTTAACGTTTTTTTAGTATCTTTGCCACGATATATGTGCGTGTGCGACCTCTGGTCGAGTTCGGCACGCTTTTGACTCTATAGAAACATTATGATAGTCGAGATATTAAAGACACTCTTCGATGGTATATGTGTCGGCGTTGCCTCGTCGGTGACGGTGGGCCCTGTGGCTGTGCTCTGTATTCAGCGTACGCTGAGCAAGGGTGCGCTCTCGGGAGGCATTTCGGGCTTGGGCGTAGCGTGTGCCGACACGCTGCTTGCTATACTATCGTTCTCGGTATATGCTCTGTTAAAGACCTATATTGACGAGTATAACACTATTATTCAGATATGCGGCGGAGTCTTTGTGGTGATTGTGGGAATCTTCATATTCTTCAAAAATCCTGTGCCACAAATCCGTAAAAACCGCGCAGGGCATAGTGCCTTGTGGCAGGACTTTGCCTCGATGTTCGGTTTTACGCTGGCCAACTTTGTTGTTGTCATACCCTATATCCTCGCCTTCTTTACAATGTTTAATGTCGAGTTGGCGGGAAGCGCAGAGAGCACCGTTGCGGAGGGCTCAGAGCTTAGTGCTGTGGCGACAAATGCTTTGATTATCAGCGGCTTCCTGCTTGGTGCTGTGTTGTGGTGGTTGGTACTTACCTCGATTATAAACATCTTCCGCAGGGGTTTCCGCCCGCGCCATATGCTCACAATAAACCGTGTGGCGGGCATAGTAATCAGTGCATTGGGACTTATCGCCCTAATATCTCAGTTTGTCTAAAATAAACTATTCAAACGATATGCAGACCAAAAAGATAATAGTTGCTCTCGACGGTCATTCGTCGTGTGGTAAGAGCACCTTTGCAAAGGCTATCGCGGCCCGCTTGGGCTATATCTTCATCGATACAGGTGCGATGTATCGTGCCGTTACGCTCTACGCCTTGGAGCACGGAGCTATATGCTCGGGGATTGTCGATGAGGAGGCTGTCGAGGCTATGCTCGACGATATAAACATCGATTTCAGGTTTAATGCCATGCGTGGTGCGAGCGATATCTACGTCAATGGCGACCTTGTCGAGGGTAAGATTCGCACTATCGAGGTTAGCAACTGTGTGAGTGCCATAAGCTCGATTGCTGCGGTGCGTTGCAAGTTGGTGGCTATGCAGCAGGCTATGGGCATGCGTAAGGGTGTGGTTATGGATGGCCGCGACATAGGTACTGTGGTATTCCCCGACGCCGAGCTTAAAATATATATGACCGCCGACCCGCGGGTGCGTGCCGAGCGTCGCTACAAGGAGCTTACGGCAAAGGGCGATAATGTGACTCTGGAGGAGGTATATGCCAATGTAGTGTCGCGCGACGAGGCCGATATGACACGCGCTATATCTCCTCTGCGCCGAGCCGACGATGCCATCCTGCTCGATAACTCGACGATGAGTGTCGAGGAGCAGATGGCGTGGTTTATGGAGCGTTACAACGAGAGAATCAACGCTTAGAGGGTATGCGTGTTACGATAGATGAAAATTCGGGCTTCTGCTTTGGTGTGGTACGCGCCATTGGCGAGGCAGAAAGGGCTCTTGGCGAGGTTGGCAGAGTCTATTCGTTGGGCGACATTGTTCACAACAGGGTCGAGGTGCAGCGTCTCGAAGAGTTGGGCCTTGGCACGGTATCGCACGAGGATATGCCCTCGTTGGGTGGTGCTACCCTTCTGATACGAGCTCATGGCGAGCCTCCGCGCACCTATCGCCGTGCCGAGGAGCTTAATCTGAGAATTATAGATGCTACATGCCCTGTGGTGGCACGTCTGCAACGACGCATACGTCAGGCCTACGAGAAGATGCAGAGTGTGGGCGGCAGTGTCGTTTTGCTCGGCAAGCGAGGCCATGCCGAGGTGGTGGGTCTCACGGGTCAGGTCGATGACGATGTGGTGGTGGTAGAGCGTTTCGAGGATCTCGATGCGGTAGATTTTACCCGCCCGATATACTTTCTCTCGCAGACAACACAGAGTATCGAGCTCTTCGAGCGTCTTGGCCGAGAGATTGTACGTCGTAGCGGTAGTGCCGAGCGTGTGACTCTCGACGACACTATCTGCCGTCGAGTTGCCGGCCGCGAGGCGTCGCTCATCGATTTTGCTCGGGGTGTCGATGTGGTAATCTTTGTTGCAGGTCGAAAATCCTCGAACGGCAAGGTCCTCTGCGAGGTGTGTCGCAAGGCTAATCCGAGAACCTACAATATCGAGGATATCGCGGAGTTGGAGTGGAGCTGGTTCGAGGGCGCGGAGAGTGTCGGAATATGTGGAGCCACCTCTACGCCGCGATGGCTGATGGAGCGTGTAGCAACAGCTATCGGGGAGCACTATGCTTAGAGGCGCGAAGAGTCGAAAACGAAGTTATAGATAGAAATTATGAGATATGTTATTAGGTCGCTGAAATACTTTATCTTTCTCAGCGTTTTGATATTGGCCCTTATCGGGGTTATGGTGTTAAGCTACCCCGAGGTTGCGGGCGTAGGCTATTGGGATATGGTGCGTGCGCAGCTTCTCTCGCGCGACGGTCTTTGGTTGGCTGTGGGTGTGGTATTGCTCTCGGCAGCCTATCCGCGTTTCGGTTTTGTGAGCACCTTTATCGAGGGCTGCGATATCGAGCGAGATGCCCTGAGAATCGAGAATACCATGCTTCAGTCGGGCTTTAAGCTCGTCGAGGAGGGTAAGGGCTATAAGGTGTATCGTGCCGCAGGACCCGTGCAGCGTCTTATGATGATGTTCGAGGATAGGGTAGAGGTGCGTACCGAGGATGGCGGTGTCACCATCACGGGGCTTAGACGTCAGGTGGTGCGTATGGCCATACGCCTAAAAGGCTTTCTGCATAATAGCCGTTACGACGAGTAATGATGGTTTTCGGATTATGGGTATGCTAAGAGATATGAAGGTTGGATTTGGCAGATATGGCGTAGCTATGGCGGTTGTGGCCCTATGCTCTGTGATGCAGGGCGTGAGTGCCCAGCAGAGCGAGCGTGTGGATGCCGATTTCCGCCTCGGACAGGCTACCGAGGTGCTTGCCAATATCATGCGAGAGTTTGAGGTGGGTTATGTCGATGAGGTAGATGCCGATAAGTTGTTGGAGTATGCAGCAAACGGCATGGTGCGTGCCACCGATCCCTATTCGGAGTACCTCTCGGAGGAGGCTATGGAGGCCTTCGAGGTGCTTACTACGGGCCGCTATGGCGGTGTCGGCTCGCTGATTAGAAAGCGTGGCGACTATGTGCTCTTTGCCCAGCCATACAAGGGCTCGCCCTCGGATGAGGCGGGTATTAAGGTGGGCGATAAGATTTTGGCTATCGATGGAGCCGATGCCAAGTCTATGGAGGTTGGCGAGGTGAGTAAGCGTCTTAAAGGTGCTCCCGAGACCGATGTAGAGGTGGTTATCGAGCGAAGCTATACGAGTGAGGTCGATACACTGCGTCTGCGTCGTCGCCACATCACCATTCCGAGTGTTCCCTACTCGGGTATCATCCGCGACGGCATAGGATATATCTGCCATAACGACTTTATCGAGGGTAGCTACGACGAGGTGCGTCGTGCCCTCGAAGGACTTATGGCCCAAGATTCGCTCAGAGGCCTGATCCTCGACTATCGCTCTAATGGTGGTGGTTTGGTGCATGAGGCTGTAAATATCGCCTCGTTGTTTCTGCCACGTGGCGAGCAGGTGCTCTCGATTATGGGTCGCGACTCATCGTCGCTCAGGGAGTTCCGTACCGGAAATATGCCCTTGGCTACCGACCTGCCTATCGTCGTGCTCGTGAGCGGCTCGTCGGCCTCGGCCTCGGAGATACTCTCGGGAGCGTTGCAGGATATTGACCGCGCGGTAATTATGGGCCAGCGCACCTATGGCAAGGGCTTGGTGCAGGGCACACGCCATGTGGGCTACAACAACTATCTCAAATATACAACGGCCAAGTACTATATACCTTCGGGTCGCTGTATTCAGGCTGTGAACTACGCCATGCGAGGCAGCGATGGCAGTGTGCAGCGTGTCCCCGACTCGTTAATCACGGAGTATCGCACACGAGGTGGCCGCAAGGTCTATGATGGCGGAGGCATAGTCCCCGACGTTAAGATTGAGCCCCAATATGTTAGCCGCTTTGCACTGACACTCTACGCCATGGGATTTTTGGAGGATTGGGCCGATATGTACATGCGCGAGAACCACGATAAGAGTATCGATGTGCGCACCTTCTCGATAACCGATAGCGACTATGCCGATTTTGCGGCATATATCGCTGAGCAGGATGTGCCCTACGAGTCGGATACGCGACGTGCGTTGAATAGTTTGGAGGAGGCTGTCGAGAAGGATCTCTACGACGAGGAGTTAGGTGCGGCCCTCGCTGCGCTCAAAGCCTTGGTTAAGGATGACAAGATGTCGAATGTGGAGACCTACCGACGCGAGATTATCGATGCCCTGAATGGCGATATTGTCATGCGCTACGCCTATAATGAGGGTGCTGTGGAGCATGCTGCGGCGAACGACGAGACTATCGATAGAGCCATAGAGCTACTTCTCGATGAGGAGGAGTACCGCCGAATACTGAGAGAGGAAGACCTCGATATGCACTGATTTGTTATCCCTGCAATGTAGATGAAGAAACACTTCCCACGCATAAAACTCCCGACACATCTGCTCTCGATGCGCCGACAAACAATCGCTATTGTTGTGGGCTTGGCATTGGCTGCGCTCTCGGTTCTCTATACATGGAGGGTGTCGGTGGAGATGAAGCACGAAGACGAAGCGGCTGTCGAGCAGCTCATCCTTGCTGAGCGTAATGCTGTGGAGATGTGGGAGGATATTCTGCAATCGACAAACTTCGGCGGCCATATGATATATAGCCCCGAGCTGCTCAATAAACTCGCCGAACATACCAACGTGCCTCTTATCATCGCCGACGAGAGGCTCAATGTCTGGATTACCAACTTGCCGGCCGAGATTGTCGGCAACAGCGTGCGCCTGCGCGAGGAGATTATGAAGATGAGCCTTACGAATAAGCCTATATCGGTAAGCTCGGGCTTGATGCGCAGTACAACCTTTACGATATACTACGGCACGACAGACTACACCAATCTTGTGTCGAGTGCACATGGCGAGGCGTTGGTCTTCTTTCCCTATGTGCAGCTCATAATCATCATTATCTTTGCGATATTTGCCTACATAGCCTTCTCTTCGACCAAGCAGAACGAGCAAAACCGTGTATGGGTAGGCTTAGCTAAGGAGACGGCACATCAGCTCGGCACGCCCACCTCGTCGCTGCTCGGATGGGTGGAGTATCTGCGTAGTCAGCCTGTCGATCAGCTTGCGGTGGAGGAGATGTCTAAGGATTTAACCCATCTGCTGAAAATCGTCGATAGATTCTCGAAGATTGGCTCCGAGACGCAGCTTACGCTAATGAATATCAACGAGGTGGTGGGCGATACGGTTATGTATTTCCGTCGCCGCATCCCGCGTAATGTGACCCTGACCTATAACGGCTTGGCAATAGCTCCTATAAGTGTGCCGATAAACGCGGCTCTCTTCGAGTGGGTTGTCGAGAACCTTATGAAGAACTCGTTAGATGCTCTGCAAGGACAGGGTGCGATAGATGTGGTTGTGGGCGAGAGCGAAAAAGAGGTATATGTCGAGGTTAGTGATACGGGTAAGGGTATAGCTAAGAGTAGCTGGACACGCATTTTCGAGCCCGGCTTTACGACTAAGACACGAGGCTGGGGCTTGGGCCTTTCGCTGTCGCGTCGTATTATCGAGGAGTATCATGGAGGCCGTATCGCTGTTGTACGCTCCGAGATTGGGCGTGGCACGACAATACGCATAACCCTGAAACGAAGTGTGGAGAATGGATAGTTTGGCAACAATAGTAGATAGCACGGTCTATCGTACGGCTACGGCGAGAGAGCTCTTTGGTCGCAGGTCGGTGCTCTGCGACGGTGATGTTGCAGGGGGTGGCTACCGCGAGGCTACGGTGGGAGAGCTCTTTGGCGATACCTCGTATATGGCGGCGGGGGAGCTACCTCCTGCTTTGGAGCCTTCGTTGGTCGGCGAGCCGCTCTTTCACTTCCTTGTTGTAGGTTTTGTAGTGGTCTATGGCTATATGTTGCTACGATCGTGGCACTTTATAGGTTCGATATGGGGTGGATTTCTCGATTATCGTCGCAGCGAGCAGGATATGGCCTACGCCGGTGGTGAGTTGCCTATCTCGCGCTTTAAGCTCACTGCGGCAATAATGGGTATTGTGACCGTAGCGTTAGTCTCGGTCCGTTTGGTGGATGACTATCTCCCTGCCACGGCCGAACTATATGAGCACCCGCTGTCGTCGTACCTCTCGTTGGTTGCTGTGCTTATTGTATTGGCTATCCTGCTATGGTCAATCCTTCTGCATGCTCTTTTAGCATGGACAACGCGCTCGAATACAACAAAAACTCTGCTATCGATAGGCTATATCAACTTTGTGCGCTGTGTTGTAGTGCTCTTTCTGCCTACGGCGGTGTGGTTGGTAGCTCCCGCTAATCTGGCCGAGGTGGTTGCATTACCCCTTGTCGTGATGCTATTCTTCTTTGTAGCAGTCTATTTGAAAGATACTTTTATGTTCTTTCTTGAAAAAAAAATTTCAATATTTCATTGGTTTTTGTACCTTTGCACCGCAATTTTGCTGCCGGCGAGCTTCGTAGCTGTTTGGATAACCAAGATGGTGGGGTAGCGGCCGCGGGTTTAGTGTTTTGATTAGCAGGGTGTTACGTGGTAATATTGTGCTTATTAGCACTTGTGATGCGATAGTTTTTGTGGGTATATTAGAATAAGAAATAAAAGCGTAAGTCTTGAAAGTAAATAAGATTTTAGTCTCGCAGCCCAAGCCGGCTGTATTAGAAAAGTCGCCTTTTTACGAATTTTCTGAAAAGCATAACCTCGAGATAGATTACAAGTCTCTTATCCGTGTGGTGGGCGTGTCGCTCAAAGAGTTCCGTGCGCAGCGTACGGAGATTCTTGAGCACTCGACAATGATATTCTCGTCGCGCACTACCATCGACAGCTTCTTCCGCATCTGCGAGGAGGCCCGAATCACTGTCCCCGAGACGATGAAGTATATTTGTAACACCGAGGCTGTGGCTCTATACTTGCAGAAGTATATCATCTATCGCAAGCGTAAGATTTCGTTTGCCGATGGTACCTTCAACTCGCTTCTTGAGCTTATCGTTAAGCACAAAGACGAGAAGTTTATCCTCGCGCTCACCGAGCCCTACAAGCCCGAGTTGCCGGAGGCCCTTGCAAAACTCAAGCTAAAAGTGTCGCCCGTGGTCTTTGCTCGTACGGTGGCTGCCGATATGTCGGAGCTCAACCCCGAGAGCTACGATATCATTGCTCTCTACTCGCCGGCCGAGGTTAAGGCTCTCACCGAGAACTTCGATGTGGAGCGCATACCTATTGTCGCAACCTTTGGCGAGGCTACGTTGCGTGCCGCTAAGGATGCGGGCCTTAAAGTTAAGGCCTCGGCTCCCTCGCCAGTAGCACCCTCGATGGTTAAGGCTTTGGACATCTATTGCCGTCAGTTAGAGGAGGGTAAGGAGGTTGAGGATGCCGAGTTAAAGGAGAATCCCGATAAGGAGGAGTTTATCCGTGCACAGCAGACCAAGCTCCAGAAGAAGACGCGTGTGCGTGCCACTAAGAAGATTGCGCAGTAACCTATGAATAGCCCCTCGGCACTTCCCAAGGCGGAGCGTCTTCACTCGCTCACAGCCCTACGTCGCCTATTTGCGGAGGGGGAGTCCGACTTTATCTTCCCGTTTCGCTATACGACCTATTGCGACGAGGGAGAGGGCTCGGGCGTCGAGGTTCTGGTCTCGGTACCTAAGCGTTACCACAAGAGGGCAAACAAGCGCAATCTGCTCAAACGACGCATGAGGGAGGCCTACCGACAGAATAAGAGTCAGCTTGTGGCTCAGGCGGCCGAGCGCGGCAAGCAGATAGATCTTGCGCTGGTATATTCGACAAAGGAGATATTGCCATATAAGAGTATTGAGCATGCCATTTGTAGAATTCTTGAAAGAGTTGCTACGCGTTATTAAACGCCTTGTCGCCCTGCCGTTGATAGCCTTGGTGAGATTCTATCAGCTGGCACTCTCGCCATTGAAGCCCGCTTCGTGTCGTTTTACCCCCACCTGCTCGCAATACGCTATCGAGGCACTGCGTAAGCATGGTCCGATTAAGGGTCTTTACCTTACGGTGCGCAGGTTGCTCAGGTGTCATCCGTGGGGAGGCAGTGGCTACGACCCTGTGCCATGATTTTGAGTACTCGAATAAATTTTATACCTTTACCGAAGAATTAACATCAAAAGATATAACCACTATGACAGAGAATAAGAAGACAGGTATCGAGATACAACTCGACGAACAGGTTGCTCAGGGCAACTACTGCAATTTGGCTATCATCGCCCACTCTACATCGGAGTTTATCCTCGACTTTGCAACTATGCTTCCGGGCCTACCCAAGGCACGCGTTAAGAGCCGTGTGGTACTCACTCCCGAGCACGCTAAGCGACTTCTGCTCTCGTTGCAGGAGAATGTGACGCGTTACGAGAGTAGCTTCGGCAAGATCAATATCCACACCAAGCAGCCCGTTATTGAGCCTTTCGGCAATAAGGGCAACGCTTAGTTTATTCACCATCCAGACACAATACGGGGCTGACTAAATTCATTTTAGTCAGCCCCGTAGGTTTACAGTAGGCGCGGCATAGAACTCTGTTGTGTAGGCTTTACGTCGGGTGTTGTGCGCCACGAGGTGCTTAACGTCGCGAGTTTGTCGCCAATGACTACCGACTCTATCGATAGAGCACTTGTCGTAGAGTTGAGCTCCTCGTATAGCTGACGAAGCTCCTCGATAGGTCGTTTCTCCTCGGCTGTTGCCTCGGTATATAGTCTGGCAATTCGGCCCGGAGCCCCCGAGGTATCAACGGCATAGCTTAGAGCCGTCTGCGGGTATGCCCACTCGGCGGTATAGAAGGTGTAGGGCTGGCTAACCTTACATGTGCGCCAAAGACCCGCTGTGAGACCCCAAAGCTCGGCATCGGGGAAGGCGGTGGCATTTGTGCAGTCGTCGCCAACCATCGTGGTAAAGAGTGTGCGTGCCCCGTCGAGGTTGCTATACTTGACAACGGTGATAGCCTTGCCCTTAGTCGCTGCAGGCTCGCCAAATATCGAGCCGGCCTCCTCGTCGCCCGAGTAGTAGCCTACAAGCTCGATAGTGGGCGTTACGCTGCCGAGTGCCGAGGTGCGTGTAAGCTCCTCGAAGGTTATGCAGCGTAGAATCTTACCGCTCGCGATATCGAAGATATAGATGTAACCCATAAACTCCGTTTCGGGAGCTACGCCCGAGACGCTGAGATGCGTGTTGTCGTTATAGTAGTATTGGTCGAAAATCTCGGCGCGTGTGATACTCGGGTTGAAGCCCTGCGACTCGGTGAAGATATATTCGAAGTTCTCCTCCTCGAGCTGCACAAAGAGCTCCTCGTCATACTCTTCGGGGGTACATACACCCAAAGTGTAATATATCGTTGGATCAGACGATACGATTTTTATGTCGAAGCCGTATGGCGAGATATTCGAGGCACTCATCTCGAATTGTGCATCTTCGGGCTTGCCGCCATCGAGCGTGCGGAAGGTTGCCATGTATGCCTCGGTGGTGATGCCGCCGTCGTAGCCAAAGGCTATGATATAGTAATCGGTGCCTGCTGCGGGAAGCTTGAAGTCGGTATGTATGATAGGACCTCGGTCGTTAGCCATTACAGACATCCAGCCGCCCCACTGATCGACAATCATATGCATCATCGCATCAGCCTCGGTAATCCCATCCCACGGAGCTACAAGAGCACAATACTTATCGGTGTTATTGCTCGGCGTAATTGTAAACGACGCACTCATCTGACCGATATCGAACACCTCAATCTCGAAGGTCATATCCGAGAGAGCCGCATCGCCGGTGGTGTAGTAGCCCGTTGTTACGCCCGTAGTGATGAAGAGGCCCTCCTCGTCGAGCGTGAGGCCTGCAACCATATAGGCATACTCGGTGTTGGCGTTCAGGCCACTTGCCGTGAGCTCCAATTCGCCACTAAATATAAGCATGCGGATAACCTCCTCTTGGCTATAACCACTCTGTAGCATGTTGTTAATCTCGTCTTGGAAGTACATCGAGAAGAAGTAATCCTCGCTCCAACCAACCTCTCCCTCTGGCGAGGTATATTCCTCGAGCATGGCGCGCGTGACGCTGAACAGATGCCAGCTCATAGATGGATCGTCGGGCTTAACGTTGAAGGTTACGCTGTTGTTTACAACCGTTGTTTTTACCTCGAAGCCCGCCTCTGACTGCTCGACACTGAGCGTGCGAAAGGGGAAGCGATATAGCTCGGTTGAGAGTTCGTACTCGGCCGCAGCATCAACACCAAAGATTAGGAGGTAGTACTCCGTGTCGAGGCTAAGACCGCTGAAGCTGCCCTCGACAGAGCCACGATCAACCCACTCGGCCATATACTCCGTAAAGAGCTTACCCTCGGATGCGGCCTTGTCGCTAAGCTCCTGATATATGGTTGCAACGATATATTCGTCTTTTGTGAAGTCGTCAGCCTCGGTACACTCCATAACATAGATAAAGTAGTCGGCATCGGGGTCTAAGGGTGTTACGCTGAACTCCATGGTTGTTCGCCCCACCTTTGTAATCTCGGCTTCGAATGCCGGCTTGGGCTCTTCGGGCGTAGGTGGCGGCGTAGGCACATTCTCGGGGGTGCAGCCTATGGCTATGGCTGTAAGTGCTACAAGCAGTAGCGATAGTGCTCTATAAACTCTCATAATATCTCATTTTAGGTTAATACTTCAACGTGGTGTAAAGTTAATACTTTTTTCTCGCTCTGCAAAGTTGCATTATCGGTTGTCGAGATAAAAAAGGCTTAGATGGGGATAGCTCCCATCCAAGCCAATAGTTTCGAGGTTGCATAAGACCTCTCTATGCATCGGGTTAAACGATACCCTCTACATTGCCATCCTCGGCAAGACGGATATTACCTGCCTGAGGAGTCTTGCTAAGACCGGGCATGCGCATAATATCGCCAGCAAGAGCTACAACAAAGCCCGAACCGGCATTGAGCTCGATATCCTTGATGTTGATCTCGAAGCCTTCAACGCTACCATAACGCTTAGCGTCGGCACTGAACGAGAACTGTGTCTTGGCGATACATACAGGGAGATTTCCCATGCCCCACTTCTCGAGTAGAGCAATCTCCTTCTGAGCACGAGGGCCAAATACAACCGAGCCTGCGCCATAGATATTCTTAGCCACCTTCGTAATCTTATCTTTGAGGCTATCTTCAAGGTCATAGGCAAAGTTGATAGGTGCTGATGGTTGTGTCTCGATGAGCTCAACGGCTGCCTGAGCCAACTCGGCAGCACCCGCACCACCCTCGGCATAGGCGTTGTTAATCACGCAGCGCACGCCGAGCTTCTCGCAGTGGTCGATGACCATAGCGATCTCGTCGTCGGTATCGCTGGCAAAGCGGTTGAAGCATACGAGCACCGTCTGGCCGAACTTGCGTAGGTTAGCCACATGGCGGTCGAGGTT
Organism: Alistipes sp.; assembly: GCA_045588005.1. Taxonomy (GTDB): domain Bacteria; phylum Bacteroidota; class Bacteroidia; order Bacteroidales; family Rikenellaceae; genus Alistipes. Next base: position 28,170 of record JAZNDK010000015.1, on the reverse strand, counting down.
GGCGAAGCCCTGTTTAAGACCCTCGGCATTGGGAAGCTTAATCTCGGTCTCGGCCACGCCACCGTGCATCTTCAAGGCGAGGGTCGAGGCTACCAATACCGTGAGGTCGGGTTTGAGACCTGCCTGGCGGCATTTGATATCGAGGAACTTCTCTGCGCCAAGGTCAGCACCAAAACCTGCCTCGGTAACGGTATAGTCGGCCCACGACATAGCCATACGCGTAGCTATTACAGAGTTACAACCATGGGCAATGTTGGCGAAGGGACCACCGTGGATAATCACGGGGTTGTGCTCGGTAGTCTGCACAAGGTTGGGGTTGATAGCATCCTTTAAGAGGGCTACCACAGCACCCGTTACGCCAAGGTCATTGACCGTGAAGGGGGTGTCGTCGTAGCGCACACCGAGAACGATGCGGCCGATACGCGCATAGAGGTCATCGACATTGCGGGCAAGGCAGAGGATAGCCATAATCTCTGATGCAGGAGTGATGTCGAAGCCTGTCTCTGTAGGTATGCCGTTAGCCGAGCCGCCAAGACCCGACACAATGTTGCGCAACGAGCGGTCGTTCATGTCGAGTACACGACGCCACATCACCTTCTTCAAGCCCACCTGCTTCGAGCGGTTGTGGTATAGATAGTTGTCTAAGAGTGCAGCGATAAGGTTGTTGGCCGAGGTTATGGCGTGGAAGTCGCCTGTAAAGTGGAGGTTGATATCCTCCGAGGGGAGCACCTGAGCGTAGCCACCACCCGTAGCTCCACCCTTCATGCCGAAGCAAGGACCGAGCGAGGGCTCACGCAGAGCGATGATAGCCTTCTTGCCAATGTGGTTAAGACCCATGCCGAGGCCGATGCTTACGGTGGTCTTACCAACACCCGCCTTTGTTGCTGTGATAGCCGTTACAAGGATAAGGTGGTTCTTGGCTACCTTCTTATCGTCGATAAGCTTATAGGGTATCTTGGCGATGTACTTACCATAGTTAAATACCTCCTCGTCGGGGAAACCAACGCCGGCTGCTACCTCGCGAATATTCTTTAAGGTCGTTTCGCGAGCAATTTCAATATCCGATTTCATCTCTACAATTTTATTCATTTTCAGCATGGCACTCCACGCTGAACTTTTTGGTTAATAATTATTTAGGTCGTTTCAGTGGTATGCCGCACAGGCGCGTAGCAGTCGAGACTACTCTTTACGATTATCTCTACTTTCCCACAACCCAAGACCGAACACTTCGGTCCGAAGCCGCCATACCGGCTACAAATGTACAAAAAAAAATTTTCAAATACAAGACTTTTATCGGCAAAAAGCAAACCAATTATCCTAACAAAAAGGGGCAGACTAAATCTCTTTTTAGTCTGCCCCATATTCACTTTATAGTCTCTACATCCTCTATTTGTAAAGCTCTACATCTGAAACTTCCGACTCGTTGATAGCTGTGGCAGCCTCAGCAATCTTCTTCGATGCATACTTAACAAATACCTTGCATGGAGCTACATACTCCTCCAACTCGGTTGCCTGACGCACCATAACATGCGAGAGGATAATATAACCTGCAATCTCGACCAAGCGGCGAGCGTGCAAGTCCTTATATCCTGAGCACTCCTTGTCGAGAGTCTCTACTCGCTCGACAACCTGCTCATAGATGCCACGCAGAGCCACGAGCTTCTCGCCCATAGCGCGAGTGTTATCGCTACGCTTCTCCTCCTCGTAACGCTTAATCTGCTCGAGGTATGTGCCCTTAGTGACATGGTTGATAGCTGCTACAACCTGAAGCTGTGTAGTACCCTCGTAGATATTCATGATGCGGGCATCGCGGTATAGACGCTCGCAGGCGTAGTCCTTCATATAGCCCGAGCCGCCGTGAATCTGGATAGAGTCGTAGGCTACCTCGTTGGCATACTCCGATGCGAACATCTTGGCAAGGGGTGTAAAGCCGTCGGCAAGGCGGTTGTAGAACTTCATTTCCTGACGCTCCTCGGGCTCTAAGCTTCTCTCCTGAGAGATGTGGTTGAGCTGCTTGTAGATATCGACAAAACGAGCTGTCTCGTAGAGCATGGCACGCGACGCCATAGTCTTAGCCTCCATGTTTTTAAGCATCTCGGCTACGGCGGCGAACTTGTCGATCGACTTACCGAACTGCTCGCGCTCCGCAGCATACTTCAATGCCTCGCGGTAGGCTGCCTCGCAAAGACCCGTAGATTGAGCTGCGATACCCAAGCGTGCAGCATTCATAAGCGACATAACATACTTGATAAGACCCATCTTGCGGTCGCCAACAAGTACGGCAGGTGCGTTGTTGAATACCAACTCGCAGGTGGGTGAGCCCTTGATACCGAGCTTGTTCTCGATGCGGCGCACCTTAACACCTCCGTCGCGCTTGTCGTAGATGAGCATCGAGAGGCCTCGTGCATCCTTTGTCCCCTCCTCGGTGCGGGCAAGTACCAGCGAGATGTCACCATCGCCATTGGTAATAAATCTCTTACATCCATTCAGACGCCATACGCTGGCAGCCTCATCCCATGTAGCTTTTAGCATCACAGCTCCGAGGTCCGAACCGGCATCGGGCTCGGTAAGGTCCATCGCGCAGGTCTCGCCGGCCGATACTCTCGGCAGGAACTTGGCCTTAATCTCCTCCGAGGCGAACTCGTTGATGGTCTCGGCACAATCCTGTAAGCCCCATATATTCTCGAAGCCGGCATCGGCGCGTGCCACCATCTCGTTGGCCATAGCGAAGCAGGTAACAGGCATGTTCAGACCGTCGTACTTACGAGGCAGGGTCATGCCACTAAGACCGGCCTCGACCAGAGCCTCGATATTGCGTACTGTGCCCGAGGCGTACTCAACATGGTCGTTCACCACGCGTGGGCCCTCATGATCGACACTCTCGGCATTGGCAGCGATAACCTCGCCACACACTTCGCCGACAATCTCCAATACGCGGCGATACGAGTCGAGGGCATCCTCCGCATTCTGAGGCGCATAGTCGTAGAGCGAAGCATCGGCAAAGTTACGCTCTTTGAGCTCGATGATTCTCTGCATCAGCGGATGCGAGAGATGATACTGTAAATCCTTATTATCGTTAAAAAAGTTTGCCATAGCTCTACTTCGAATTTTGCTTGTAATACTTAATCATCTTGGGGATAACCTCCTCGACACTACCCGTGATAGCGTAGTCGGCAATCTTGTTGATGGGAGCCTCAGGGTCGGTATTTATCGATATGATCATCGACGAGCCATCCATACCTGCCGTATGCTGAATCTGTCCCGAGATACCGCATGCGATATAGAGTTTGGGGCGTACCGTAACACCTGTCTGACCAATCTGACGCTCATGCTCCGTGAAGCCGGCATCTACCGCCGCACGCGAAGCACCCACCTCGCCACCAAGTACGTCGGCAAGCTCATGTACGAGTTTGAAGCCCTCCTTCGAGCCCATGCCGTAACCACCTGCAACGATGACTGCTGCATTCTTGATGTTTATCTTGCGCTCCTCGATCTCGCGGGCGATGATGCGTACCGCAAGGTCGCTATCCTTGACCATCTTCTGCCACTCTATCTCGCGCACTTCGCCTGCGGCGGGTGTGGCGAGCTCCTCCTTACGCATAACACCCTCGCGCACGGTAGCCATCTGAGGGCGACACTCCGGATTTACGATTGTCGCGATGATGTTTCCTCCAAAGGCAGGGCGAATCTGATAGAGCAATGAGTCGTACTCCTTGCCTGTCTTGGGGTCTTTGTGCTCGCCGATAATTAGCTCGGTACAGTCGGCCGTAAGACCACTATGTAGAGCCGACGATACGCGCGGTGCGAAGTCGCGGCCAACGGGTGTAGCTCCGAAGAGCACAATCTGTGGCTTCTCCTGCTCGATAAGGCCTACCATTACAGCTGTGTGGGGAAGGGTGCGGAATGGTGAGAATATCTCATCCTCGGCAACCCATACCGTGTCTGCGCCATACTTGGCAAGCTCCTTGTCAAGGCCCTTAACGCTCTTGCCGGCAACGACAGCCTCAAGCTTTACACCTAACGTGTTGGCCAACTCGCGGCCCTTGGTGAGGAGCTCCAACGAGACATCTGCAATCTGCTGCTCCTCAATCTCGATATATACAAATACGTTATTCATACTACCCAATTCTTTGTTTAGCCGAGCGTGTGGCTCGCGATAAGTTCCTGCATGAGTGTCTCGATGTCGCTATCCTCGGCCGATAGCTTCTTGGCCTCCTTTGTTTGGAATACGACATTCTCGATCTTCTTAACCTTTGTGGGCGAGCCTGATAGTCCGAGCTGAGCAGGGTCTGGATCTACGTCGGCTGCTGCAAACTCCACGATATGCAGATAGGCTCTATCCTCGATGAATGCCTTGCGCTCCTCGGTAGCAGCGGCTATCTCGGATGTTGCAAGAGCGTACTTATACTTCATCACTCTCTTGGCGTTACGAGGGCGGCACTCCTTAGCCGAGGCGTTCACCGTGATCACTGCAGGCAGGGGCGATACGACAACCTCCGAGCCACGCTCCAAGCGACGCTTAATGGTAATCTCCTTCTCGCCGATGTCGATAAGCTCCTCGGCGTAGGTTACCTGCGGGAGGTCGAGCTTCTCGGCCACCTGAGGGCCTACCTGAGCGGTGTCGCCATCGATGGCCTGACGGCCTGCTACGATAATGTCGGGCTCGATCTTGCGCAGAGCGCACGACAGAGCGTAAGATGTTGCAAGTGTATCCGAGCCGGCAAACTCCTTGCCCGAGAGAAGGTATCCACCATCAGCACCGCGCCACATAGCCTCGCGTATAACGTCGGCAGCACGCTGCGGTCCCATGGTCAAAACATATACCTCAGCGCCCTCGCATCGATCCTTGATTTGTAGGGCCATCTCCAAAGCGTTCAAATCCTCGGGGTTGAAGATTGCGGCAAGAGCGGCACGATTTACCGTACCCTCCGGAGTCATGGCATCCTTACCCACATTGCGAGTGTCGGGCACCTGTTTTGCCATAACTACGATTTTCGTTACTTTCTTCATATCTTATATAAATATATGTGTTTCCTCTCTACTCCTATCTTAGTTTATGCTCTATTGCAGTGCTAATATAGCGTAATAAAGCTGTCAAAGATACTTATTTTTGCCTAAATAGCCATAAGTTTCTGTTGAAAAATGGCTTAGAAATTCATAAAATGCTGAATGACAGCAATATATAATATTATTCTGTTTTTCTGTTTTGCTATTCCTATTTTCTACTCATTTAGGTCTATACCGATCCTTCGATAGCAGTTAAGCAGGTTGTATGCTATTACCTCGCTACGAAAGCGCGATGCATACTCTCTGCCTTTTCGGCTCATTTCGTTGCGGAGCTCCTCGCTTTGCAGCAGATGCTCCATCGCCTCGCTCAGCTCGCGGTGGTTGTCGGCCGATACATATATCGAGTTTGGCCCTCCCGCTTCCTCGTGGCTCGACCCCTTTGTCGCAATGACAGGAGTGCCTATGGTTATGGCCTCGACGATGCTTTGAGCAAAACCATCATAAAGTGAAGCGTTGATAAAGAGATCGGCACCTCGGTATATAGCTGCCAAATCCTCGGTAGGCACGCCATGTAGCATCAGCACGCGCTCTTCGAGGCCGAGAGATTTGATGCGGTGTCTTATTCTCTCGCTGTTACCCGTGCCTCGACCTACGATGACAAGTTTTACGCTCTTATCTTTGAGTTCGGCCATGGCCTCTATTATAAGCGATAGGTTCTTTCGCTCGCTTTGAGTTCCTACTGTGACCATGTAGCGCTCAGGTAGGGCATAGCGGTTGCGCACCATATTCATCTTATCAGCTGTTACTTCGCCCAGCATAGATCTATCGCACGAACGGTATATGACGTCTATCTTGTCGGGGTCTATGCCGAAGTAGTGTACGGCATCCTGTTTAACATTGTTGCTTACCGCTACAATCCGGTCGGCCTGGTAGAGGGTCTTGGCACTCTTGATTCTCAGCCATGCACGCTTCCAAGGGGTGTAGAACGAGGCGAGGTGTATGAACGAGAAGTCGTGGATTGTCACCACGCTGCGAATGTTGTATTGACCGAGAGCTAAGGGCAGCTCGCCTGCAAGGCCGTGAAACAGAGCTACGTCGCCACGCTTTGCATCTTTTGCAAGGCGCGCTATTCTCCATAGTGAGGTCATCTTGCGCCATAGTGCTCCGTCAGGCTCCATCGATTCGATGTTTGCTCTCTCTGCGAGCTTGTCATACTCGGCGTGGGGGTGTCGTTTTCGGATGTACATTCGGATATATCCGTATCGGGGGGCAGCTGTTGCGAGCGCATCGATTATCGACCTCGAGTAGTTCCCGAGATCGGTATTGTTGGTGTTGGCGTAGTGCGCATCAAAGCCTATGGTATATCCGTGCTTCATGGTTGCAACCTTTTATGGTGGGTGTTATACATGCCACTAAGTTGCAAATTTAGTAATTTTTTGTTAGATAATGCAAAATTTAGCCTTAATTCGACCTCTCGGCGAAGAACCTGCTACAAAGAATAAAAAAATGAGGCCCTCGAAAGGTGTTCAACATGGCAGCGAGTCCGCTGTCTGCCTTAGTAACAAAACATGGTACTCATCAGCGAGTTACCATCTTTTGCTACAACCTTTCGATTGCCTCCCAACCTAAAACTACTAACCTAAATGAACCTTAAAACTTCACTGCAAAGGTAAGCACAAAGTTTTAACCGTGCAATTATTTTATTAAAAAAATTCAATAATATTTTCAAAAGTTTTATTAACGGTAGATTTTCGGGGATGAATTGATAATTTTTGGGGATGAACGGTATAGTATATTTTGCACTATATATCGCCATTTCAATAGGTTGTGAGCAATTGACCTGCTATACAAAAGATGTTCGCCCCACGTTTTGTGGAGCGAACGCCATATATTTTAACATCTATATTTCTGAAGTCCTTTTATCTCTCGGCCCTCTCTGTTTATTAGCCCTCTATATCTCTCAGTCCTCTCTCTTACTCTTACTTTTTCACACACTCTCTCTCTTACCTTTCTTGCTCTCTCTTACCTCTCTTTCTTTCTCTCTCTCTCTCTCTCTCTCTTGTCCCCCCTCTCTCTGCCCCTTGGGTTGTGAGCCTTTATTTGCGGGCCTCTTTGGCTTCGATGCACTCTGTGGCGTGGGGTACGCGTAGCAGACGCTCACGAGGTATCAGCTTACCCGTAGTCTTGCAGATGCCATAGGTCTTGTTGTTGATGCGTACCAGGGCCATCTCTAAGTTGCGGATGAATTTAACCTGACGTGCAGCCAAGCGACCATACTCCTCCTTAGAGAGTGTTGTTGCACCCTCTTCCATAACCTTAAAGGTGGGGGATGAGTCCTCGGTATCGTTCTCGTTGCTTGTTGCCGAGCGCAACATATCATAGTCGGCACGTGCCGATGCTAACTTCTGCTCTATCAACTCACGAAATTCGGCAAGCTCCGAATCGTTGTATCTGGTCTTCTCCTCTGCCATAATCGTATTGTTTTAGTACGGTTATACATAGTTTAATAAACAAAAATAAGCAAAAAATATGACACATGCAAATAATTGTTACAAAAAAGCAGAAAAAAGTTTTTCGCTCCTCTCCCACATTATATATTATATAGGTGTAAAAAATCTGAGGCAGCTACCCGACGGTAGCTGCCTCGATCTACAACTTGTTGCAGGGCGACTATATGCGCGATACAGCAATCTTAAGGGGTGACTCATCCAAGTCAGAGTCGATGACTCTCTCGCCCTGAGGTGCGGCTACCGCCTTAACCTCTACGGCAAGGGTCTGCTGAGCGATGTAGTCGGCGAAGCTCTCCACGGCGGCAGAGGTCTCCTCGTTAAGCTCAATCTCGACACGAATCTTATCGGTAACCTCAAATCCCGACTCCTTGCGGATGTTCTGGATGCGGTTCACCAGCTCGCGAGCTACACCCTCGCGACGAAGGTCGTCGGTGATGGTGATGTCGAGAGCCACGGTGAGCTTACCCTCCGACGCAACCAACCATCCGGGCATATCCTCCGAGGTGATGTCGTAGTCGGCAGCTGTCGTGGTAAGCTTCTCGCCATCGATCGAGAGGATGGTCTCGGCATCGTTCTCCACAGCGGCAATCTGCTCCTGAGTGAAGGTGGCTACCAAGGCTGCAATCTGCTTCATATACTTGCCATACTTAGGACCTAATGTCTTGAAGTTGGGCTTGATACGCTTGGTGATGATGCCTGTGGTATCCGAGATAAGCTCGATATCCTTAACATTTACCTCGTTCATGATGAGCTGGCGTACCGACTCGATGTGAGCTGCCATAGCCTTATCCAATACGGGGATTATAATCTTCTGTAGGGGCTGACGCACCTTGATATTAACCTTACGGCGCAGAGCAAGTACCATCGATGATGTGCGCTGAGCGAGTGACATCATCTCCTCAAGCTCGGGGCAGATGAGGTTCTCGTTGGCTACGGGATATGTTGCCAAGTGAACGCTCTCCTCCGAGTGGCGGCCGCTTACGGCATTCAGGTCACGGAAGATGCGATCGGTGATGAAGGGAGCAATAGGTGCAGCCAACATCACGACGGTCTCCAAGCATGTGTATAGTGTCTGGTATGCAGCAAGCTTATCCTCGCTGAGCTCGCCGCCCCAGAAACGCTTACGGTTAAGACGCACATACCAATTCGAGAGGTTCTCATTTACGAAGGTGTCGATGCGGCGTGCTGCGGGTGTGGGGTCGTACTCCTCCAACGATGTGGTGACATCGCGGATAAGGGTGTTGAGCTCCGAGAGTATCCAGCGGTCAATTTCGCTGCGCTTCTCCACGGGAACCTCTGCCTCTTTACCCGTGAAGCCGTCGATATTGGCATAGAGGGCGAAGAACGAGTATGTGTTGTAGAGTGTGCCGAAGAACTTGCGGCGGCACTCATCCACGCCATCCACATCGAATTTAAGGTTATCCCACGGCTGCGAGTTCGATATCATATACCAGCGTGTCGCATCTGCACCATACTTCTTCAATACATCGAAGGGATCGACGGCATTGCCCAGACGCTTCGACATCTTGTTGCCGTTCTTGTCGAGCACGAGGCCGTTCGATATGATATTCTTGAAGGCCACCGAGTCGAAGAGCATTACGGCGATAGCGTGCAGCGTGTAGAACCAACCGCGAGTCTGATCTACACCCTCGGCGATAAAGTCGGCGGGATAGATCTGGTCGAAGCCCTCCTTAGCCTCGAAGGGGTAGTGTACCTGAGCGTAGGGCATAGCTCCCGAGTCGAACCATACGTCGATAAGGTCGGGCTCACGACGCATAGGCTCTCCCTTTGCCGACACCAACACGATGTTATCGACATAGGGGCGGTGTAGGTCGATGACCTCTGTCGAGTAGTTCTCCTTCGACATATCGCCCACCTTGAACCTCTTGTAGGGGTTCTCGCTCATGAAGCCTGCGGCTACCGACTTCTCAATCTCGGCCACGAGCTCCTCGATAGAACCGATACATTTAAGCTCGGTGCGATCCTCCGTAGCCCAGATAGGTAGCGGAGTGCCCCAGAAGCGTGAACGCGAGAGATTCCAGTCATTGATATTCTCCAACCACTTGCCAAAGCGACCTGTACCTGTGCTCTCGGGCTTCCAGTAGATTGTCTTGTTGAGCTCCATCATGCGCTCACGAAGTGCTGTTGTGCGGATAAACCACGAGTCGAGCGGGTAGTACAACACGGGCTTATCTGTACGCCAGCAGTGGGGGTAGTTGTGGGTATGCTTCTCGATCTTGAATACCTTGCCTGCCTCCTTAAGCTTGATAGAGATGTAGATGTCGAGGTTCTCGGCAGCTGCCGCAGCCTTCTCGTCGTAGCGGCCATCTACGGTAAACTGCGGGTCGTAGGCGTTCTTCACCCATCGGCCCTCATACTCCTTATACTCGGCTGTTACGCACTCCTCGGCAAACTTCTCGTCGAGCTCGGCCATGAGGTAGAACTTACCTGTGAAGTCCACCATGGGGCGTGTCTCGCCGCGTTTGTTAATCATAAAGAGCGAAGGGATGCCTGCCTGACGCGCTACGAATGCGTCGTCAGCACCAAACGTCGGAGCGATATGTACGATACCTGTACCATCCTCGGTGGTGACATAGTCGCCCAAGATTACGCGGAACGCCTTATCCGAAGCCTCCTTCCAGTTACCCTTCTCGTCTGCCTCGACGGGCTTAACCCACGGCAGTAGCTGCTCGTAGTGCATGCCTTCGAGCTCCGTACCGCGCCATTTACCCACAACCTCAAAGGGTATGAGCTTGTCGCCCACCTTGTAATCTTCGAGTTTAAGCTCCTCGGCCTTCTTGTTGAAGATTGAGTAGAGCAGAGGCTCGCCAACCACGGCGGTCATCTTCTCTCCGTTGTAGGGGTTGTAGGTGCGTACTGCGACGTAGTCGATCTTGGGGCCAACGCAGAGTGCTGTATTCGAGGGGAGTGTCCACGGTGTTGTGGTCCATGCGAGGAAGAAGGGTGTGCCCCAACCCTCCATCTCGGCCTTAGGGTCGAGGATGCGGAACTGAGCCGTACACGTGGTATCCTTAACATCGCGGTAGCAGCCGGGCTGGTTAAGCTCGTGCGTCGAGAGACCTGTACCTGCTGCGGGCGAGTAGGGCTGAATGGTGTAACCCTTGTAGAGCAAACCCTTCTCGAAGAGCTGCTTCAAGAGCCACCACAACGTCTCGATAAACTTATTGTCGTAGGTGATATATGGATCATCCATATTTACCCAATAACCCATGCGGCGTGTGAGGTCCTCCCATATGTCGGTGAACTCCATCACAGCCTCACGGCACTGCTTGTTATACTCCTCGATGGTAATCTTCTTGCCGATATCCTCCTTGGTGATGCCAAGCTTCTTCTCTACACCGAGCTCTACGGGTAGGCCGTGTGTGTCCCAACCCGCCTTGCGGTGTACGAGATAACCCTGCTGGGTCTTATAGCGGCAGAATACATCCTTGATGGTACGCGCCATGACGTGGTGGATACCGGGTGTGCCGTTGGCTGAGGGGGGACCCTCATAGAATACAAACGTGGGATGGCCCTCACGCGTTGTGATGCTCTTATGGAAGGTATCTTCCTCGGTCCAGCGTGCCAATACCTCGTCGGCAACGCCCGCCAAGTCGAGACCTTTATACTCTCTAAATTTACTCATAATCCTACGAAATCCTCTGTTTAGGTACTAATTTTCACGTTCTCGGCTTACTCCTCGTCGTCGTCAGACTCAGCCATTGTGGTATAGACGTTGGTTACGTCGTCGTCTTCCTCGAGGTGCTCGATAAGCTTGTTTACTGCCTCGCGCTGCTCGGCTGTAAGCTCCTTCTGGTCGGTGGGGATGCGTACAGACTCTCCCGATACGAGCTCGTAGCCCTTATCCTCGATCCATGTCTGAATCTGGCCGAACGACTCGTAAGCGGCATATACGGTAACCTCGCCCTCCTCTGAGTAGAACTCATCGACACCAAAGTCGATCATCTCGAGCTCCATCTCTTCGAGGTCTGCTCCTGCTGTGGGCTTGAACTTAAACACGCACTTGTGCTCGAACATGAAGCCTACCGAACCCGATGTGCCGAGTGCGCCACCATACTTGTTGAAGTACATACGCACCGAGGCTACCGTGCGGTTTGTGTTGTCGGTTGCGGTCTCCACAAGAACTGCGATACCGTGAGGGCCATAGCCCTCGTAGATCATCTCCTTATAGTCGGCCGAATCCTTATCTGTAGCACGCTTGATAGCACGCTCGACATTCTCCTTAGGCATGTTCTCTGCCTTAGCGTTCTGCATCAAAAGACGGAGACGGAGGTTCGACGAGGGGTCGGGACCCGATGCCTTTACGGCCATCTCAATCTCCTTTCCAATCTTGGTAAACGTACGCGCCATATGTCCCCAGCGCTTCATCTTTCTCGCTTTGCGATACTCAAATGCTCTTCCCATAATTTATAGTTTTTATTGTTGATTTTTCTTATACATATATATAATGGCGCAAAGATAGTAAAAAATGTTAATAAATGAAAACTCAGAGAATAAGAGAGGGGCTGACCAAGTAATTTTTTTTTGGTCAGCCCCACAAAAACAGCTTTTTTTTATCCTATTTGAGCGATATGGCAACGGTGAGAGGCTCTTCGCCGAGGTGTACCGTACGACGCACAAGCTCGCCCGCAGCGTTGTAGTAGCGTAGCTCGTAGTCGCAATTCTTGGGTAGCAGTGCCGAGAACATGTCGTTCATATCGCGCAGAGGACCTGCCGTGAGACCTCCGCCCATCTGCTCTGTGCCGTAGAAGATATCGACACCCATAGCTACGCGGTCGCCCGAGTGCTCGCGCTTCGTGGCGTCGGCATAGCCGGCAATGCGGAGGAAGGTGTGTGTGCCTGCCTTCAAGTGGCGGGTATATTGCTCATAGGCAAGGTCGATATATCTGTCGGTGACATTCTCCGCGCCGATAGTGCGAGGCAGAGTCTCCACGGGATCACCCTCTTTCTCGCCGCTCCAAACCATAGGGAACCAATCGTCAGATGGGCCAAAGTGTGTGGCGTAGATAGCGTAGTTGCGATCCTCGGCGTTGGCCTTTGCTGCGTCGGCCATGAACCATAGATGGTCGAGCTTCGAAGGCATGTAGAACTCCGTTACTCTCCACTCGCCATCCAACCACACCTCGGTCCAGCTGTGGTTGCCACGGTTGTCGTGCCACGAGGCTGTGCCGGCAAAGCGAGAGGGGATACCTACCGAACGCAACGCATCGACAAGCAGAATGGCGAGACCTGTACACGAGGCCATACCCTGACGCATCGACTCCTTAGGGCTCTGATTTGTCTTCTCTCGCAGCGTGTTGTAATCTACGCCTGTCATGCGGGGCAGGTTGCCATTAACCACCTTGATAGCCTCCTCCATCGTCGCACAATCTTTTACCTCGGGGGCGAAGAGCTCGTAGAGCTGCTTACGCCATGCGTCGCGCACCTCATCGACAACGAAGTAGGGGAGCACATCGCTAAGATATACCTCCTCGGGAAGGCTCTTGGCCCAAGCGAACTCCTCGCGGGCGCGTGCCGCATACTCCACATTCTCGCGCAGAAGCTCGAGCGACATGGTGTCGCGGTCGGCTGCGGGCATATTCTCAAGCAGGAAGGCCATGTCGCGCTTCGAACTCTTAGGGGTGCTCTTGTATAGCTCCGTAAGCTCCTCGTAGCGAGATGACGAGGCGAGGACCTCTTCCAGCTCGGCACTCATCTCGTTCTTGGGCCAAAAAATAACCACGAGGGCAACGACAGCACCCACGCATAAAAGTAGTAGGTTTCTTCTCATAACTCTAACGTTTTACAATATTTACTATTCTCTTTACCTCATCTTCATCGACAACCCTCAGAGAGAACTCATCTACGGCCGACGAGCCTCCCATAGATATTCTCGGATTGCGGTAGCGCATATCGCCAACGACCATCTTCTTTGCGCTAAAATGCAGAGCATCAACGCCTATTGCGGCTAATGCCTCAGCGTTAGAGGCTACCACGCCGCTGCCAGCCATAATCTCTATACGGCCATTTGCACGCGCTACTGCGCGACGGATATTCTCGATGCCGTCGATAGCCTTGTCGTAGCCTCCCGACGTAAGAATGCGGCAACATCCCGCAGCGATGATATCCTCCACAGCCTCTTCGTAGTTCTCGGTCATATCCACAGCGCGGTGGAAGGTCGTCTCCATGCCTGCTGAGGCCTCGACAAGGGTGCGTGTGCGGGCCTTATCTACGCGACCATCAGCCGTTAGTACTCCGAAGACGACACCCGAAGCACCCGCCTTGCGAGCCTCAGCTATGTCACCCAGCATCAGGGCGAACTCCTCGTCGGAGTATAGGAAATCGCCACCTCGGGGGCGGATCATCACACTTAGGTCCAAGCCCTCGATTGCCGCAACACGCTTTATCGTTGCTAACGAGGGGGTAACGCCACCCTCGGCGGGCGAAGCGCACAGCTCTACGCGATCGACACCCAGAGCGCGGGCCGTAAGGCATGCCTCAACGGAGTAGGCACACAATTCAAATTTCATAGTGTTATAGGTGTTCGTTAGTTATCAGTTTGTTGAGCACGGCATATACGGTGAGGCCCGCCACCGAGCGGATACCTGTCTTATGCACAATGTTTTTGCGGTGCGAGATTACGGTGTGTGGCGATATGTTCAGCTCCGAGGCTATCTCTTTGTTGGTATATCCCTTAGCTACGAGTATGAGCACATCGCGCTCTCTATCGGATAGGTCGTGGCTCTCGCTATAACTCGGCTCGGCAGCTCTGTCGAGTGTCTCGTGCATGATGCGCACAAGCTCTTCGGTGGTCGAGTATATGGATACCGAGGCGGCAAAGCGTCGCATAGTCTCGCTATCGTTCAGCGTGCTCTGTATAGCCACCATCGGCACAGTGTCGAAGAGAGGGTGGCCCGTAAGTTGTGGTGCAAGTGTTGCGGCAACATAGAGCAGCTCCACCTCGTGGTGGCTGCGTGTGAAACTCTTTGCCTCGGCAATGGAGCGGCAGCAGAAGAGAATCTCGGCTTCGCCACTTGCAGCGAGCATCGAGGCTAAGCCCTCGCCAATAACCGAGGCAGGCTCTATGATGGCTATGCGGTAGCGTCTCATGACTCGATGGTTTTGAAGTTTTGGAGTATCAGCGGGCGTAGCATCGCCACCTCGACGTTGTAGTGGCGTCGTAGGTCGTCACGCAGGGCGTATATGTGGCTGAGCATTGCGCAGCGCAGGTTTGTGGGTGCTGTCTCGGGCAGACACTTGATTATAAGCGAGGCTATATCGTTAGTGCGGTCGTCGATGTCGCTGTGGGGCACTTCCAAACCTGCAAGGCTTAGACGTGAACCTACTGCGGCACTCTCCACCACCGAGAATATGGTGCTCTCCTCCTCCTCTAAATGTTGCTCGATATATCGCACATACTCCTTGTAGAAGCGTTTGAGCATATTGCGCGACAGCTCGTCGCAGAAGCCGAGTATCTCCTCCAAATGCTCGCCGGCATGGGGTAGCATATACTCGGTGTAGTAGCGGTGTGTGGCACGCAGATAGCCAACTACAGGTAGGAGCATATCGGCCGTAAGCTCCGAGGGGCGTGGCCTGAACGAGGGTTCGATATGCATGCGGCAGAGCATCAAGAATAGCTCCGTAGATTGCTTGTCGCGCCTACACATCTGCTCTATCGATATGTCGCCAAAAGGGAGTGTTATGCCGAGGCGTGAGAATACCGATAGAAGCGAGGGATAGGCATCTATTAGTTCAAAAATCTTCATCTCTGAAGATAGGAGTGCCGTTGTTCTGCTATATGTCATCTTAGTCGTTGTCCGTTAGATGTTTACATCGTTAATAATCTCTTGTCGTATAACCGATATGCAAAGGTACGAATATTTCCGTAAATCACAAATCCCCACATCAGGGGATACGTCAAGCCAAAATATCCCAAACTATCGCTATTGCAGACTCGGAAATAATGCTCCATCTTTGCACCATGAAAGGTAGGCCCCTTTTTATAGGCTGTGACAGTAGGGGTGGCTACCGTAAATAGATCGAATCTTTTTAGTTTTTATTGGGTGTTTTCTCGACTGCATTGCAGCGAGATAAGGGGCTGGCCAAAATCTTAGCCAGCCCCTTACATTATAATATTTATCTCTGCATATTTATCTCTGCGATAAACCTCTCGCCCGACTACTCGTGATGGTGGTCGTGGTCGTGATGGTGATGGTCGTCATCGTGAACGTGGATTACGCCATACTCGTTGTCCGAAGAGAGCTTAACGCCTTGATACTCGCCGGTGAGTGTGCGCAGGAAGGCGACAATAGCAGCATTCTCCTCGTTAGTGATGTCGGCATCCGACTGGTAGCGTGCCATATCGCGCACAGCCTCCTCCATGGTCAGACGTGTGCCGTCGTGGTAGTAGGGCCATGTGAGTTCGATGTTACGCAGACCCGGAACCTTGAAGCGGTGACGATCTCTCTCCTGTTGCGTCTCCTTGAAACGACCGTTATCCTCGATAGTAAGCTCCAAACCACGATCCTTGAAGTAGTGACGACGAAGACCCATAAGCTCGTACGACTCGCCGCCAAGGTTTGCTCCAACATGACATGTTGCGCAGTTGTACTCCTTGAAGAGCTCGTAGCCGCGAAGCTCCTCGGCTGTCAAAGCCTCATTGTCGCCCATAAGCCACTTGTCGAACTGTGAGTTGGGGGTTACAAGCGTGCGCTCGAACTCCTCGATAGCGTTTGTAATGTTGGCCTCGGTGATGCCATCGTCGTATATCGAGTCGAATATAGCAACGTATTGCTTATCCTCCGATAGCTTTGCTATAATCTCGTCGAACGACGTCGAAGCCATCTCTACGGGGTTGAGGGGAGGTCCTGCTGCCTGCTCTGCAAGGGTGCGAGCACGACCATCCCAGAACTGAACGAAGTTATAGACTGCGTTATATACCGTGGGAGCATTAACACCACCCATGCGGCCCTCGACACCGTCGGAGTATTGGTGGTTATCGACACCTCCCGTGTTAAGACCGTGGCACGACGCACAAGATATTGTGTTATCCATCGACAGACGTGTGTCGTGGAAGAGCTCGAAGCCAAGCTTCGCCTTGCGCTCGTCAATATTTGTTGCGGGCTGAATGGGGCGGATGGGCTCGCCGGCACGCTCTGCTGTAAGACCATCGGCGTAGTAGGCTGTACGGTAGTCGGTAGCCCACTGAGCGATGATGTCGCGCTTGTCGTCGGTCATCTGGCTACCCCAGTGCATAAGGTAGTACTTAGCCATGGGCATACGCTTATCTATCGCAACCTTCTCGACCTTGGCAACATCTACGGGGCGGGGAGTCTTACCACTACGGAGTGCCTCCATGAGGGGCTCAATGTCGTAGGCGCGGTAACCCTCATCCACATCCTTCATAACAACACTCTTAGCCAAGGGTAACGAGGCGTAGAAGGGTAGCTCGGGGTTTGCCGAGTGGCAACTGAGGCATCCTCCATCCTCCAAGATAGCCAATACGCGCTGCTCGAGCGGCAGCTCTGCGGCCGGAACTCGATTTACGATACGGTAGGCTGCAACCAAGAGAGCGACAACAGCAAGTGTCACGCCCAATAATAGTTTTAACTTCTTCATATTCATAATATTTTAGGTTATTAACTTTGTCCTATAATATTCGTTTCTTTTATTTCTGCATTGTGTAGGTGTGCTCGCTATTCTTGGCCGAGGGGAGGTAGTTCACGCCCCACCAGCACATCTGCAATGCGAGGAAGGCGGCGATAATCACTCCGTAGTAGAGCCTCTTACGTTGCGGCGTAAGGTGCAATGCAAGTAGGTAGAGCCCCCAAGTAGCTGCTGCCCACGCCTCCTTTGGGTCCCAATTCCAATAGGTTCCCCACGCCTCCTTGGCCCAAAGCGACCCCGAGAGCATGCCGATAGTGAAGAAGGCGATACCCGAGCTCATCACTCGCTCGATAGCCCGATCTAAGTCGGTGCTCGGTCGCCATAGGGCATAGAGCGAGAGGAGCGTGGCACAGCCGAGCAACGCATAGGAGAACATATATACCGCGACATGGGGCACAAACCACGGGCTCTGCAAGGCGGGCATCAGCGTATGGTCGTGTAGCTCGGGCTTAGCGATATTTATAATCATAAATACCGCGGCAAGCAGTGTCGAGAAGCCCATAATCCAGCGGTAACGCCAACGCGAATAGGTGATAAGGCCTGCAACAAGCAGAAATAGCGAGTACCAAAGGCGTGTCTCGCCCATGGTGCGAAGTGGCGGTCGGTCGAGTGTAACCCATAGCATAACGACGAAGGCCGCAAGGGTTACGATGCCGCCAAGAGTCGAGACGATAGCCAGCCCTCTGCCACGCTCGGCAGGTAGTGCTGCGCATAATGCGCCGACAACCGAGAGTAGCGTAGCCACGGCGGCTACAACGGGAAATATGTTCCAACCAAGCTCCATACGCCTATCTCTTGGGTTTACCTTGAACAAACATAAGCACTGCACCTGCGGCGAGCAAAGCTATACCCGCAACCGATAGCCACCTCCACGGCTCGCGCACAATCTCCACAATGCAGTAGCGGGCGTCGTTAGGTCGTTCGCTATCGTAGCTTAGAAGATATACGGTCTCGCTCGGAGTGCGGTTGTAAGGGTGGTTTACACGCAGCGTAACACTCTTTTGGTCAATGCGCACATCGGCCTCGAAGAGCGATGGTGCTCCCGAGGCGAAATACTCTATTCGGAAGTCGTCGAGCTGCATATCGTAGTCAAGGAGTGTAGTGCTGTGACTTTGGGTGAAGGCTACGTTTGTGGGCTTGTCGCGCTCGACTACAGCGCGTAGCTCCACTCTATCGGGGGCTCCCCAAAATCCTGCGCCAAGGGCGAGTAGCAGTCCTGCGTGGTTGAGGATAAAGCGTGGGCGAAGCCTTCCGTCAGTGGCGCGAGCTTCTCGAAGTGTGACCAATGCTAAGTGTGTGAGAATGAAGAGTATAGCAACCACTGCCGGCCACGCTGTCGTTTGTGGCGATAGCTCTAATCCGAAGATTATGCCGAGGGCAATCATTAGCCCCAGCGCGAGAGTCGTTGCACGCATCGATAGTAACGATGCGGCAATTGCCGAACTGCTCCTATTGCGATATAGCCAAGCCAAAGCCACACCCCATAACGCCATGATTATAACGTTGAGCGGAAAGCGAAACAGCTCTACGGGTAGGTCGCCGACAAAGTACTGCACACAAAACGAGGCGACAGCTATAGTGCTGACAGCCAACAATTCGCAGAATATGTTACTACATTTGCCTGACACTCCTCCAAATATTTGGCATAAAGATATGAAAAAATTTCCAATTATATCAATAATTTTACTAAAAAACCTTTTTTAACGCTCCTATTACCGAGGGAGATAGGTCGGGTAGGTCAAATAGGTCAGATAGGTTCGGTGGGTATTCTCTTGTGAACCAGTATAACTCACCAAGACCGTAGGCTGTAAGATTTGCAAAAAAAAGACAGCTACCGCAGTAACTGCCTTTGTGGACCCAGAGGGGCATGATCCCACGACCTTCGGATTATGAGTCCGCTGCTCTAACCAACTGAGCTATGGGTCCAACGATTTCTCGTTTTGTGGGTGCAAAGATAATCAATATTTTTTTATCACCAAAAAAATAGCGTAACAAATACTTTTTAACGCTTAATGGCTTGCAAATAGATTTGTTTTTCGTATATTTGTATATTATTTGGGACAGAATACAAAAACCTATTTGATAATGAAGAAGACTACTAACTCTAAGAGTGTTGCTGTGGGCAACATTTTACTGAAAGTTGTCTGCCTCGTTTTGGCTGTGATAAGCTTTGGCTATGCTTCGGCTCAGCAGGGCTCCGACGACGAGTATGGCGACAGTAACGACATCTTCCGTCTCGGTGTAGAGGCGCGTTTCGACTATCTGAACGAGGCTCTTGCAGGCGAGAAGATCGACGCCGCTTCGGGCTTTAAGGTGCGCTACCTTAATCTCCGCATGGATGGTCAGATTGCCAAGGGCTTTACCTACTCGTGGCGTCAGCGTTTCAGCAAGGTAAACTCGGCAAGCGACTTTGTAAACAACATGGATTGGCTGCATCTAACCTACAAGCCGATTAAGAATTTGGCTATCTCGGCAGGTAAGCAGGTGGTGATGATTGGTGGCTGGGAGTATGACCGAGCACCTATCGACATCTACTTCTGCTCGGAGTATTGGAACAATGTCAGCTGCTTCCAGCTCGGTGCAAGCGTGGCATTCACAACAAACAAGGGTAATGATACGCTCACCTTTCAGGTGTGTCAGAGCCCCTACGACACTGCGGCTACCGACTACTATGCCTACAACCTCTACTGGATGGGTTCGCACGGCTTCTATACGGCTCTCCACTCGGTAAACTTCTCGCAGTATGCTCCGGGCAAGTATGATGCCTATGTGGTGCTTGGCAACCAATTTAAGTTTGGCGATGCAACCATCCAGCTCGACCTTATGAATCGCGGTGTGTCGGCTCGCGAGCTTCTCTTCGAGAACTTCTCGATTATGGGTGAGGTGTCATACCTCGTTGCCCAGCGTGTGAATATCTTTGCTAAGGTTACCTACGATAAGGTAGGTAGCAACTATGCCGAGGGCCTTTGTGTGTGGCCCAATACCGATCTTACGCGCGTAGGTGGTGGTGTCGAGTACTACCCCTTGGGCGGTAAGGGCAACCGCGACATACGTCTGCACGCAGCCTACGTATATAGCATGGGTACGAATGGCAACCCCGCGGGTACGGCTCTCAACAAGGGTTCGTTCTTTACGGTGGGCCTAACATGGAAGATCGACGTTATGAAGGCGGTACACAACATTATCGGCAAGGTGCAGTCGAAGCGCGAATCGAGTTTGTAACAACAAAAACCTAAATCGATATGGAGAATCAGAAGCAAGGTATTAAGAAGTACCTGGGAGGCATCATCTGCCTCGCTATTGTGGTTGGCATATTTGGCGGCATAGGCTCGGTAATGGGTCTTCCCAACATGCTCAACACCATTATGAAGACGGCGCACGACCTGTTGCTCAACACCGTTTTCTATCTTATGGCTATCTGCGTTATCACAGGTGCGCTGGGTCGCATCTTCGTAGAGTTTGGCGTTGTCGGCCTCTTGGAGCGTCTGTTGCGCCCCTTGATGAAGCCGCTGTTCAACCTCCCGGGCGTAGCCTCTTTGGGAGCGGTGATGACCTTCCTCTCGGACAACCCCGCGATTATCTCGCTGGCCAAGGATAAGAGGTTCAGCACCTACTTTAAGAAGTATCAGTTTATCTCGCTCACGAACTTCGGTACGGCCTTCGGTATGGGTCTGCTCGTTATCGTATTTATGATATCGCAGGGCTACTTCGTTGAGCCATTCATCGGTTTGTTGGGTGCATTTATAGGATGTATCGTATCGACACGCCTTATGCAGCGTTTCATCGTCAAGCAGTACCCCAACTTCAAGGAGGAGTTTGCCGCAGTACTCGACGCGAGCGACATGCAGGAGGAGGAGTCCGTTAAGGAGACCTCGATGTTCACGCGCATCCTCAACTCGTTGCTCGATGGTGGTAAGACGGGTGTCGATGTAGGTTTGTCGATTATCCCCGGCGTGTTGATTATCTCGACGTTGGTGATGATTCTTACGTTCACGACGGGCGACAACGGCGTCTATGATGGTGCAGCATACGAGGGTGTAGGCTTCCTGCCATGGCTCTTCGGCCAGATTAACTTCCTCTTTGACTGGCTCTTTGGCTTTGAGCACCCCGCACTCATGGCCTTCCCCATCACCGCTCTTGGTGCTGTGGGCGCAGCCCTTGGTCTTATCCCCGGCTTTATTCAGGAGGGTTGGATTGATGGCAATGCCATCGCGGTATTTACGGCTATCGGCATGTGTTGGAGCGGCTATTTGAGCACGCACACTGCTATGCTCGACGCTCTGGGCTACCGCAAGCTTACCTCGAAGGCTATCCTCGCTCACACCATTGGTGGCTTGGTAGCAGCTATCGCGGCACACTGGATGTTCGTGCTCTACGCCTTGGCCTTTGGCACTCCCGCCACATTCGATGGCGGTGCTGACCGCTACGAGCCTATGCAGAAGCGCGAGGTGATTGCCTTTGAGATGATTGGCGACAACCAGATTCGTGTTGGCGACCGCGTATTTACGGATAACCCCGAGGATAAATCTACCGACGACCGCTCGTTGGCCAACTACATCTTCGACTACCTCAGAACTAATGCTAAGGAGGTTAGTGGCGATGCTGAGCAGGGTGCAAAGATTAACGTTGCGGAGTTTATCTTCGATGAGGACCTCCCCGAGGATATGTACGAGAGCCTCTATCGCGAGGTACGCTTGGGCTTCAGCTGGTATAAGGATGAGGTTGCCATGAAGTACTTCAAGCGACCTGTAAATGAGCTTACCGACGAGGAGAAGGCCGAGTTGGAGGAGATCATCCCCTTCCGCTTCGAGCGAGAGCAGGTGACACCTTTGGAGGGTATCACAGATGAGGCTGCTACCGAGGGAGTAGCCGAGGAGTAATCCTTAAATAGGCTTTTCGGTGGAGCGAGTTGTAGGGCGATACTCTACACCGCTCCACCGAATAATTATAATATGATATAGAGAATAACAGGGTTAGGTTTTATACCATTCGGGATATAGATTATTTGGGGGTATGCGAAAATTATATGTAATACTATTGTTGGCACTTGCTGCCTGTTCCGAGGGCGTCTTTGTTGATAATCAGGATATTCCTGTCGCTCAAGATAGAGAGCTTATCGTTGGCTTTGAGCAGGCCGATACGCGTATAGGGCTTATTGATGATAAGTGCGTCTGGACTAAGGGCGATAGCGTGACACTCTTTTATGACAGTGGCGAGACTGAGAAATGGGTCTATGTAGGCGAGACAGGCGAGCGTGTCGGTCGTCTGCGTGCTGCCGATCAGAATAGTATTGCCGATGGCACGATGTCGGCTATGATATATCCTTATAGAGAGGATTATCTTTACAACACGAACCGAAAGAACTGCAAGGTAAATATACCGACAACGCAAAACTATGCTGATAGGAGTTTTGGTTTGGATGGGGCTCTTATGACAGCAACTATTGAAGAGGGGACAACCACAATGCGCAATGCTCTCGGTTGGTTGCGTCTGCACGTTACCGGTAATGGCGAGACGGTGAGCAGTATCAAGATTCGCGGTAATAGGGGTGAGCAGCTTGCCGGTCAAGGCACGGTCAAGATGAGCGATGCCTCTTTGACGCTTGACGCCAATGATGCGGCACTCCCAAATGAGGTTGTGCTTCTCTGTCCCGATGGAGTGAAGCTATCGGCAGAGGAGAGACTTTTCTATATCGCTCTTCCTCCCCAGACTCTTGAGAAGGGTATCACTGTCGAGATTACATGTAGCAACGGTAAGATTATGACCAAGCGAGGTTCTAATCCTGTGCCCATCGAGCGTAATACGATATCGCCCATGGTTGCCTTCAACTTTAAGGCCGATGTTGTAGAGTCGATACCTGCCGGATTCCGTCACCGAGTGCTCTTAATCGATCATACGGGTATGAGTTGTCAGTATTGTCCCAAGATGATCGATGCACTACTACTATTAAAGAGTTCGGAGTATGGCGAGAACTACAGCGAAGTGACGTGTCACGGTGGTTCATTTGCGAGGTATGGCGATCCGGCATATAGTGAGGCGGCTCAGGTAGTCGATACCTACTACATGAACCTTTTCAGTCTTAGCTATCCGACGCTTACGGCAAATTATGCATATGGAGCGTATAAGGTAAGCTCAACTGCCAACAACTTCGTAAACAGCACCATGGATTATGTCCTTAAAAATATGTTGCAGCGCGAAGGTGCCGATGCCGGAATTTCGATTAGTAACCGAGTTGTTTCGGAAAAGATAGATATCGATGTAGAGGTGTGGTCGGCCTCAACGCAAGATTATAAGGTTGCTGTGTGGGTTCTTGAAAACAATATATCGTCACCCAACCAGAAGGGTGCTACGCTTCCCGAGCATAAGGTCTATAACCATGCATTGCGATATATTGCAACGCACTACACCTCATCGGATATTTCGGGAGACCCGCTCGGTACGATAGCTAATAAGAGAAAGGCATATAGAAACTTTGAGGTCGTGCTCGATAATACTTGGGCTCGCGAGAACCTCGAAATATTAGTCATTGTTAGCAGCCCTGACGAACTCGGTAACTACGAGGTCGTAAATACAGCGGTAGCCCCCATAAATGGTACTGTGGGTTATGAATATGTTGATTAGAAATAGCTCTTTTAGCTCTATCTTCATGGTCTTGGCGATGCTTCTTGCATCTTGCTCAGACCCCGAGATTATTGCTGTGAAGAGTCTCGATGCCGAGTTCTACTCGCAGCAGAGACTTACGCTCTCTCTCGGTAGTGATGAGGGTACACGCATTGAACTTATGGGCGGTAAGTGCGTATGGAGTAAGGGGGACTACGTCTCGGTCTATAATTTTAGCAATGCCAATCAAAAGTGGCAGTTCGAGGGTAATACGGGCGAGCGAAGAGGCAGCTTTAAGCTTATCGAAGCCCCTAAATCGTCGAGGCAGACCTCCACGATAGTTGCACTCTACCCCTACGACACTAACTATTGGATAAACTCGACAACATGCAATGTCGAGACGAAGCTCCCTGCAACGCAACATTATGCAGAGGATAGCTTTGGTCGAGGCTCGTCTATAATGGTTGCTCGTGGCGACGAGCCCGATATGATGTTGCGTAATATATGCGGTTGGCTGCGACTCCACTTGGCGGGCGATGGTCAGCGTGTCGAGCGCGTATCGCTCAGGGGTAACAACAATGAGCAACTTGCCGGCCGTATCTACATCTATACTGAGGATGCCACGCTTCAACTCGCCTCGACACCCGATATAGGTGGCGACGGCGATGTGGGAGGAAGTCTTATTTTTGATGGCGATATAATCGAGGAGGTGGTCTTGGAGTGTGATGGTTGCGAGTTGCAGGATAAACCGAAGGCCTTCTATATCGCGCTGCCGCCTATCACTTTTAGCGAGGGTTTTACTGTTACGGTGGAGTGTAGCGATGGTGGCGTGATGACTAAACAAACCTCAAATGAGGTAGTTATCGAGCGTAACCACATTAAGCCTATGGCGGCTATTAAGTTTCATGGCGACAAGTAGCGATATAGTAGTATCGCAAAAAAAAGTGGCACGAAATTTTTGTTTGTCCGAAATAAGATGTATATTTGTGGTTGCGTATTAGAGCTTATCCTCTTTTTTCGGGGCGGTAGTTCTAATAGTAGCATCTTTTTTAGAAGAAAGACAAGGGGTCAGACAAGGGGCGAGACAAGGGGCCAGACAGAGGAAGGAGAGAGAGGATAGAGAGGAGAGAGAAGGAGATAAAGAGGAAGATGACAGAGGGAGATGACCGAGGAAGATGACCGAGGAGTAAGACATTATCAAACAATAACAACTTAATACTACATTTATTATGGCAAATGTACCTGCAAATTTGAAGTACTCTAACGACCACGAGTGGTGCCGTGTAGAGGGCGATGTTGCTGTTATCGGCATTACTGACTATGCACAGTCACAGCTTGGCGATATCGTTTTCGTTGATGTTCCTACCGTAGGCGAGACTATCGAGGCTAATGAGGTGTTCGGCTCTATAGAGGCTGTTAAGACCGTATCAGACGCCTTCACTCCCGTAAGTGGCGAGGTTGTAGAGTTCAACGAGGCTGTCGAGGCTGACTCATCACTCGTAAACAAGGATCCCTATGGCGAGGGTTGGTTGGTTAAGATTAAGATGTCTAACCCCGCAGAGGTTGAGGGCTTGCTCGATGCAGCAGCTTACGAGGCTCTTATCGGCTAATAGGGTATAGAGATTATAAGATAATAGGGCAGAACCGCGAGGGTCTGCCCTATTATCTTATATGTAGGTATAGGCTACGCTTCGAAACTCTTGCCCATAAACCAACGCGGTAGGTTGCAGCCTATATAGTTACCTATGATAGCCCACAGCCAGCTCCAGAGCATCATCCACTCGGCGCGACCCATGAGGAGAGCTGCGCCATAGTAGAAGGCGTCGGCAACGCAGTGCGGCAGGCCACACATGATAAATACCGGAACGCCGAAGAGTAGCGGCAGGTAGTTGCCGCGACGCGCACCATATACCGCAAGAGTCATGATAGCTCCCGTACCTATCGACGTGACAAGTAGGCCGTGCCACGAGGCGGCAAGGCGTGCTTGAAGAATACTCTCCAAGTTTGTGACGAGAGCCTCGTTAGCCGCATAGGTGGCGATAAAGGCCGCAGCAAGACAACCCACGCCGTTTGCCGTGAGCATGACCACAAGGCGAGGCCACTCCCTATAAGGGAGATAGCCCGCCTTACCCGTATATAGCTGTGCTCCACACATCACCACACACAAGAGGCCAAAGGCAAAGAGGATAGCTCCCGCCAAGCCCCCTATGCGCAGATAGACCAATCCTGCAATACCGATAAGCACTCCGGCAAAGAGCGACATCGAGAGAAATTGTCTCATTCCCTACGCTTACATTACGATATTGATAATCTTACCCTTAACGACGATAATCTTCTTGGGCTGAGCCTCGCCGAGCCACTTCTTCGCTCCCTCGGTGGTGACGATATGCTTGACAATATCGTCTTGGGTCATATCCAAGGCGTACTCCTGCTTGAAGCGGAGCTTACCATTGATCATCACAGGGTACTCAAACGAGTTCTCAACAAGATACTCGGCGCAGAACTCAGGGAACGTAGCGTCGCAAACCGACGTGGTGTGTCCCAAGGCGTGCCACAGCTCCTCGGCAATGTGGGGCGCGAAGGGAGAGATAAGTGCTGTGAGGGGCTCCAAAATCTCGCGCTTCGAGCAGTCGCCAAGCTCGTTGAGGCATATCATGAAGGCAGCTACCGAGGTGTTGAACGAGAAGTTCTCGATATCCTCGCCAACCTTTTTGATTGTCTTGTGCAGAGTTTTAAGCTCGGCGGGCGTCGCCTTCTCGTCGTTGATAAGGAGCTTGCCGTCGCGCGAGTAGAACTTAGACCACAGGCGGCGCAAGAACTTATGTACACCATCTATTCCGTTGGTATCCCATGGCTTAGACTGCTCGAGCGGGCCGAGGAACATCTCGTACATACGAAGCGTGTCGGCACCATAACTATCGACAATATAGTCGGGGTTTACGACGTTGAACATCGACTTAGACATCTTCTCAATGGCCCATCCGCAGACATATTTACCATCCTCGAGGATAAACTCGGCATCGCGGAACTCGGGTCGCCATGCACGGAAGGCGTCGAGGTCGAGGATGTCGTTGCGAACGATATTTACATCGACATGTATCTCCTGAGTCTCGTACTCGCCTTTCAGGCCGAGCGACACGAACTTGTTAGTACCCACAACGCGATATACGAAGTTCGAGCGACCCTGAATCATGCCCTGATTTACAAGTTTCTTGAAGGGCTCCGACTCGCAAACATAACCCAAGTCGTAGAGGAACATGTTCCAGAAACGCGAGTACATAAGGTGACCTGTGGCGTGCTCGATACCTCCGACATAGAGATCGACGTTTCGCCAGTACTCGTTAGCCTCGCGGCTTACAAGACCCTTGTTGTTGTGCGGATCCATATAGCGCAGGAAGTAGGCCGACGAGCCTGCAAAGCCCGGCATTGTTGAGAGCTCATAGGGGTAGCTCTCGGCTGTATGCCACTCCTCGACGCGTGCCAAAGGGGGCTCTCCCTCGGCCGTAGGGCCAAAGTCCTTGATTGCGGGGAGCGTGAGCGGTAGCTTATCCTCGCTAAGAGCCACGGCAATATCGCCCTTATAGTAGATAGGGAAGGGCTCGCCCCAATAACGCTGACGCGAGAAGATAGCGTCACGCAGACGGTAGTTTACCAATCGCTTACCAATGCCGCGACGCTCAACCTCGGCAAACATAAAGTCGATAGCCTCCTTTACATCCATGCCGTTGATGATGTCCGAGTTGATAAGCTTACCCTCCTTGGCGTCGTACGACTCCTTCTCGATGTCGCCACCCTCGACTACGGGAATGATATCAAGCCCGAAGTGACGAGCAAAGGCGTAGTCACGCGAGTCGTGAGCCGGAACAGCCATGATAGCTCCCGTACCGTAGCCCGATAGGACATAGTCCGAGATGTAGATAGGTATTGCCTGACCTGTGAAGGGGTTTATGGCGTACGAGCCGGTCTTAACACCGCTCACACGCTTGGTGTCGGCGATACGCTCTCTCTCCGAGCGACGCTTCGTCTCGGCGATATATGCCTCGACAGCCTCGCGGTTATCCTCCGTAGTAAGCTCCGCGACCCATTCGTGCTCGGGGGCGATAACCATGAAGGTAACACCGTAGATAGTGTCGGGGCGTGTGGTAAATATCTCCAACTTACGCTCCGTGCCGGCTACATCGAAGAATACCTGAGCACCCACCAAGTCGGATCGTAGCCATGTCGTTCTGTGAGCCAAGGAGTTGGTTTCAAGTGTTGTCTTCCTAAGACCGCTTGGCCTCCGACTTTAACCATGAAGGTAACACCGTAGATAGTGTCGGGGCGTGTGGTAAATATCTCCAACTTACGCTCCGTGCCGGCTACATCGAAGAATACCTGAGCACCCACC